>CABQHM010000015.1 GCA_902464015.1 uncultured Coriobacteriales bacterium | reverse complement strand
AGCGTATCGACGTCGTTGGTGATGCGGCTGAGCACGTCGCCCTTGCTGTGGCCGTTGAAGTAGCTCATCGGCACGACGGTGATCTTGTGCGCGATCTCCTTGCGCATGCGGTAGCAGATCTTCTGCGTGACGCCGGTCATGAGCCAGCCCTGCACGAGGTTGCAGGCAGAGCTTGCCAGGTAGAGGCCCAAAAGCAGCAGCAGTGTGCGGCCGATCCAGTCAAAGTCGACAGATCCCGTGCCCGCGACCTTGGCCACGAGGCCCTCGTAGAGTTTGGTGGTGACTTCGCCCAAGACCTTGGGTCCCACGATGTTGAAGAGCACGGAGCACATGGCGAACGCGATGGCGAAGAACACCGCGATCTTGTGCTTGCCCACGTATCCAAGAAGCTTGCGCATGGTGCCCTTGAAGTCCTTGGGCTTCTCCACGACGCGCCCGGGGCCGTGGCCGCCCCCGCCCATGGGGCCGGGACCGCCGGGGCGGCGCTTGGGGGCGTCGGTCCTGCTCATATCGTGTGCCATTAGCGATCGCCTCCCTTCTGAGCTGCGCCGTTCATGACGGCAGCGATTTCCTCCTCGGTGAGCCCGAGTTCCTCGGCCGAGAGCTGGGATTGGGCGATTTCCAGGTACGCGGGGCAAGAGTGCAGCAGCTCCTCGTGCGTGCCCTTGCCCACGACCGCGCCCTCGTCGAGCACGACGATCTGGGTGGCGTGCATGATCGTGGCGATGCGCTGGGCCACCACCACGATGGCGGCGTCCTGCTCGTTTTGGGCGAGCGCCTCGCGCAGCTTGGCGTCGGTCTTGTAGTCGAGCGCGCTGAAGGAGTCGTCGAACACGATGACCTCGGGGTTCTTGGCGAGGGCGCGTGCGATGGAGAGGCGCTGGCGCTGGCCGCCGGAGACGTTCGAGCCGCTCTGGCTGACGTCGGAAGCGAAGCCGCCCTCGCGCTCCTGGATGAACTCGCTTGCCTGGGCGATGTCGGCTGCGCGGCGCATGTCCTCGTCGGTCACGCTGTCGCCGGCGAACTTGAGGTTGCTCTCGACGGTGCCGGAGAACAAAAAGCCCTGCTGGGGGATGTAGCCCACGCGGCGGCGCACGTCGCCGAGCGACATCTCGCGCACGTCCACGCCGTCGAGCAGCACCGCGCCCCTCGTGGCGTCGTACAGGCGCGGGATGAGCTGCACGATCGAGGTCTTGCCCGAGCCCGTGGAGCCGATGATGCCGAGCATCTCGCCGGCGCTCACCTTGAAGCTGACGCCGCTGACCACGTCTTCGCCGGCGTCGGGATACTGGAAGGCCACGTCGCGGTACTCAAGTTCTCCGCGCACGCCTTCAGCGGGGGTCTTGGGGCTGGCGGGCTCGCGGATGGAGCTCTCGGTGGCGAGGACCTCCTCCACGCGCTCGCAGGCAACCTCGGCACGGGGCATCATGACCGAGACCATCGTGAGAATCATGAACGACATGACGATCTGCATGGTGTAGGACATGAACGCCATCATGTCGCCCACCTGCATGATGCCGTCGTTCACGCCATGGGAGCCCGTCCACACGATGAGCACCATGATGCAGTTCATCACGAGCATCATCAGCGGCATCATGAAGCTCATGGCGCGGTTGGTGAAGAGCTGCGTGTCCATGAGGTCGGTGCTCGCCTTGTCGAAGCGCTTGAGCTCGTGCTCCTGGCGGCCGAACGCGCGGATGGGCATGAGGCCGTCGAGGATCTCGCGGGCAACGAGGTTCACGCGGTCGATGTATTGCTGCATCTTCTTGAACTTGGGCATGGTGAGGCCCATGAGCACGCCCACCACGGCCGAGACCGCGATGACGGCGACGCCGATGGTCCACTCCAGGCCCGTTTTGGTGGCGAAGACGCGCACGAGTGCCACCGTGCCCATGATCGGTGCCATGAGCACCATGCGGATGAGCAGGGTGGATGCCATCTGAATCTGCTGGATGTCGTTGGTGCAGCGGGTGATGAGGGAGGCCTGGCTTAACTTGCCCACCTCTGCCGCAAAGAAGCTCATGACCTTGTGGAACGTCTTGCGGCGCAGGTTGCGGGCGATGGTGCAGGCGGTGTGCGAGGCCACGGCGCCCGTGAGGATGGTGGCCACGAGGCTGATGGCGCACAGGCCGAACATCTTCGCGGTCATGCCTGCCAGGTAGGAGTTCTGCACGTCGGCCAGGCTGATGCCCTGGGCCTCGTATTCCTGCTGGACATAGCCGATGGCGCGCTGCCGCACGATAGAGCCGCCCATCTCGCCCATGGAGTCGGCCATGGCCTGGGCGCCCTCGACGAGCTGGTCGCGGCTGAGCATGCCGGCGGCAAACGCGGCGCGCACGTCGTCCATGGAGAGGTTACCCTGCCCGGAGCCGCTGCCCAGGTGGCTGGCGTCCACGCCTTGGGCCAAGGCCAGCGCCACGGTCTCGGGCAGGCTCATGGCCTGCGCCACGGCCCCGTCGTCCTCGCGGTCGGCCTCGGTGCCCTGATAGGTGCAAATGCCCTGCTCATCAGGGGAGGAGTAGGCGGCTTCGACGATGCTCGCGTCTTCCTCGGACATGAACATTTCCAGGTCGTCTAGAGAGTCGCGGCGGATGGTGTCGGGCACGGGGCTCTCGATGCCGCCCTGCTGGATGCCCACGTCCACAATCTCGGACATGTAGGCGGGAAGCGTCAGGTCGGCGTTGCAGGTGATGATGATGAGCGCGACTGCGGCAAGAAGGGCCAGGATATGGTTCTTAAAGAGCTTGATGATTCTCATCGGTATCGCCTCCTTTCGTCTCGGTCGGGTCTTGTTTGCTGAGGATTTCGTTGCAGCGCTTGAGGATGCGCAGGGCCTCGCGGGCGTCCTCATCTCCCAGCTCACGCAGGAATTCTGCGCCTTGCCTGTCAAACTCGGCGCGGCGTCGGGCGCGTTCGGTCTCGCCTTGCTCGGTGAGCGTCACGGTCACGCGCCTGCGATCCCGCGTGTCATGGGAGCGGGTGATCCAACCCTTTTCTTCGAGGGCACGCAGCACGTTGGCCACGCGGGCGGGGCTCAGGTGCGAGCTTTCGGCAATTTGAGAGGGAGTGGGGTCGGCCTCCCCGGCAACCGCGGCGAGGTGCAGCACGCGTATCACGGCCATCTCTCCACGCATGGAGTTGCGTGTGCTGGGATGCATGCCGCGTCTCATGCGCGCGAGCTGCTCGAACAGCTCGCGGGAGAGCTCGACGTACGAGTCATTTGTTTCCACCAGAACAACCTTACACTAGAAACTAATTAGCGTGTAAAAGATTGCCACTGGAGAAGAATCGTTAATGCGCTGGTGCCGAATCGCTATAGAGAGCACACAGATAGGCTGAGCCGGGCCGGCTGCGGGGCGGCTGCGCATGAGTTAGGAGTGACGATGGGTAAATCCGCTACTGTCTGGTTCTTCCCAATATGAAAAATAGTGCTATTGCAATTCAATCTTATTAGCAAGTCTTGACATGAGGGGGGGGATTCCTAAGCTTCCCGTTTGCATTGGCTAAGCCGGGTGCCATTGTGATGGCTACGGTAAGGAAGAGGAATACGGTGGCAAAAACGGTAATGGAGAACAATGCGGGCAAGGGGCAAGATGGCAAGCGTCACGGCATGCTGATTTCTGTGCTGATTGTAGTCATCTTGGCTCTCGTGGGATGCCTGGTTTATATCCTCGTCGTTGGGCCTGGACGTATGGCGGGTACGCAGTATGCAGTGGACACGGACGGTGCGGCGGGCCAACCGCTCCAGCTCGATCAGTCACAGAGTGCGTACGTTAAGCCTGAGACTCCCGTGGATCGTAGCAAGAACATAACACTGCCCGGGTGGGGCGGCTTTACTATTCCGGCTCAAACCACTGATATCACTCAGGGATTTGAGTTTCACAACCCGGCAGAAAATCTCTGGTATGAGGATGTCGTGAGTATCAATGGCAAGCAGCTTGAGCACTTGGTGGTGGATAGCGGCACGAAAGTAGAGCTCAGTCATTATCTCAAACTGGCAGGTATTCAAGGCAGTGTGACCGAGGTTGCCGATTACGATGAGCGTTGTTTTGCTGTGGAGCGCGACAAGGCGGGCGACTACACCCTGGAGGGCATTGGAGGCTTCGAGGGCGAAAAGGTCATCAAGGTACGTACGAATACGGGGAAAGATACAGAGCTCTCTGTAACGTGTGCTCAGGACTGCTATCTCATGACGTTCGGTCTTTACCTGTCTTCGGACGATGAGCTGTTGTATCAGTCCGATCTTGTAGCGCCGGGCAATTATATCCAGCGGATGGAGATGACGCGCGCCCTGGAGCCCGGAACCTATGATGCCTACGTCGTGTGTCAACCCTACTGCTCAGACGGGGTGACGAAGACCAACAGCGGCATTGTTAGGATTACGTTGACCGTAGCGTAGCGGCGACGTTGCCTATAGCGGGGATGAAAGGGAACCTTGAAATCGATTTGGAAGGGAGTTGGCAAATCCTCAAGCTGCAGCAAGCGGCTAGTTCCCATTGCCGAGCGTGATATGAAAAAGAACAAGGTTATTCTTGTCGGCATGGCCGGCCTTGCTCTGGTCGCCGCGATTGCGCCTGCAGCACTGGCGGCGGATGCGAGCATAACGACGCCGCAGCAGAAGGAATCTCATGTGACGTATGAAGTCACTGCCGGTTACGAGTGGTCGGTGCCGCGCATGATTGACTTTGGCATGGACAAGGGTGTTAATGCCACTTCGAAGGCTGAAATGAAGGGCGAGGACGCGGTCAAAGTTACAAGGAACGTTATTCCCGATGGCAAGAATCTCCACATTACCATCGAAGGCAATGAGGGTGCGTTTCAAATCAAGAATGGCAATACGGCTTTGAGCTACACGGTTTCTAAAGTTGGAACGGATGGAATTTCGTCTACGCACGTCAAATCGGGTGATGAAGTTTTGACAGTTCCCGCAGGAACCAACGCAGCAAGCCAGGATCTCAGCTTCGTGCTTTCAACAAGCACGACGGGTACGGCCGAAGTTGCAGGCAACTACATTGGTACTGCTGTTTTCACGGCTCAGGTCGAGTAGCGAGTTCATACAAGCATTTTTTAAAAGCGGCCCACTGAGCGGACCAACTCTGCCAGTGGGCCGTGCATCTTGCAGAATTGCTGTTGATGGCATGTGGGAGATTCCTATGACGCTCAAAGGAAAACCAATGGTAGTCGGGGTGTTTGCGCCCTTGGCCTTCCTTTGCGCCGTCTGGGTATTGGCCCAGAGTGGCCTGTTCACACCTGCTGCACCGGCACCCGCCTATGCGGATGCTGCCGACACGCCTGGCGTTATGGAGCCCTATTCTCTAACTATCCCTGCCTGCCTAACCATCGACGAGCAACAGACGGGCTCAATGAACATCACGGGTGCGTTGCAAGCAAACAGCACGCTTACTGTTTCGGCCTCTTCAAGCGGAGTGCTTACGAGTGCGGAAGGGGCCACGCTTGCCTATCAACTTGACGGCGCCAATTTCACGGTGCAGTCACATGAGGATGCGGTGGCCATTTCGCAGACAGTGACTGCCATCGTCATTCAAACGCCTGTTTGCTCGGGGACCTATACCGACCGCGTGACATTCACCATTGCTTACCAGGCAAACATGGCAACTCTGGGCGATGACCTGCAAGGCAGTGTGGTGCCTGCGCCTCCTTGTGACGCTTCTGTCGGGAAAACAACTGAAACGAGTGCTTCCGCGACCGGTCCCCTTGGCGTTCTAACGGTTGCTGCGGGCAGTGATGTGTCCAACGTTTCGATGTCTAACGATGCGATCGAAAAGGATGATGCCCCAATACCCGACATTGCGCCGGCCAACAGTGTAACCAGCACTGATTCTGCCGGGGCAAGCTGTCCTGACACAGCATCTGTGACCATTGATACTCCTGAAGTAGACGGGCCGGTTTCGGGCGATTCGTGCGATAGCGATGGTATCTCCGGTTCGGCTGATTTGGTCGGCCAAATTGAGTTGAATCTCGGTACTGCCGTCAGTCTTGCCGATGGTCAGTCCGTTGCTTTTGCAACGGAGGAGGCCGTGTCCACCATCGGAGTTCTCAAAGATTCTGTTTCTGACACACGTGCCGCTAACTTGAATCTTCGTTTTGTACATTCTACATTGGAAGACCGCCCATCTGCGACGAGAGCGACTGAGTGCGCTAGTATCTCGGGCTTGAATAATAACGGATGCCCTCGTGAGTAAAGCGCCTGTCATGTTAGCCTGCGTTTTACTGGTGGGTAGTCTGTCTTGGACCGCATTGCCCGGCCTGAAGGCCTACGCGTCGGATATGCAGTATACTGAGGTGTGCTACTCGGTTGACGCAACAGTCGTGTTCACATGTGACGATATTCAGACGGTGCAGAAGGTTCCTGTGGGACAGCTCGTCATTGCCCCACAGGTTAAAGAGAAGCCAGGCTATACGTTTGCCGGATGGATAGATGCAGCAACGGGCGACTTTTGGGATTTCGACAGCCCCGTTACCGGCGATCTTCGACTAATTGCACGTTATTTGCAAGATGCGCTGCCGACTCAGCCTGCTGACGGCATGGCTTCTCAACTCGCGTGGACTGGCTTTGTCCAGATTGCCAAGACAGTCGATGCGTCTCCCTCGCCTGTGATACTCGCTGTGCTGGCCGGTACTGGATTGGCTGTCGTTACTTGCGGCGCATTGGTGCTGCACAAGCGGGGAAACCATTAGTACACCTGTTGACAGTCCAACTGTTTTCAATGCAAGAGGCCAACCGTCGCATAGCGGTTCACTGGGGTACAGCCATATCAGTGAGACCTGCAGCTACGTTCGTGCAGTGCGTTTTTTCTAACGCCGGAGGTGCAATTTTGGCGTTACTTTTTTACGGCGATGTCCTCCTCTTCCTTCCGTGTCATCTAACGCGTGATCGGTTCTTTGCGGAGACTGTATAGGGCCTTGGCAAGCTCCGGAAGAAACGCACTAATCGTTATGAGTCCCTACTGTCCCGCCTCTGCCTGCTCGCAGGCGTAGACCCAGAAGCGCCGCGCCGCAGGGGTGCGACGGGAGTCGCGGCGGCGCACGGCGTAGGTGCCGAAGGCGGTCGACTCAGGTGTGTCGAGGGGGATTATCCGGCTGTCGGCGTGCTTCCTCTCGGCGCCGGTGATGCGGGCCGGGAAGGCGAAGCACAGTGCGCCGTGCTCGCGCGCCAGCTGCACAAGCATGTCGGTGTTCGACGAGGTGACGGGGATTTCGATGTGCACCCCGGCTGCCTCGCAGGCTTTGACGATGTAGCGGTGCAGGTGGTTGAGCCTGCCGGCGGTCACGAGGCGCTGACCCTCGAGGTCGTTGAGGGCGAGGCGCTCCTTGCTTGCGAGGGGGTTGCCCAGGGGCACGGCCAGCCAAAGTCCCGTGGCCACGACGAGCGCCCGCTCGAAATGCGCAGGGTCGAGAAGCGAGGGGCACGACCCCACGAGCGCCACGTCGGCCCTGCCGCTCTCTAGCATGTCAAGGGCGCCGTCGGTGTTGCCTTCCTCGAATTCCTGCACGAGACCCGCCTCGCGCTCCGAAAAATGCGAGAAGAAATCTGCCGGCAGCGAGAGCGCCGCGCCGATGGCGAGGGCCAGCGTGAGCGTGCCGCTGCGTGCGTCCCGGGTGGAAGGATAGGCGCGTGCGAGCTCGTCGAACGCCTCTGTTACGGGTCGGGCCTGAGCCAGGAAAATCGCGCCCTCCGGCGTGCTGACCAGGCGGTTTCCGTCGGCAACTTCAAAAAGCGGCACATCGATTTCCTCTTCGAGTCTATGCACCGCCTGGCTGAGCGCCTGGCGTGAGACGAAGAGCGCCTCGGCCGCGCGGGCAAAGCTGCCCGTGTCGTAAGCGGCAAGCGCATATTTGAGGTCGCGCATCTCCATGGCTGGTCCCCGCTTTCATATGTGTTCCCCCGTTAGGCGCAATCCCCGCTTGCGCCTGCGCCTAGTTTAGCTGCTCACGCATGCTCGTGCCAGTGCCTAGAATCGGTTTTGTCAAAGCGCGTATGCCGGTGGGAGCCGGCGCGCGCGACAGGGGAACGAATAAAGAAAAGGGGTTTTCGCATGAGCAAGATGTCTCGCCGCAACTTCCTGGCCGCTTCCGGCGCTGCTGCCGTCGCCGCAATGGGTGCTGGCACCGCCCTGGCCGCCACCTCCACCTCCGCCGACACCTCCGATGCCATGAACGAGGCCGAGGAGAAGGCTACCTCGGGTGCCCAGGAGGGCGTTGGCGTGGATGACTCCTACGTCGTGAGCCTGAAGAACGGCCTGCCCAAGTGGAGCTTCGAGATTGCCCCCGACCCCATCGCCGATGAGGACATCGCCGAGGTCGTTGAGGACGACATCATCGTCGTGGGCGCTGGCATGGCCGGCATCTGCACCGCTGCCGCCGCTGCCGAGAAGGGCGCGAGCGTCACGCTGTTTTCCGCCTCCAGCCAGCCCATTTCCCGCGGTGGCTCCAACTTCTCGGCCTACAACAAGGTCATTGAAGAGTACGGCATCGATCGTCTCGACCCGGTCGACTTCTTCTACCATGAGGAGCGCGCCGCCAGCTTCACCATCGACCAGAAGATGTGGATGCGCGGTTACAACAACTCCGAAGAGGCCATGAACTGGTGCATCGACATCGTCCGCGGCAAGGACGTCGAGGTGTTCCTGGAGTCCGACAACCGTCTGGACAACGGTCCCGACTATGCCATCGGCTTCGGCGCCAAGGGCGATGATACTGCCAGCGCTTCCACCGGCCAGCAGAATGCCGTCGAGGCCATGGAGGCCTACGCCCTCGAGCAGGGTGCGACCATCATCTATGACACTGTGGCCAAGCAGCTCGTTCGTGATGAGGAGACCGGCCGCGTGATCGCCGTTGTCGCCCAGAAGGCCGACGGCAGCTACGTCAAGTTTGTGGGCCACAAGGGCATCGTCCTTGCCACCGGTGACTTCTCGGCCAACAAGGAAATGATTGCCAAGTATTGCCCCCAGATTCTGCCGATCGTGGGCCTCGAGGACGCCGAGACCGACTACAACCGCGGCTTCGCCCTTACGGGCCTGTATCCCGGCGACGGCCAGAAGATGGGCTTGTGGGTGGGCGCCGCCTGGCAGCACACCTCCGTGGCACCTATGATGCAGGGCGCCTGGGGCGGCTCCTTTGAGCCCCTCGGCTTCCACCAGGGCCTCAACGTCAACATGAACACCGAGCGCTACCAGCGCGAGGACGTCTCCGCCCCCTACTCGGCCAACCACCTCATCACGCAGCCTGGCCATGTCGCCTTCGGTATCTGGACGGCCAACTTCGCCCAGGCCATCGTCGACGCCGGCTACGAGTGGCGCACCTTCGGCAAGCGCTACGAGACCCCTGCCTCCACGCCCGACGAGATGATCGAGAAGTGGGAGGCCGGCATCGAGTCGGGCAGCTACTTCAAGGCTGACACGCTGCCTGAGCTCGCCGAGCAGCTGGGTCTTGATGCCGAGAAGCTGCAGGCTGTCGTCGATCGCTACAACGAGCTGTGCGACAAGGGCGTTGACGAGGACTTCCACAAGGCCGCCCAGTTCCTGATCCCGATCGAGCCCGAGGGCCCCTTCTACGCCGCCCGCAACTACGCCATGATGATGACCGTCATGGGCGGCCTCAACACCAACTCCGACATGCAGGTGTGCGACGAGAACGACGCCCCGCTGCCCGGCCTCTTCAACGTGGGCCACATGACGGGCAACATGTACGCCAACAACTACAACTTCGCCATCCCGGGCAACTGCTACGGCATCAACTGCATCACCTACGGTTACCTGCTCGGACACGACCTGGCCGACGGCAAGTTCGACGCGTAAGGCCGACAGACAAGGCGCGGGTCGGTCGGACGGCTCGCGATTACATGATGTAACAATTCAGCAAGCTGGCCTCGGAGTATTTCCGGGGCCAGTTTTTTGTCTACAGATATATCTAGCTGGATGAAACAGGCAAGTGAACTCTCTCAACTGTCTCTAGCAGGAAAAATAAAGCACGAACTATGAAACACATAGGAAATGGTTTATGGGCGGATGATAAGATGACCCCCGCCTGTTGTAGATAGTCTACAAAGGAGATAGGAACGAGGGGAAACATGATTGAGCTGAGCGATGAGAAAGTTATCTATGCGTTTGCGCAAGATCTTGAGCCTGCGCTGACCGTTGAGTCGGGTGACACCGTTCGCGTGCGCACCAAAGACTGCTTCGGCAACCAGCTTCAGGGTCCCCAGGACAAGCTCGACTACATCGATTGGGATCGCATCAACCCTGCCACGGGCCCCATCTACGTGAACGGTGCCGTTAAGGGCGGCACGCTCAAGGTCAAGATTGAGTCCATCGAGTTTGACGAGCAGGCTGCGTGCTGCACGGGCAAGGACGAGGGCATCTGCGGTGACCTCCTCGAGGGTTGGAGCACGGCGTTTTGCAAGGTGACCACCGACGAGGTTGTTTGGAACGACAAGCTGTCGCTCCCCCTGCGTCCCATGATCGGTGTTATCGGCGTCGCTCCCGAGGGCGAGCCTGTGAACTGCGGCACCCCCGGCAGCCACGGCGGTAACATGGACAACACTGCCATCGCCGCTGGTGCGACCCTGTATTTCCCTGTTGCTTGCGATGGCGCCCTCTTCGGCTGCGGTGACATGCACGCTTGCATGGGCGACGGCGAGATTGGCGTCTCCGGCGCCGAGATTGCCGGCTATGCCACGGTCACGCTGACTGCTCTGCCCGAGCTCAAGATTGCCAACCCGATTCTCGAGAACGAGACGCACCTTGTGTGCATCGCTTCGGCCGCAACGCTCGACGAGGCATGCGACATTGCTGTCCATGACATGCTGGAGCTGCTGCACAGCCGCACCGGCGCCCCCAGAGATGAGCTCACGATGCTGCTTTCTCTCGTTGCCGACCTGCGCATTTGCCAGGTTGTTGACCCCGAGAAGACCGTTAGGTACGAGATTCCCAAGTACGTTCTGTCTGCATACGGCTTTGAGCTCTAAAAAAATCACCCCGAGGAGAAACAATGACTGACGAGAAAGCCCCCACGGTCTCAAACGTCCAGGCTTAAGTGGGTCGAAACGGTCCGCTTTGCACGTTTGGGCGAGAAACCCCCTTTGTGCTTCAAGCAGGGGCCGTTTCAGCTAACAGGCTGCCCGATGTTTTCTGCCACATTGTTTCTGTATTTGAGGGGCGGGTTCTGCTTTCGCTAGCGGGTCGTCTAGTGTTACTTGGTTGTTGCTTGCTGCGTTGCTATGGTCATTGCGTTCCGCAAGCCTCGTTCCTCGTGTTACCATGCTTGGCGGAATTGCTGCCGAAGCTGGGCGTTTGCGCCTGGCTTCTGCGGTTTCTATTTTGGGGAGAAGGGGATTGGCCGTGCCACAAAGGATGGCTTCAAAATACGCCGAGGGCATGTCGCATTTGGCCGAGCAGTGGCCGTATTTGCGCTATCTGGGCCTTGGTGCCTGGTGGGCATGGATTTGGCTGTGTTATATGGGCACGGGCCTGTATGCCCTTTGGCCCGACGATGCCCTGTTCGCGCGTCAGGTGGGCTCAATGTATCTGTGCTCCACGCCTGCCATCATGTGTGCCCTGCTCCTTGCGGCGGCTTTTTGGCGCAAGGTGACGCCGCTCATGTCGCGCCGGCCCCTTGTTGTTGCCGTGAGCTGTCTGGGAGTCCTCGGCAGTCTTCTCATCGCTTTTGCTCCCATGGCTTCGGACCTTCCCGTGTTCGAGTTGGGTGCCTTGCTCACTGGTATCGGCACCTCGATTTTGGCGCTCAAGACGGGTGAGGTGTACGGTACGCTCGGTGGTCGCGAAGTGCTTACCGCAGGCTCCGTCTCCCTCATGTTCACGGCGTTTCTCTTCTTCATGGGAAGCGGCATTCCGCTTGTCTGGCAGCCGTTCTTTATTGCGGCATTGCCCCTGGTGAGCGCACTGCTCTATATCATGCCCGGAGACGACCCCTTTCCCGCTGACGAACTTCTTGTGGCTCGAGAGCATGGTGGCCGTCGTGCCCCCGGCATGCGCTCCTTCGTGCGTCTTGTGTTGGCGGCCGCGCTCGTTGCCGTCACTGCTGGTTTTGCGCGCGGTATCGCCTGTAGCTCCATGCCAGATGACGGTTTTTCCCAGACGGGTGCCGTTACGGCGTTTGCCATCTTCATGGCCTCTCTTGTCATATGCTTCATGATCAACACGGGCGACCTCGTGCGTGCGGTGAGGCGCGTCTACACGATGCTCGTGGTGCTCGGCGTAGCAGTTATCTTTGTATCGGCTTTTGGGGTCAACCTCATCTATCTGAGCATCGGCAAAGAACTTCTCTGGATGATGTTCACGTGCCTCATGGCTTACACCGCCTTTCGCTTTGGATTTTCGCCCGTGCGCGCTTTTGGCATTGGCCAGGCCGTCTACCTGGGGGCAAGTGCAGCTTCGTGGGGCCTGGGTATCTCCTGCGCGCGCCTGCTCGATTCGCCTTCGGCCCACCTGGTGGTCACTGCCGCGCTTATGTTTGCCATCGTGGCACTCTTTGCTTTTGTGTTCACAGACGCTGACATCAAGTTTATTTTCACATGGAAGCGTGATGGCTCGGTTTTGGCTCAGGGTGGGGGAGAAGACCGGGTCCCTGTAGCTGGCGTGCCTGGTTCGGGGCGCGGTGGTGCATTCATGGCGCACGGTGACGCTTCCCATGCGGGTACGGGCTCGATGCACGCACCTTACCAGGCTGGCTATTCCGCAGGAACTGCTAGCGGGTCGCTTCGCGATGCGCGCTCGGACGACGCAGCCACCGGCGCTCTGCTCGGTCCTGAATCCCTTGCGTTGAACCCCGATGCCCTTGAGGCTTGCATCGCTGCAATCCCCGAGAACGTTGGCATTTCGGCTCGCGAGGGGCAGATCATGCTGCTGTTTGCCCAGGGCCGCTCGGCCAACTGGATCGCCGAGGATCTCGTCATCTCGAAGAACACCGTGCGCAGTCATATTCGGTCGATCTACACCAAGCTCGACGTTCACTCCCGCAAGGAGCTGCTGGAAAAGCTGGCACAGGGATAAGGCTCGTGCGCTTGCTATAACGACGCAGCTAGGCGGCAGTGCGGCTGCCGTCCGGGCCCCAACAGTGAGGGGCGCCGTTGCCTGCCCCGGCGTCTCTTCGTGCGTTCCTGTGTCATCCAAGCTCCAATATTGGGAGTTGCTGTGCGCCATGGCCTCCGTCGCCGTCGCACTTTATCAGGCATCCAAGCTCCAACATTAGGAGTTGACGTGCGCCACGGCCTTCTTCGATGGCGTGTCTCATGAGTCATCCGAGCTCCGGTATTGAGGGCTACCGTGTGCAAATTGGCTTGTTGCTCCTGCTGTTTGAAGCCTTGAATGCTGCGGTGCCTGCAGGGCACAGCGTGTGCTGTAAATAGACCCTCTAGCCGTGAACCTGCGACGGAATTGCCGCCGTCTTGCTTCTAGTGCCATACTCTTCCTGTTTGCCTGGTCGACCCCTGTGCTGATTGCTGGGGGTCGGCTTTTTTGACGCATAAAGCTGCGCCGGCACTGTGGCGGCGTCGTGTACGTCGCGCCGTCTCTGCGAGGCTGCGGGCGCGTTGCGGGAAGCGAATCCTGTATGTCGTGCTGCGCCCAATAGGCGTGCCTCCTTCTTCCCATTTTGCCAAGTGGGTCCATAAATACGCAATCTACCTGCTCAAATGACAATTGACTAGTCACTCTTTCCACGGGTGATTATTGGCGGTTCACCCCTGGTGAACGGCGATTCGTCACCTCGCAGACCATGCGATCACCATGGGGTGGGTCTGTAGTGTACGAATTGCGCCACGGAGATACGCAAGCGACGGCAAGTCCCACACGGACGTGCAAGACGAAACGCTAAGCCGGCGGCGCGGGCAGAAAGGCAGGTTCTCTGCACACATCGAGTGCAGCTGAACTCACTGGCAGGGAGGCGCACGAAAGATGACAGAGCACGACCTTATCAAAGACAACCCGCACCTGAAGAAGCCCGTGATGGTCCTGCTGGGGTTCTTCGAGCAGGCAGGCGACTCTGAGAGGCGTGAGGACCTCGAGAACGCGGCACAGGAGAAGTGGCACGCCGCCTTTGGTCGTACCCCTGCAGCCGTCGTGGACATTCTCGTGCGCCGTCGCATGCTTGCCGAGCAGGTATTCATCAACGGCGAGCCGTACGAAGGCACGCTCGAAGCCGCCCAGACCGACGAGAGCCTGCCCGATGACGCCCAGGTCGAGGTGCGCCTCACGCTTACCGAGAAGGGCGAGGACCTGCGCGACGCCTATGCGCCCGGTGCCACGATGCACGCTCTCTACGAGGATCGCCCCGGCTACAGCGAAGTCTTCAACGCGATGCTGTGGGCATGCAGCTCTGAAGATGGCGCTTCTCGCGACGAGATCGAAGCGCAGATCAACGAACTGCCCCCGCTGCAGCCCGACGAAAAGGGCCACAAGACTGTCTACCCCCAGTATTTCTTTGATGCACTGGAGAGTGCCGGCGGCATCGAGTGGCGTGACGGTGCTTGGAAGATTACGGGGGCAGGGCGTCAGCTCTTGTAGGCGCTTGCTGTAGCACGGCATCTGCGGCGTTGGATTGAGGCTCACGTACATCGGTACGCTACGCCTCAATCCGCCTTGCAGCTGACGCACTATAGCAACCGCGTTCAAAGGGCGGACATGGTGTCGCAAACACGGCATTTTCCTGCGCGATTAACGTCGCATCTTCAGTTTTCAATTTGGTTCCACCCCGTGTACCTGCGGGTTTGTATATGTACGTTCAACCGTGATAGAGGGAGGAAGTTTTGGCAGAGTCGACTATCACCAGGCGTGACTTCGTCAACCTGGCCGCCTTCGGGGCAGCAGCCGCCGCAATGGCGACGAACGTCGCCCCGAACCTGCTTGCCGCCACTCCGGCGAAGGCAGAGGAAGGCGAGGTCAAGAAGCTGCGTACGATGTGCCGCGCATGTCTTAACAACTGCGGCATGATCGCCCACGTCAAGGACGGCAAGGTCATCAAGCTCGAGGGCGACCCCGACGACCCCATGAACAAGGGCGGCGTGTGTGCCAAGGGTCTCGCCGGCATTCAGGCGCTCTACAACCCCAACCGCATCAAGTACCCCATGAAGCGCGTGGGCGAGCGCGGCTCCAACCAGTGGGAGCGCATCTCCTGGGAGCAGGCCATCGACGAGATCTGCGACGTCATGTGGGAGTACTACCAGAAGGAGGGCCCCAAGTCCCTCGTCTGCTCCACGGGCGGCGGCGGCAACCCCCAGTTCTTCTCGCCGGCACGTTTCCTGTCCGTGTGGGGCGGCGGCAACTTCTTCGAGCCTGGCTGCGCCCAGTGCTACCTGCCGCGCAACCACATGGAGTTCTGCCTCAACGGCACGGCCGACACCTCGCTCGCTGACGGCCCTGTCACCGAGGTCTACCTGCCCGGCCTGCTGCCTGAGGACAAGTGCACCCCCACGAAGTCCTATGTCATGTGGGGCGTTGGTCCTTCCTACCATGGTACCGGCTCCACCGGCCGTGCCGTCACCGACCTGCGCAACGCTGGCATGAAGACGGTCGTCATCGACCCCCGTCTTACCCCCGACGCTGCTCGCGCCGACGTGTGGCTCCCCATCCGTCCCGGCACCGACGTGGCACTCATGCTCGCCTGGATCAACTACATCATCGAGAACGAGCTGTGGGACCACGACTTCTGCCGCGAGTGGACGAACCTGCCCTTCCTCGTGCATGAGGACACTCGCCTCACCTACCGTGCCTCCGAGCTGGGTCTGGGTGCCGAGGACGAGTACGTCGTGTGGGACAAGAAGACGAACTCCGCCGTCGCCATGCCCTACCCGTTCCCCGCTGACGGCTCCA
This sequence comes from uncultured Coriobacteriales bacterium, assembly GCA_902464015.1. Classification (GTDB taxonomy): domain Bacteria; phylum Actinomycetota; class Coriobacteriia; order Coriobacteriales; family UMGS124; genus UMGS124. The sequence continues at coordinate 42,893 of CABQHM010000015.1, read as the reverse complement.
TCGACCCTGAGATGTTTGGCTCCTATGAGCTGCCCAACGGCGAGACCGCCCGCACCGCGTTCCAAATCATGAAGGAGCACGTGAGCGAGTGGACCCTCGAGAAGGCCGCCGAGGTGTGCTGGCTCGAGGCCGACAAGATTGAGGAAGCCATCAAGATTTACGTCGAGGGTTGCCCCAACGCCGGCGTGTCCCTGGGCGTGGCCACCGACCAGACCATCAACTCCGCGCAGGCCGCGCAGGGCGACGCCATCCTCGACATCCTCATGGGCTGCATCCGTCAGCCCGGCTCCATCGTCCAGGACCGTCCCTGCTACGTCGAGCCCTGCAACTATGTTGTTCAGCCGTTCGGTCTGCACCACCCCGACCATCCCCTGCGCATGCCCGAGGAGGAGGCCAACGCACGTCTTGGCTACACCGAGCACAAGGGTCTGGGCCACTGGCTTGCTTCGCACATCCCCACGGTTCTCAAGGCCATCGAGACCGGCGAGCCCTACCGTCCGCGCATCTGGATTGAGCGTTCTGGCAACAAGCTGGCCATGATCGGCAACGCCCAGCGTTTCTACGATGCCATGATGACCACCGAGCTCAACGTCCACATGTACATGCACTGGACCACGACGAGCGTGTGCCTGGCCGACTACGTGCTTCCCACGGCCGAGTGGCTTGAGACCAACTACGCTCAGGACCGTCTCAACACTTACGGCATCCGTCGTGCTTGCACGCAGCTCTACGAGGCCGTTGACGAGTGCATGCACTGGTCCTGGCTGGCCGCTGGCCTCGCCAAGCGTGGCCACAAGCGCGCCATTGACTCCTTCGATCCGGAAGTTGCCGGCAAGTTCTACGGCACCTACTGGAAGACCTACGAGGAGTACATGGACTACGTGGGCTACTTCGTGGGCAGCTTCTACTACGGCACCGAGGACTGGGACTGGAAGACCTTCGAGGCCCAGGCCCCCAGCGAGTACCAGACCATCGAGGAGTACGCCGAGAAGTCCTACAACTCCCACCTCTTCACCGATGAGGAGACGGGCCTGCCCGTAGGCTTCCACACCACCTCGAAGCGCTGCGAGCCCTACTTCGACGGCAACATCCTGCTCGGCCTCACAGGTTCCATCGACGGCAAGGGCACCATGGAGCCTGCAACCGACGTGTTCCCGCTCTCCAACAACTACAACCCGCTGCCCTACTACTTGGAGCCTTACGAGTCTCCCGTTGAGGGCGACCCGGGCTATGATCCGGCCTACCCCTACACGCTCACCCAGGGCCGTATCCCGTTCTTCCATCACGGCACGGTTCGCAACGCTCCTTGGAACCGCGAGCTCTGCCCGGTGCCCGAGACGTGGATCAACCCCGAGACGGCTGCCGAGATTGGTATCGAGGACGGCGACTGGCTGTGGCTCGATAGCAAGCGCGGTCGTACGCAGGGTCTTGCCCGCGTCACCAAGTCCGTTGCCCCCAAGGTCATCTACCAGGAGCGTTACTGGTTCCCCGAGCTCCTCGACTCCGATGACCCCAACCGCGCCTGGCAGGCCATGAACATCAACCTGCTAACGCAGAACAACGACGAGTGCCCGTTCAACGACGTCTACGGCACCTACGTGCTGCGTGGCGTTCAGATCAACATCACCAAGGCCGACTCTGCGCCCGAGGGCGTGTGGACCGACCCGACAGACTTCACTCCGTGGCTGCCTGAGCCCTCGGAGAACACCGGAGGAGGTAATGCCGTCTATGGCGCGTAACTGCCTGGTTGTTAACCTGGATCGCTGCATTGGCTGCTACAGCTGCGAGCTGGCGTGCAAGATGGAGAACGGCGTGGCCCTGGGCCATCACTGGAACAAGCTGTACCAGGTGGAGCCCTACGGTGAGTTCCCCAACGTCAAGACGTGGTGGCTTTCCAAGCAGTGCCAGCAGTGCACCGATGCCCCCTGCATCAACGTGTGCCCCACGGGTGCTTCCTACCGCGATGAGGAAGACGGCGTGGTTCTCGTGAATGAGGAAGCCTGCATCGGCTGCCAGCTCTGCATGGATGCCTGCCCCTACGGCGTCCGTGACTACAACGACGAGCTGGGCGTCGTGCAGAAGTGCAACCTCTGCAAGGACCTGCGCACCGAGGGCGAGAAGCCCGCGTGCGTCAAGAACTGCCCCGGCAAGGCCCGCTTCTTCGGCGACCTTGACGACCCCGAGTCCGATGCGAGCAAGGCCCTGGCGGCGGCTGACCCCGAGTCCATCCACCAGCTGCCCGACAACGGCAACGGCCCGCTTACGTGCTACATCCTCTCGCCCAAGTTCGGCGAGTGGCGCTACGAGGACCTCGTGGTGACGGTCAACAAGGAAGACAAGTACGTCACGACTGAGGGTTCGCTCGACTTCTAAGGTTTTACTTTAGGGTTATCCAGGCGTGTCAGCTGGGAATTTGCACCGGTTGGCACGCCTGGAGCGAATCGGGTGGGCGCGTGGGTATGTGTTGCGCGCCCACCTGTCGTCAACGCAGTGCCAGCGCGAAAAAAGTCGGGATACTGCCGCAAAAAAGGGGTTCGTGTATCAGATACGAACCCCCAAAACGCGGCGGTATCTCGGGATGTACGTGCTTGCGCAAAGGATTTTGCTTCGGGCTGCCGGCAATGCGACGAGGCCGCGCGCAGTGTAGCCCTTTGCGCAAGTCAATCGAGCAGATTAAGGGATAGGGAGACCGCACCATGATCACCAAGCAAGAGTTCACCGGGTATCTTGCCGCGAGTGAGCAGACGTACACGTTCCTCTCGCAGATGTTGTTCCGCGAGCTCAACGAGGAGGCCATTGCGGCGCTCAAGGGTCAGGAGTGGCCCACGGAAACAGGCAACGAAACGCTCGATCGCGGATATGCCCAGGTGAGGCGCTTCTTCAACTTCGCCTCCACCGACATTCGCACGCAGCTTGCTGTGGAGTATGCGCGCGTGTTCCTGGCGGCAGGCGTGTTCGGAAGCGACAAGATGACTGCCGTGCCTTATGAGTCGGTCTTCACGAGTGAGGGCCACCTCATGATGCAGGCCTCGCGCGATGACGTGGTGCGCCGCTTTGCCGCTGACGGGTTCCAGGTGAACCCCGACCTGCACGAGCCGGAGGATCACTTGGCGTTCGAACTTGAGTACGTCGCCCACATGAGCCGCAAGGCTGCTGAGCTCGTCGAGGCCGGCAACGCCGAGGCCCTGGTGGCCAACGTGGCGCGCCAGGTGGAGTTTATCGACGCGCACCTGCTCAACTGGGTGGGCAACCTGTATGAGACGGCACGCGAGTACGCCAAGACGACATTCTACACCGGCATGCTTCTGGTGGTTCTGGGTGCGGCTGAGCAGAGCCGCGACCTGCTTGCAGAGGTTTCCGAACAGTTGAAGGCGGGCGCTGGCCTGCCCGACGAGGCCGCGGACGAGACCCATGACATCCCGCACGAAAAGGCGGTGGCATAGCATGAGTTCTGCCGACCTGATTGCCCTGGTTATCTCGCTTGTCATCGCGCTGCTGCTGGCGTTCCCGCTCGCCAAGCCCCTCAAGGCGCACCCCACGCCGTTCTACCTGGCGGCTCTCGTTATCGTAGGCGTGTACGTCATCGCCGTGGCCACGGGCGTCGACCTCAACAACTGCCGTGCGATCACGTTTGTGCTGCAGAAGGGCTATCTTTCGTCTTTCCTCCTTGCCATCGTCATGTTCACGGGCTGCCTGGACAACACGAGCGCACTCAAGCGCAAGTGGCGTCCGGTTCGCGGGGAGCTCTCCGTCCTCTCGCTTATCTTTATCCTGGGGCACCTGTACGTGTTCCTGCCCAGCTACCTCGCGCGCCTTTTTGTGGGCTCGCATCTCAAGGCCAACGTCGTGGCTTCGATTTCCGTTGCGCTTGTGCTCGGCGTCATCTTTATCGTGCTTGGCGTGACGTCGTTCAAGAGCGTGCGTATCCGCATGAATCCCAAGGTGTGGAAGGCGATCCAGCGCTTTGCCTACCTCATGGTTGCGCTCTACATCGTGCACGTCGGGTTCTTCCTGGGTGGCTCTGCTTTCGGTGGTTCGGGCAAGGGCGTCGCAAGCTTCGTGGTGTATGTGGTGCTCGTGATTGCCTACGCTGTGCTGCGTCTGTGGAAAGCCGTGCGTGACAAGCGTGCCCATGAGCAGTCCGAGACGCCTGCGGTCGCAGGGGCTGTGAGCGAGTAGCAGCTGGAGATGGGGTGGCTGAGCTGCATGTATGCAGCTGGATGGGTGCAGCTGCGCTTCCGGTCCGCCCCTTGCCCGCGCCCAAGAGTCGGAAGGTATACATGCCTCAATGACGGCGACGCCCCCGAGTTTTGCATGCTCGTGGGGTGTCGCTGTTTTTTGGTTTGCGCCAGGGCCCGCGTTGTGCTCCCTTGGATTGGGCAAGAGTGAGCGCTTCGAGCTTGTGTTCCCGGCGGTCGTTGAAAGCCATGTTCGGCATGGTTGCCGGGCGCACGGTTGTTCCGGCTCTCGGTTGCGGGCGGTCGAGGTACTCCTCGATACATACGGCGTTTGCGTTTTGGCTGGTATAACAGGTAGAGACACCGAACGGAAGGGCATGCGAGCGCAGCAGGTCCATGCCGTGCTGAATGCACTTGTAGGTGCCCTCGCCTCGCCGCGCGTCGGTGGTCTCCTCGAAGCCTTCGGCGCTGATGGCGGGGATGAAGTTCTTGACCTCGATCATGTCCTGGCAGAACTTCTCGTCGATGAGCGTGGCGTTGGTGAAGCACAGAAACGCGCAGTCGGGATGCTTGTGGCACAGCGCGATGACGTCATCCTTGCGTACGAGCGGTTCTCCGCCTGTGTAGATGTAGACGTGTACACCGAGCTCTTTGCCCTGGCAGATGATGGAATCGATGTCCTCGAACGTCAAGTTGAGCTTGTGGCCGTAATCGGCGGCCCAGCAGCCCAGGCAGTGCAGGTTGCAGGCGCTGGTGGGGTCGAGCAGAATGGCCCAGGGAATGTTGCAGCCATACTTGGCGCGCATCTTCTCCTGCTTGCCCCAGGCAAGAAAGTTCGCGTCCACCACGAAAGTCTTAAGCAACCCGCCAGTCATCTCAGGATTGAGGTGGGCGACCTTGAGAAGTAGCTGGTACCAGTTGGTTTCGTTGCCGATAGCGTTGGCGAATGCTTGGCGCTGCGCCGGGAAGATGCCCGCCGGGGCATACTTGTTCACGCCTCCATGGCTTTGGGCATGTTCTTCTCGGGATCGGCCAAAAGATAGTCAATCGCGGCATTGAGCGCGGCGCGTTTGACGGAGTCTGCGGGGTTCATGGCGTTCTTATTAATAACCAGGTGTAGAATAACCTACGAATGAAGATTATTCCTTTTGTGATGAGTGGGCAATTGCCAGAAATCTTGGCAATGGACGGTATTCAACAGGGAATATTGACCTGGTAATTTTGACGGGGGAAGGACGCAAGGTGAAACAGGAAGGCAAGCCCGCTTGCAAGACGGACAGGCGCGTCATCAAAACCCGGGCAGCCATCAAGGCCGCGCTCGACAAGCTTGTCAAAGAGCAGGGCATGGACAAGCTGACCGTGAGTGCGCTGGCGCGTGAAGCAAACATCGACCGCAAGACGTTCTACCTGCATTATGACTCGATTGACGCCCTCATTGACAGCGCTGCGTCGGATATGGTGCAGGACATCATCTCGACCATCGATCCGGACAGGTTGCGGGCTGATCCTGGCGAACAGGTGCGGCTGACCCTGGCGCATGTCAACGAGAAGATATGTGCGGACGTGGAGTTGTATGCCTATATGGCAAACAACCTCTCGATGGACTTTGTGCTGGGACATATCGAGAAGGCGCTCGTGCATTATGCGCAGACCTATGGGGTGGAGAGCCTTCCCCGCGAGCTGTTGGCAGACGGCGATCCGGGATACTACCGCCCGCGGTTCTACCTGGCAGGAGCCGTGTCGGTCTACAGCGAGTGGCTGTGCTCCGATCGCACGAGGCCCATCGAGGACGTGGCCGAGGTTGTTGCCGACGCTCTTGGCCATGCTCGCTGGTCGGCAGTGCAAGGCGGGGAGTAGGCGAAAGCAGCTGCCGCGGGGATTAAAAAGACCGAGTTGTTTCCGCAAAACGGGGGCTCTCCAGCCGCCTTTCACTGCGATTCGCTTGCGTGGGGTGAGGCCGCGCAGTCGCTTTGTTTCAGATCATGCGTTCGTTAAGGCAAAACGCCTGTTTAGAGGCTTGCGTTTTTGGAGCCCGCCTGGCAGGCCAGAGAGACGCCTCGAAATCGCTCGGAGCTAGCGGCTGGAGAACCTCGGTTTTGCGGAAGTATCGGCCGGTTTTGTTCACACCCGGTTTTCGGCCATGCGTTCGGTGGCTAAACGTATCCTTCGGCGCCTTTTGGGCGAACGAGGCAGTGCGACGGATTGTAACCATGGGGTAATTGGCGGTTCGGAGGCCCCTGGTTCGGTCAGGCGGAAGCGGGCGCTGGCGTACGGATTGCATTGGCGCGCAGTTCGAACAGTTCCAGCGCCTGCGGTTTGGACGGGATGGAGAAGGTGAGAGAGCATCCCGAAGTGCGAGGTGTCAACCTGCGCGAAATGAAAAACGGATGATCGCGTACGGTCAGTCCCATCGAACGCGCTTTCTGCCTGGGCTGTTTCAATGATGAAATGCTGCGCGCCCCACTCGCTCAGTGCTTTCTGGGAGCGAGCGTCATTAGGGCATGGGCGGTAAATGCCCAGGCGCATGACCGAGGGCCAGCAATCTGAAAGAACGATTCTGCCTGTCTATTGCTCGCCTTCGAAGAGAGCGATGATCTCGGCGCGGTTGTGGGTGTCGCACTTACGGTAGATGTTGCGCAGGTGTGTCTTGACGGTAGACTCGCTGATGAAGAGCGTGTTTTGGATGTACTTGAGGCCATGGCCTGTGACCCAGAGGGCAAAGACGTCCGTCTCGCGCTCGGAGAGCCCGTAGCGGGAGGCGAAGCCGGCGATGGCGCTCTTGGCCGAGGTGGGCTCGGAAGACTCCAGCTCTGGTACACCCTTAAGGTTGGAAGCTTGCTGGTTGGCACCAGGGGGATTCATCTTGCCAGCGGTGACAGGGTTCTTCTCGGGGGTGGCAGAACCAGATGCGCCGTCCGTGCGAGAACCGGTCCGATGATCTGCGAAGAGACTGCTCGAGCGGCCCTTGCGAGGAGCTTCCTGCGGGCCGGCGTTGTTCTCGACGTCCACACTCACGCCTTTCTGGATGGAGACGCAAGCACCCGCGCCTTGTGCGCCAACGAGGCCCTCCTCGTCTTCTTCATCCAAGTCGATCACAAAGAGACCGTCCCCAAAGGCGAAGCCCACGGCCACAAGAACGAGCAGCATGACCAGTGCGAACAAGAGCGACGTGTCGCCCATGGCGAAAGCCACGTTGTGGCCCAGGACGTTGCCTGCGCATTCGGCCAGCCAGCCGCAGGCAAACACGGCGTGCGGGGCCACGGGCGTCTTCTTCGCCGCCAAGGCGAGGACCGACCACAGAAGCACGTCGGCCGTGATGTAGAGGAAGAAGACGAGCGACAGGTTCGTGGTGCCGGCATATACCAGCAAAAACGCAATGCCGGCCACGCCGATGAGTAGCAGCTTGAAGAGCGCCGAGGCATCAAGCTTGCCCGGGCATACCCACGCAGTGATGATGAAGACAAGCATGAGAGATGTGGGAATTCCCAGGTAAACAGGCGAAAGCTCAACAGTGACGCCGAGTTCGGGCGCGAGTGCCCCCATGGCTCCGATGACGAAGAACGAAAGTGCGATGCCCAGAAGCGTCTTCCACGACACGGCCTGCGAGAGAATCGCGCTCAGCGTTGCCTTGCTGTTTTGCGCCGCGCTGCTGGTTTCGGCGGGCTTGGGAAGCAGTGTGAACGAGAGGAGCGGCAGTGCCGACATCGCGACGCTCGCCGCCTCCACGGGCAACGAAAGTATTCCGAAGACACCCACGGCGGAGAGCAAAAACGAGCATCCTCCCAGCACAATGATGGTGCGCGGCCCAAGGCGGGAAAACGCCTCGAACCACGTGAGGAGCAACAGAATCGCGAAGAAGCCCGAAAGTACGAGGCCGATGTCGTGAACGGGGCCGACGCCGGCGAGCGTGGGGAAGGTGCACAGCAGGGTGCCGACCGCCATCCCAGTGGCATAGAGCGACGAAGTGCCGCAACGGCCGTTGAAAAGCGACCCCTTTGAATGAAGGAACAACGCGCCCAGGCAGGCGACCACGCCGGAGAGCATCGAGATGGTGACGAGCGCGGAGGAGGGGGCGCTTGAAAAGGCAGCCGAGAACAGAAGGACGGTCGCCCACATGCTGGTGAGCGAGTAGCCCAGTGCCCATGGCAGGCGATGCATCGAGTCCGCAAGCGCTGCGCGGCCTTGTTCGCGTCCGTTCATGATGAGAAACCCAGTCCCTTGTTCGTCGGTTTGCGGCCTCATTATGGCATACGCGGACAAGGGCTATGGATGAGATTGTTATAGGGACACTGTTTGAATTGAATCTATGGGTGAGGTAGATACCTGGTGTTTTGTCTGAAATATCCAAGCGGGCGATGCGCAGCTCAACCCTTGCGGACGATGTGCTCGAGCCTCTCGACCATGGCGGACGGTGACGGGGAGAGGGGGTGTGGCACACACTGGAGTCAATCCACGCGGTCCACAGGGGGCCGCCCTCAAGGAAAGGTTGCATGCCATGTCCTTTGATTCCAAGTCGTTCTCTCGCCGTGGTTTCGTTGCCGGCGCCGCTGCCATGAGCGCCTCCGCCGCTGTCGCGTCCACAGCCATCGCGGCCGAGAACACCCCCGCCGCATCCTCCATGGGTTACGACGGCACGGGTGCTATGCCCTGGCTTGGCGAGGCCCCCGTCATCGACGAGGCCGACGTCGAGGAGACCGTCGACGCCGACGTGCTCGTCATCGGCCTGGGCGCAGCCGGCGTGCCTGCCCTGCGCGCTGCCGTTGAGGCCGGCGCCAAGGTCGTCGCCTTCGAGGCATGCGCCAGCTTCAACAGCGTCGCCAGCGACATGGCCATCCTGGGCGGCGAGACCCAGTCCAAGTGGGGTCGCGGCGAGGGCTACATCAGCCGCAAGCTCATCATCTCCGAGCACATGAAGGAGTGCAGCCACCGCGGCAGCTACGACGTCATCAACCGCTGGGCTGACGACTCCGGCGAGGCCCTCGACTGGTTCGTGAGCGCGAGCCCCGACCTGTACTTCGTGAAGGACGACGCCTACGAGGAGATCCCCGAAGAGGGCCAGGGCAACTACATGTTCCCGTATTGCTATCCCGTGCCCGAGACCTATGACTGGACCAAGGAGGAGATGCCCTGCTATCCCACGAGCGTCGGCTTCTCCAACCTGCACCAGGTCATGGCCGACAACCTCCAGGTAGCTGTTGATGGCGGCGCCGACGTTCGCTTCAACACCAAGGGTATTGAGCTGATTACCAACGAGGACGGCTCCATCGCCGGCGCTTATGGCCAGGCTCACGGCAGCGATAAGTACATCAAGGTAAACTGCCCCGCCGTTGTTCTCGCCACCGGTGACTACCTGGGCAATGAGGACATGATGAAGTTCTATGCCCCTCAGTGCGTTGAGGCCGGCATCCAGATTCTGAGCCTCGACCTTGACGAGGACGGCAACCTGACCAACGTGGGCGACGGCCACAAGATGGGCGCCTGGATCGGCGGCGCCATCGAGGCCTACCATGCTCCCGTCATCCACCACATGGGCGGCGGTGCCGGCCCTGACGGGCGCGGCGTCATCGGCAACAACGGCTACCTGTGGCTCAACCTGCGCGGCAAGCGCTTCATGAACGAGGACCTGCCTGGTCAGCAGCTTGAGAACCAGGTGGAGCTCCAGCCCCAGCGCAAGGCCTACCAGTTCTTCGATGCCAGCTGGCCCGAGCAGCTTGCCTACTTCCCCATGGCTCACGGTGTTGCCTGCATCTACCGCGACGAGCCTCTGCCCAGCTACACCGCTTCCGGTCTGAAGATCAACGTCCGCACCCCTGAGGACATTGAGGCTGCTGTGGAGGACGGTCGCTGCCTCAAGGCCGACACGCTTGAGGAGCTGCTCGAGATGATTCCAGACATGGACGTCGAGGTTGCCATGGCTTCCATCGAGCGCTACAACGAGCTGTGCAAGAATGGCGAGGATACCGACTACTGCAAGGCCTCCCAGCGCCTGTTTGCACTCGAGAACCCGCCGTTCTACGCTGCTGAGTGCGGTACAGCCCTCTCCCTGGGCAACCTGGGCGGCTTTGAGTCCGACGGCGACTGCCACGTGTACAACACCGACCGCGAGCTCATCGGCGGCCTCTATGTCTGCGGCGCTCCCCAGGGCGGCCGTTTCAACGTGCAGTACCCCATCAGCCTGAAGGGCCTGTCTTGCGGCATGTGCATGGTCTTCGGCAAGATTGCCGGCGAGAACGCCGCCAAGCTGGCCTAATAGGCAAGTAAGACAAGCATTGCGAACAAGGGCGGCCTGCCCGTGCGGAATGAACCGCGCGGGCAGGCCGCTTTTTTGAAACGGGTGCGCGGGGGAGGGCGCGTGCGGGCGGCACGCGTGGCGGGTGCGCAGGCGTGCGTGTGGCGAGGTGGCTCTCCGACCGGCACTTTTCCCTGCGGTGGACCCCGCAAACATGCTGGCGATGGACCCCCGTGCGCGGCGAAGGCGCGCACGTAAGGGCCTTGCGAGCGACAGGTTGAGAAATACAACGGTTTTCACCCTGCAGGCCGGCAAAACGTTGGATTTCTCAACCTCTGGCTCGCGGCGGGGTGTCGGGGGTTTGAATATCGGCGAGTTCGGGGCCCGCTGCCGTTCATTAAGCCGATCTGATATCAACAAAACGCCGGCACACGGAGACTCCAGGTGCCGGCGTTTTGTTGTTTCAACAAGGCGAGACGTCTGCTCATTATTTCCTATATGTTCCGCCGGCTTTTTTTACAAGCGTGGCACGAGCGTCATCGCTGCTGAAGGCACCACTTTTCCAAGCATAGTCCGAGCACTGGAGTTCGAGTGTGGGCGTATGGCAGAAGGGGCAAACTTGCGTTCCGTCAAAATAGGGCTGCTGGCATGCGTCGCAGAAACGCACCAGTTGGATATTGCTGTACCTGGTGTCGGCGTTGCTGTTTTCGGAGACGTTCGTTTGCTGGGTCGCTTCGGCTTCATGCCTTGCGGTGATGCTGTTTGGCTTAGGCGCGGTGGCGGTGTTGCTGCAAACTGCAGGCTGCAATGGCTGAGCTTTGAGCGCTTTTTCGATTGCCACAAGTCGCTTGTCAACTTCGTCCCTACGCCTTTCATCGGGTAGTGCAATGACAAGCAGCGCGGTGAAGATCGGCGTGCCGAAAATGCCCGTGAGCCAAAGGAGTGCAACAGGGGCGTTACTTGTCTTTTCTTTTGCGATTTCGACGAGAAAAGAAATACCTATGAGCCAGACTATCAGGGTGACAATCAAAAGAATTATTAGTAGCAAATCCATAAAGCGGCGCCTCCTAAACTTGAAGTTGAATAACAAGAGAAGTATAGCGCATGCGCTAAGGGGCTAAGTGATGCTGTTGGATGAGCGTTCCGCCTGCCTTTTGGCGGAGCGTGAATCTGTGTGAGTTTACGATTGATGCTTGGCGCGAGAAGCTCAGGACCTTGTGCCCGCACGTCTATCGTCGCGCCATCTGCCGTGTTTTCACGTATGCACGCATGGGGGCAGAATCACGCCCTGACCATCCCGCCCGCTGTCACCACGGCGTCCATCGCGATGTCGTGAGGTTCGCGGGGCAGGGTGGCGGCGGGTGGTAGAAGCTGGCAGTCGAAGCAGGCACCGATGAGGAAGGGTCGATGGGGAGAGGGTGCTTTCGAGGTGGAACGACGGGCGCTGCCGCTCCGCTTTCCGGATTTACCTGTGTCTCCCGGGCCGTAAACTTCTCCCAGCCAGGCATCGTAATACCCACCGCCATAGCCCAGGCGTGTGCCGTGCGTGTCGAAGGCGAGACCCGGCAAAATGGCAACGTCGATGTCAGCGGGGTCGATTACGCGGTGCGCAAGCTCGGCGGGCACGGCCTCGAGAGGGCGAGAAGGCTCGCGCAGACAGCGGGGAAGCGTCTCCAGATTGGCCAGCTCGGCGACATCTACCTGCACGAATGCCAGTCTGGGGCCACGTAGGGTGATGGGCAGGGCAACAATGCGGGCGGGGCTTTGGGAGATGCTGTCTGTTTCGGGCCCGGCATGGAGTACCACATCCGATGTAGCCAGAATCTTCCTGTGGCCATTAAGTGACTCGTACTCGCCAGAACCGTGTTGTGTCCCCAGCCTGCCTGAGGTTTGGGCAGCACTGTCGGTGTCGGTGGTGGCATCGGTCGTCCCGTCGGGCCCGTTTTCATTCGCAACGAAAGCCTGCACGAACCTGCCCAGGTCAAGCTCGTCTCCATGCGCCAAGTAGCAGGCGGCGATGCGTGCGGTCCCAACTTCGGGCAGCCCGAGCAGCCTCTCGCATACGGCTTCGCTCTGCCGCGCTCGCTCCACCTCGCTCACATTGGCTCGCGCCTGTTTTGCCTGCTTGCGCCGCAGTGCTTTCTCTTCTTTTCGCTCAGGCAGAAATACTTGGGCGACTTGATCCACAAAGCTGTTGAAGGCACGCCCCTGTGGTTGCGACCCCTTCAGCCAAATAAGGCCCACATGGGCGTTCGGCGCAAAGTTAAGAGGCACGAGCACGAGGTCCTGGGGCAGTGGAATATCTTGGGCATAGATAGTGATGCCTCTGCCAGCCTGGATGAGCGGGAGCACACCTGCCAGTGACTGCTGATGGCGCAGTGCCGGCTGCGGGCCATCAGATTTAGTCAATACCTGCAGCAGTTCGTTGGGAAACGCCTCGCTATCGAAGGTGTACACCACACGGCCTGCAAGCTGGCCAATCTCAACAAGCGGTTGTTTTGCAAGGGGGTCGTCGCGACGACTGACTACGTAATGCCGAATCGCACGCAGGATTCGGTACTCGATGGCATCGCCATGCTCCTGCTGCGCGCTCTCGACTCCCGAGACAATGACGTCTGCCTCGTGGTTTGCGAGTACGCGGAAGTGCTGCTCGGGACTCCCCAGTTTGATGGAGCATACGTCGGCATCGGGAAAGCACTTCATGGCGATGCGCAGAACTAGGGAGTAATGTGCTTCGTCATATTCAATCATGCCGCTTGGACAGCCTATGGTGAAGCTCCGGCGGGCCGACCACGGTGCAAGCTCGCGTTTAAGGGCTTGTTCTTCGTCGAGCATGCGTCGATAGTGCTCTTGAGCCACGCGTCCTGGGGTGGTGAGCACCATGCGATTGCCGTCGCGTTCGAAGAGGCGCACGCCAAGCTCGTCTCCTAGCGAGGCGATTTGTTGCGTCACCGCCGGCTGGCTGATGAAAAGCTTGCGCGCCGTTTCAGAGAAGCTCCCGTTTTCTGCAACTTGCAGGAAGGTCTCCACCCGCCTGTCCATGTGCCCCCCATTTCCGTCGCGTGCCAGCCGTGGGATGTAGCGCAATCCCTACACGGCCCCTCGTGCCACTTCGAGCTGGCCCATGACATTAAGCGGACCTATGGCGTCCCTGCAGGACCCCATTGCCGCATGCCCATTGCGAACGTTCTCGAAAGTCATCTATCAGGAAGTATAAGGCATTGCTTATGGAATGATAAGCGAATTCGATTTGATTGTCATCCAAGCTGGGGCCATGATGCGGAACAAGCCGCAGGCAATGCGGCAAAGGGGCCAGCGCCCAATGGGGATAGCTGGCAAAGCAGAAAAGAGGACTAGTATGACTGCAGTTTCTCGTCGCAACTTTATTGCGGGTTCCGCTGGTCTTGCGGGCGTTGCCGCCATGGCGGGCATTGCTGGCGCGGCTCTGGCCGACCAGGCTGCGGCTCCCGCCGAGGACGGCGGCCACGGTGCGGCCGAGCAGCCTGGCAAGAGCGGCTTTTCTTCGTCTACGACCGACGACATGCGTACCGCTCCTACCGACACGAGCTGGCTGACCGCCCCCGAGCCCATCTCGGACGACGAGATCTCCGAGACCGTTGACGCCGACGTCGTGGTTGTCGGCTGTGGTGTCGCTGGTCTGTGCGCCGCACGCGCCGCTGCTGAGGCTGGCGCCAAGGTCGTTGTCATCGAGAAGGCCGAGTCCTATCAGTACCGCTCCGGTCAGTTCGGTGTGTACAACAGCCAAATCCAGCAGGAAAACGGCATGGATTTCGACCCGCGCGCCGCTATCAATGCCATGATGAAGGAGATGGGCTACCGTCCTGACGAGCGCATTTGGAACCAGTGGGCTGAGTACTCGGGCCCCGCGTTTGACTGGCTCCTTTCTGCCTCTACCAAGCCGATCGATTTTATCGACAACACGGCAACGAGCTACAACCCCGACGACATTACCATCCAGGGTACGCACTTCCCCGTGCCCGAGGACTTTGACGCCTCCAAGGAGTTCTCGCCCACGTATCCTGAGGCCACCTGCACCTTCGTGCCCGACCAGGGCGGCATCCTCGAGGAGAACTACCAGGCTGCCCTTGCCGCCGGTGCCGAGTTCCGCTTCAGCTGCTGGGCTCGCCAGCTGACCCGTGACGGTGTTGCCAACGGTACGACCGGCCGCGCCGATGGCGTCATTGCCCAGACGGTGGACGGCACGTACTTTAAGGTCACTGCTGCCAAGGGTGTCATCATGTGCGCCGGCGATTACGGCAGCAACTCCAACATGGTGAAGTACTACTGCGGCGGCCGCACGTATCCGGCTGTGTGGATGAACATGGACGCCGCCGGCAACCCCACCAACGTTGGCGAGGGCCAGCAGATGGGTATGTGGATTGGCGCCAAGATGGAGGACGGCCCCCACGCGCCCATGACCCACACGCTGGGCGGCGCTCTGGGCTGTGACGCATTCTTCCTGGCAAATACCCGTGGCCAGCGCTTCGTCAACGAGGACGTTGCCGGCCAGCAGCTCTCCACGCAGCTTTATCGCCAGCCTGGTGAGTACGGCATCCAGATTTTCGACGACAACTATGCCGATCAGGTCGGCAAGATGAACTGCGCCCACGGCTCGGTCAACCACATCGTCGAGGATGACCCCACGCTTGACGGCTATGGCATGACCATCGGTAAGTACTCCGTTGCCACGCGTGAGATGGTGGAGCAGAGCTGCGACGCCATCGCGGACACCATCGAGGAGCTGGCCGACAAGCTGGGTCTTGACGAGACTGCCAAGGCCAACCTTGTGGCCAGCGTCGAACGCTACAACGAGCTGTGCGAGGCAGGCGTCGACTCCGACTTCGGCAAGACGGCCGAGCGCATGTTCCCCATCACGCAGCCGCCGTTCTACGCTACCAAGATTACCGCTGGTGGCATGCTCGTGTGCCTGGGCGGTCTGTCGATGGACCCCGAGACGCTCAACGTCGTCGACTACGACTACCAACCCATTGAGGGCCTGTTCGCTGCCGGCAACAACATGGGCGGCCGCATCCTGCAGGACTACCCCGTCGCTATCGGCGGCGTGAGCCACGCCACGGCCATGACCTTCGGCTGGCTGGCCGGCACGATTGCCGCCACCGGTGAGTTCCCGGCTGAGAAGACCGAGATCAAGTAAGACAAGCTGGCGGATAATGGCCTGCGTGTTATAGCAGCATGAAAATGGGGGAGGACCCGGCTGAATGGCTGAGTCCTCCTCCTTTGTTGTGTAGTGAGTGCGAGTGCTGCCGCGGCCCTTACGCCAGCCCCGCCTCGTCTGCCGCCTTGACCAGGAACTCCGTCGCGCCCTCGCCGCAAGGCCCGTCGTAGTAGGCGACGAAGCGCTTGTCGGCCAGGTAGCCGTGGACGAGGCCCAGGTAGGCGTCGTGTTCAGGTTCGTTGCCCCAGTTGAGACCCACCCAGTGGCGGTGCATCCTCACGAGTTCGCGGGCCTCGGGGCCGGACGGGTTTTCCGTGGCCATCGCGCTTTTGAGCTGCTCGAGAATCGCGCCCTCAAGCCTCTTCATGTCGTTCCAGGTTGCGGGGTCCATGTCCAGGAGCCTCTCGTTCATGGCGTCGACCGCCTCGTCGCCATAGCGCTCGCGCGCCTCGGCTCCGTAGCGCTCCTCGTTGTCGCGCACCGCGTGCCAGCGCTCAAGCTGGGGCAGCACGGCGCCCATGAGGGAGACCGCCTCGTCGAGGGTCATGCCCGTGTTTTCGGCCAGGCGGGGCGCGCAGTCCTCAATCATGGCCTCCATGGTGGTCTCGTAGGTGTAACGCCCCTGGTCATAGCACCATTTGCAGTAATGGTCGGTCTTGTGGCCGGCCGAGTCGGTTCCGCAGTCCTCAGGCGTGAGGTACATTCCGCAGCTCTCGCAGTAGTGCTCGGGCATCTCGAGCAGGTGGGGGAGCGGCTCGCCGGTCACGGCGGCGATGAGCTTGAGCATGTCGATGCCCGGCGTGACTTCGCCGCGCTCCCAGCGGCTCACGGCTTGACGGGTGACGTAGAGTTTGGCGGCGAGTTCTTCCTGGGTGAGGTTGTGCGCGCGTCGCAGCACAACGAGCTTCTCGGCGAATGCCATGATGGCTCCTTTCGGCCTGGTGTGTTCGCTGTGCTCAGTATGCGCGGCGCGGCTCGACATGCCAAGCAACCGTTCGTTGCGCGCCTTGGTGTCCGGCGCTTCGGCGTCTGTGTCCAGCTCTGCTTCCCTATGACCGCGCGCCATACTCCTGTCTTCGCCCCCAAAAAACAGCGCCCCTGCCTCCTCAGGTCTTTCGACCAGGAAGGCAGGGACGCACGAAGTCCCAGTATGCCGCTGTACGGCTCTATCTCTAGACCCCCATCGACCCCTTTATGCAGGTGATATAGGCGTTGATGCCTTCCTGGGTCAGGTGGTCGCCGTCTTCGGTGAGGTATTCGTCGTGGCCCTCGCTTGCACCGTACCAGTCGATGAGCTGGACGTTTTCATGCTTGTCGCAGAACTGCGCGACCAGGGCGTTGTTCGTCTGGCACCAAGACCCGGCCGAGCGGCCGTTGATGATCCACAGCCTGCGTGTGGTGTCCCCGTCGGCCACGAGCGCGTCGTAGAGCCCCTCGAGGTCCTCAGCTGTAAAGGGCTTGAGGTTGCCGACGTTCACCACGACGTCGGGGCCAAGCACCTTCTGGTCGCTGTACAGCTTAATGCGCTCGGCCGTAGCGGCGATGTCGCGCACGTCGGCCACGTCGATCATCCACTGCGGCAGGTTCGCCGCGAGCCTCTCGGCCGCATCCATGCAGGCGGTGCTGCCCACAAGCGTCACCGGGTACACGGTGTCCTCGTGACGAAGGGGCTTGTAGTCGATGGTGGTGTAGATGAGGTTGGCATAGACGTTGCGGCCCTCGCCGTTCAGATGGATGCCGTCGTCGCTGACATAGTCGTCGTGGCCCTCGCTTGCGCCGTACCAGTCGATGACGCCCACGTTAGAATACCGATCGGCCGCGCGCCAAATCGCCTCGTTGTAGCGCAGATAGTTGGCTGACGGGCCGCGCACAGTGATGAACCACACGTGCTTGTCGGGCGAGATTTCGGCCATCATGGCGTCGATGTCGTCGTCAAGCAGCTGGCCGTTGGTGCCCACGCCAAAGATGACCGTGTCGCCCACCACGCCCGCGTCGCGGTAACCGATGTAGGTGTCGAGCGCCTCGAACCACTGACGGCCGCCCGCCGAGTCGATGAGACCCTGCGGGAACATCTCGTTGAGCTGGGCGTTTGCTCCCAGCGAGACCGAGTCGCCGATGAGCACCACGTCGTAGACGCCCTCGGCCAGGGGCCTGCGCAGCGACGCTTGGGTGAGTACCTTGTCCTCGGGGTTGTCGCCGTTGACAGTGACAGGCGGAATGGCGACGCAGCACGCGACGCTTGCGATGACCAGGCCGCCGCACGCCGCCGTCACGAACGGGGCATGCTTCACCAGGGTGACGAAGTCCTGCAGCGGGGAGGTCTTCTCTTCTTTGTATTCCTTGCCTGCAGCCTGAAGCTGCGCGTGTTCGACCATACTGCCGCGACGTTTGCGCTTGGGAACGCCGTTGCGCCAGGGCATCTCGATGAAGCGGTACGAGAGCTCGGCGACCGCGAAGATGAGTGCGAGCTCGAGCAGGACGACCCACCAGGCCAGGGGAGTGGTGGAGTTGCGCTTGTTGAGCAGCTCCAGGATGGGGAAGTGCCACAGGTAGATGGCGTAGGAGCGCTTGCCGATCCACTCGAGCGGTTTGACAGAGAGGATGCGTGCCAGCATGGTGCCCTGCGGCACGGTGGCGGCGATGGCGCCCACGGTGATGACCGAGCATGCGAGGATGCCGCCGTAATACGAGAACGACGTGTACCCTTCGGTGAAGAGCATCATGGCGACAAGGGCGAGCGTGCAGACCCATCCACCCACGTTGACCAGGGCTTTCTTGCCTGTTGAAAGCGTGCGTGCATCGACGCGCACGGTCTTGTCAAATGGCAGCACAAACGCCAGCCAGCAGCCGATGGTCAGGCTCATGGCGCGCGTGTCGGTGCCGTAGTAGGGACGCGAGGGGTCTTCGCCGGGCACGTACAGGTAGGCCATGAGCGCGGCGGATGCCAGCGTGGCCACGATGAGGCCGATGCGGATGTCGCGGCGCGGGGTCTTTAGCTTGAGGGCCGCCAGCAAAACGAGGGGCCAGATCACGTAGAACTGCGCCTCGATGGCCAGTGACCAGAAATGCGTGAGCGGCGAGGGCGCACCGGCGGCGGCGAAGTACGACTCGTTTGAGAAAATCTTTGCCCAGTTGATGTACATGAAGATGCCCGGCACTATGTCTGGCCGCATCTTGGTCAGCAGGGCATGGTTGAATATGGCCATGAGCAGGGATGTTACGACGACGAACGCAATGACCGTGGGCATGAGACGCCAGATGCGGCGCACCCAGTAGCGCATGACGTTGATGGTGCCGCTCTTGGCGAACTCCTTGAGCAGGCCCGAGGTGGCCAGGTAGCCCGAGAGCACGAAGAGGATTGTGACGCCCAGAAGGCCGCCCTGGCACCAGCTCATGTTCATGTGGTAGAAGATGACGCCGATGGCGCAGATGGCGCGCAGGCCGTCGAGCGCCTTGCTGTAGGGCTTGGCCGGGGCCGCCGCGGGAGCGCTGGATGCTTTCGCCTGTCCGCTGTGGGTGCCGGAGCGGGAGAAGGTGAGATGGGTCTTGTGGTCGGCGACGCCTGCGCCGTTGTCTGCCGCACTAGGCGCCGCGGTTGCCGGGGTTGTCGGCGTGCTCGACTTGATCAAGGTGAGCCTGCGCCTGTTGTGGCCGCGGGCCGAAGGCCGGGAGTCGGCGACAGACACGGCGGGCATGACGGGCTCGAACTGCATCGAAGAATCCGACGGCCCCGAGATGACCCTTTGCGGCGCACGCTCGTGCAGGCCGCTCGCATAGGCGCCGCGGCTGTAGTACGAGAAGTCGTGGCCTGCCATCTCGCGTTCGTAGAACGCGCGGAGGGCTGCGTCATCAAGCTCGTCGCCCAAGAGGGGCAACGAGGGTATGGGAACGTCATTCATGCTGCGGTCGCCTTGTCGTTTGAGTTGTGAGTGGCGACTACAGTCTAGCCCCCTACACGTTGTCTTGCACCTGAAAAGAACGTGAAGAATGATGCTGAAATTGCAATGACCCCTTGTATCGCCAGGTAGATGGCTGTGAAACAAAAATGCTGGTACAAGGCACACTTTTTGAACACGGGAAGACGTACGGTGCTGTGTGATGGGGTTGTCGCATCGGCCCACGGGAAAACTTGTGAGATGGTCTTAGCGTTTCCCCTTGCGATCACAGCTGTCCTCCGTTGTTACCCCACTGCGTCAAACACGCCGCAGATGATGAAGCCCAAGATTGCGCCGACGCTGGCTCCAAGGGCGACCTTGACGGCGGCCTCGACGATGCGGTTCTTGCGGGCGCTGAGGCTGCGCTTGCTTGCGCGGTCGACCGGCTCGCCATTGGAGAAGGCGACGATTTCGCTGTAGGTCACGAGGTCGTGGGCCTTCTTGATGCGGTCACACCATACGGCCAGGGCAAAGGCGATGCCGTAGAGCACCACTGCCAGCACGAATGTCGGGGCGCTGTGCCAGCCCCAGTCGGCGCGTAGCTCTTGAAACGCTGCAAAGAATGCTGCGATGCCTAGTATTGCGAAAATCGTCATCCCGATGGCCAGGCGTTGCATGAGCGCCCAATCGTGTTTGCAGGTTTCTTCCATCTTGCTCACATCTCCCTTGATAAGCTCGTCTACTGTTGTGTCGAACAGTGCGCTCAGCAAAAGCAGGCTCTGCACGTCGGGGTAGGTGCGGTCGGTCTCCCAGTTTGAGATGGTCTGGCGCGAGACGAAAACCGCCTCGGCGAGCGCCTCCTGCGATATGCCCAGTCGTGCTCGCTGCTCTTTGATGTGCTTTGCCAATTCCATCCGTCCGACTTACCTTTCCGTTCGTGTTGCCTTGCCTCGTCGTCTTGCCCGTCAACGACTCAAAGGGTGGCGTAAGGGGCTTCAGGGTACCACCGAATGTGTTTGACATGGGCCTCTGGCAAGTGGGATATGCCTGTCAAAATGCTTTGACATACGCGATGAGCTGGGCTGTTGGAATTGCGTGCGGGTGGCGCTGGGTAACGAGGACCACGTGGAGGAGTGGTTCGGAGCCAGCCCTGTAGCGGGTAGTTTGTTTTCACCTTCTTGCATGGGAGTGCGATGGGAGTGCGGTTCGGCGGCGACTATGCCTTGCCGGGCGCAACGGAGAGCCATCGCACTCCTACATGGGAATGCGGTACGACGGCGGCTGTGCCTGCTGGTGGTGTCGAGGAATTGGGCTTGTGTTTGGTCGCCAGTAGCCGCTGCGCGTGTGGCTCTTGTCCTGCTTCGCTAACGCTTTTGTTATATTGGGCCACTTTGGCACCGTGGGGAAGCATGCTGCGCTAAGGTTTGAACGTGTAGGAGCGTGCCGTCGGGGTGCGTGCCGCTGGGCAGTCGTGTGCCCATCTCCTATTGGATTGCCGGGCGGTTCGTGCGGAAGGTTGGAGTCGGGCGTTTGAACGGCTGGTGTGCCGGTGCCTGGGGACGGCGCTGCATGCCAGCATGGCATCGCGCGTTATCGGAGGTTGTGAGTTGCATTTTCTTGCAGGATTTAGCCGTCAATTTATGCTGGCGCTTGGCTTGTGGCCGATTGCCTCGCTGGTGCTTACGCTGCCGGTACTTGCCATCCTGTACCGTCGCGACGGCAGGCTGCGCTTTTGGTCGGCGTTGGGAGCGTATCTAAGCGTGCTGTATTTGTTGGCGCTCATGTGTTTCACGCTGTATCCGCTGCCGTCGGGCAATACCGGTCTGGGCATCACCTACGGCGTTGCCCCGCAGCTTGATTTCTGGGTGTTTATCGACGACATCCGCCGCGACGGCAAGGTGGCGGTGCTGCAGCTTCTTGCCAATGTCGCGTTCTTTGTGCCGCTTGGCGTCATTGTTGGGCGTGGTCTGCGCAAGGGCTTCGGCTGGGCACTTGTCTTGGGCTTCCTCGTGTCTCTCTTTGTGGAAACTGCCCAGCTTACGGGGCTTTTTTGGATCTATCCCTTTGCCTATCGCACCTTCGATGTGGACGATCTGGCATGCAACACACTCGGGTGCGTCATCGGGTGGTGCCTGGCAGCCGTGATCAATCGGCTGATGCCCGTGCGACGCGACGATGGGTGCGGCCTGACCGTTGAGACGCATCCTGGTATCGTGCGTCGCACGGTGGCGCTGTGCCTGGATATGACGATCGTCGTGTCCGTGACCGGCGTCGTGTGCGCCGGCGCTCTTCTGTGCTTCGTGCTGGGGCAGATTCTTGCCGACTCGCTTACAGGCGTGAGCGCGGCTGCCGTAGGGACGTGGACGGGCGCATCCGCTAGCGATGTCAACTGGATGTTCTGGGTATTCCCGATTACATTCTTGCTGGTAGAAGTTGTTATTCCGTGGTGCCATGAGGGTAGCACGCCCGGAGGCTCCTTTGTGCGCATGACGTGCGAAGAATACCCCCGTAGACCGTTGCGCCGAGTGCTGTTCTATGCCGTGCGTCTGGCGGTGCTCGTGTGCGCGGGTATGTTCGCGCCCGTCGCGCTACCCGTGTTGGCGATCTTCTACGCCGTGACCCGCCGGATGCCGTACGATTACGTGTGAGAGCGCTGGTTTTGCAATAGGATGGGTGCATGCTGCGAAATTAGCATACATTTCAGAAAAACGAAAATCGCGCCAACTGGGGTTTTGATGATTTAACATACATCTCAGCTAGTGAGATGTATGTTAAATGAGATTGATAGAGAGAGACACCCATGATTCGACCTGCCACCGAAGCTGATATGCCCGCTGTGTGGGCGCTCTACAGTGACGCATGTGATGCAATGCTGGGCACGCCGTACGATTGCGAGTGGGTTATGGGTGTGCATCCCACGCGAGAGGGCCTGCTTGCATCCGTGCGGGCGGGGAACCTGTTTGTGGCATGTGAAAGTGACGGGTCGGCGACAGAGGACGGCGCAACGTCGTCGCTGTTGGGCGCCTATGTGCTCAATGACGAGCAGACCAGCGGTTATGAGCACGCCGCCTGGCCGGTGGATGCAGACCCCGATGAAGTCGCGGTCATACATCTGCTTGTAACCGCCATCCAGGCTCGTGGCAGGGGAGTCGCCCGATCGATGCTCGCCCATGCCACTGGAGTCGCTCGTGCCCGTGGAGCTCGTGTCATACGGCTCGACGTGTTCACCAACAACACTCCTGCTATCACCCTGTATGCGTCCGCCGGTTTCGTCGACATCGGGCCCCACGAACTCCTCCTGAGTGAAGGCCACCACCGCACCCTCAATCTGATGGAGTTGGATTTGAGGGAGTAGATTGCCCTTCTTGGCATGTCGCGTCGGGTGCATGTGAATCTCTAGAATGACCATTGCCTGATTTCTTTGATTTCCGTCTCAATTGGACGTGCACCGACTATGCGTGGCAAGGTGTCCGGTCTTGCCTCCGCCCTGTGGCCCATAATCTACAACCCTGAAAGAAATCCGTCCTGAACTTAACGAATACCGTTATAAACTAAACGTGATTCGCTAAGGATAGTATTACTCCTGAGCGAGACACATTAGTTCCAATGAGCTGCAGCGGCTTACAGGACGACTTGGGTGGGCAGCAGGGATAGTATAGGAGGCATCTTATGGCACGGCGGGACAGCCAGAGTGGTGATTCGCGTTGGACGATTTCCTCAAAGCTGAGTGAGCAATGCGTTGCTGCCCAGGGTATTTGCATGGTGGGATTCATCTATTTTCTAATTTCGCTCGTGAGTACCTGCTGGGCGGGATTCAACAGAAGCAAGGAGCTTTTGCCCTGCGTTAACGAGGGATGCCGTCTCGTACTTTGGGTTACGTTGTGTTTTGTGGGCGCGCGGTTCTTTGGGCATTCCAGTAAGGAGGGCGGCCCGTTCCGCGAGGGCAGGGCGCGCGAGCTTAAAGCCATCTCCAAGCTTGCGATTGCTTCGTCGTTTGTGCCCGGACTTGTTACCTGGCTGCTTGGAATGGCGCTGCTTGCTTGCGACGCCGATCCTGTGTTGACCCAGAGCGTTACAACGTTCGGTCAAATTATTGACTTCCCCTCACTTTACGCGGGTTTTATCATCGGTGCCTTTGCGCTCATCATCAGCTATGGTTGCGTGCTCCAGCAGCAAGACGATGGGCTGGTGTAAGCAATGATTGTCACGCGACTCGACCGTGTGCTGGCCGACCGCAAGATGTCCTCGCGTGACCTTGCTTTGGCCATGGGTCTTTCCGAGGTGAACCTCTCACGCATCAAGACGGGCAAAGTGAGTGCCATGCGGTTCTCCACGCTTGAGGCTTTGTGTCGCGAATTAGGGTGTCAACCTGGAGATTTGCTTGAATACGTTCCCGACGATGAGGGTTTGCCACACGATACAAATATATGAGTGTCGGGTAAAATAGATGCAAGTTTCCCTTGTCGAGACTGAGGGCAACTAGCTACGGTCGATGCCAGGGGCAACGTCTATGATCCTACGAGAGAGGAACGTCGATGGGGTTCTTTGAGGGGTTTAGGCGCGGTATGGAAGACAATTGGACGTATGAGGTAGCGGGTAGGCAGGTGGTGTGCCCGCATTGCGGATGCAACGAGTTCGAGAAGTCCGACGCACAGCTCAACACGGCTTTCCTTACGTTCCTCGATTTTGATTGGGCCAACCGCAGCGCCGTAGTTCTGATCTGCCGCAACTGCGGCCATATCGAGTGGTTCCTCGACACCAACGGCGAGCTGAGGTAGAGAGGTCAGCGCGTTGTCGGATAGGTAGACATTGGTTTGGCATACGGGCGGGCGAGCGCTTTCGCGCTGGCCCGCGTGCTGTTGAGAACCCCCGCGTCTTTCTGATGCAGGCAGACAAAGAAAATCGTCCGGCGCACGGGTGGGTTTTTGGCCCGTGCGCCGGACGTAATGGTGCGTACTACAGAGTCGCCGGTGCCTTTACCTGGAAGGCCCAAGCGACATTGGCGGTCTTGTCCACGAGGACGACCGCGGCTCCGCTATGTGCGGAGATTACCTGGTCAAAGCCGAGGTTGAAGAGGTCGAGGCCGCTTGCGTCAAAGAGGCGCGTCCTGCCGTCTGCGTCCGTGGCGGTATAGAGCAGACCGTTTGTGCCAGCAAGCTCAACGGCGTTCCGGGGGAGGGCGGCGGCTGCCGGCTCACCGGTCGTTGCGGATGTGCTTTCGGCGGGTTGCTCCGAGGTGGCTGCATCTGCGGGTGTTGCTGCGCCCCCAGCGGGTTGCTCGGCGGTCGTTGCATCCGTGGGCGTGGCTACGCCCTCAGTAGGCTGTCCAGCCGGAGTTTCTTGCGCGGGAGCGGCAACGCCCTCAGCAGGCTGTGCGCCTGCCCCAGCGGTGCCCTCGGCGGGAGAAGCGGCAGCCGTCTCGTCCACTGCGAGTTCGGTGCCACCCAGGGCGGGAAGCGCCGCCGGCTCGGCTGCTGCCGCAGCACCATCAAGTGTAGCGTCCGGGCTGCTAACGCCGGCATACGAGAAGTCGTCAATCGCCGTGGGCGCGGCACCCTCAACGGGCATGAAGCTCGCGTTGTATGCGCTCACCGCGCCGCTCGCTGCCACGATATTGACGTAGCCGCCATTCGCGCGGGCATCGCTGAGCAGGTCGGAGGTCGTTGTGCCTGCGGGCATTGTGGTGCTGCCGGGCAGGTAGTAGACGTCGACGGTATTGTCAAACTCCATGGAGCCACGCTGGATGCCAAGGGCCCATTTCGCGCTGAGGATGCGGACTTCGTCGTAGGCGCCGCTGAGCAGTTGCTTGCCTTGCGCGTCGAGAAGGACCTGCTTGCCGTCGGCTGCCTGGGTGGCGACGACGAGACCGTCGCTGGCTTGGAAGGCGTTGGTGTAGGCTGCATCGGTCAGGCGTGCGGCGTCCACCGCGTCGGTCAGGCCGTATTGGCCGTTCTCCTCAAAGACTGCGAGCGCCGTGCCGTCCACGAGGTCGGTTGCGCGCGTTGTGGCGGCGGCCACGAGGGTGACGCTGCTGCTCTGGGCAGGTGCGGGAGGCTCGGGGAGGGCGGTGGAGTCGGCCGTGTCGTCGGGTGTCTGTGCGGGCTCGCTGGAAGAGGGCTGGCCGGCCTCGGTGCCGGTCTGACCGTCTGCGGGTTGGCCGCTCGGCTGCTGTGACGTGTTGCCGCTCTCGTCCCAGGTCACGTCGGCGAAGGGATCGTTGGGATCGGTAGCGGACTCGCCGGCTCCAGTCGTTGTCGTGTCTGCCGCGGCGCTCTGGTCGGTTGCCGTCACATGTACGTCGTCGCCCAGGGCCGCGTCATCGGTGCCGTCGAAGATACTGGGAGCAGGTGTTTCGCTGGGTGTCGCGGCAGCGTCGGTCGTGCCGGCACCAGGCGTCACGCTCGCATCGGTTGTCGTGCCAGCAGCGGCGCCATCGGCAGCACCTGCCGTGGTGCCCGCAGCATCTGTTGCCGCACCCGTGGCGCCCGCAGCTCCCGTCGTTGCGCTCGAGGCATCTGAGGTTCCCGTCTCCGTGCCCGCAGCACCCGTTGTAGCGCCTGCGGCACCTTCCTGCGTGCCTGCGGTCCCCGTCGTGGCGCCCGCGTCGTCTGCCTTCGCGCCCGCATCGCCTGCGCTACCAGCACCGTTGTCCTTCGCAGCGGACTCGGCGGCGTCGGCGAGCTCCTTGGCCATCGGGTCGGCGATGCCGGAGGAGGCGGAGGCGTTTTGCGATACGGTGTTGAGCGTCTCGGCCATGTCGTCGTAGTTGTAACCCGCCTGCGCGTAGCTTTTCGCAAGTTCCTTCAAGGCGGCGATGTCCTCGTCGGTAAGGCCCGAGGGGTTGTTGTTGACAGTGACCTCGGTGACGTTGACGGTCGAGTTGTCGATGACCGTTGTGGAGTTGTCAACAATGGTCGTAGAGTTGTCCACGTTGTTGATCGTCGTGTTGTTCACGACGTTGTTCACCGTGGTCTCGACGATGGCGTCGATCTGGCTCTCGTCGGTCACGTTGTTCATGATGACGTTGGCCTTTACGTCGTTCACGATAAGCGTGGCGGCGTCGGGGCCTACCTGGTTGGATATGGTCTGGGTCACCACGAGTTCCTGGGTGGCGACGTCCTTCTTTGTCTGGTCGAGTGGCTGGCCGGTGGCTGTCTCATAGGCGAGCAGCACGCCGGTGAGGGCACCTGTGCCGGACACCTTGAAGGGGCAGATGGCGATGACGTCGGCGTTGCGCACGCCCGCCGAGGACAGGGCCGAGGCCAGCATGTCGGCGGTGACGTAGTTCAAGTTGGCTGCGCGCACACGGATGCCTCCCGAGGTGGTGGGGCAGATGAGTGCACAGCTGTAGGTGGCGTTGCCGATCTGCTCGTAGGGGATGTAGCCGTCGAGGTGGGCGTGCTCATCTTCGTTGGTCACGTAGATGATGTCGGCACCGTTCATGTTCGAGCCGAAGTAGTCGATGACGGTTTGTTTTTGGGCGGGTGTGAGGTCGGCTCCGATCGTTGCCACAACGCGCGAATCGGCGTAGGCGGGCGCGGCAACAAGGGAGGCCGTCATGACGGCGGCCGCAATGGCGCTAGCGATACGACCGGGACGAATAGAGGGAATGTACATAGCTACCTCCTTAGCGGGTCTTACGCACTACGCGTGAGTATACCCGCGAGATGTGGGGGTGGCTTGTATGGGGGCAAGCGGTTGGGAGGCGGTTTTGCGATAACGCGGGGAGGGGCGGTGCTGATAGGCTGCGGCGCATCCTCGTCTGGTAATGGCCGTGAAGAAGAACATGCGGATTCTCATCGGCTTTCTTTGCCGCCTTACCAGGTCGTGCGATGGTGCAGGAGGTCTGGGGCTGGTCCGCAGCGGCGTCGACCTCGCGGTGACGCGCTGGCAACCGTATCGCCTTACGCCGCCCTGCGCTTTGCCTTTGCTGGGCCCAAAAAACGGGCGGCACCGCTTGTTTCGGTGCCGCCCGCATTCACGAGGCGCTACTTGGTGCTCGGTCCCTTTTCGACGAACGTGGGGTCAACCGAGGGCACGGCCGCCGCGCCGTCGAGGTGGATGCCGTGGGTGCGATCCTCCTCGCGGATGGGCAGCTCGCAGGAAAGGCCCTTGCGACGGCGTGCGCGCAGCTCGGCCGCAGCGGTGAACACCACGTCGGAACTGGAGTTGAGTGCCGTCTCGCAGGAGTCCTGGATCACGCCGATGATGAAGCCCACGGCCACGACCTGCGCGGAGATGGCGGGGTCGATGCTGAAGAGCGAGCAGGCAAGCGGGATGAGCATGAGCGAACCGCCGGCAACGCCCGAGGTGCCGCAGGCGCCGATAGCAGCCATGATGCACAGCATGATTGAAAGCACGGGGTCGACCACGATGCCCAGCGTGTTGCATGCCGCCATGGTCATGATGGCGATGGTGATGGAGGCGCCGGCCATGTTGATGGTGGCACCGAGCGGGATGGAAACGGAGTAGTTATCCTCGTCGAGTCCCAGGTCTTGGCAGAGTTTCATGTTCACGGGAATGTTGGCCGCGGAGCTGCGGGTGAAGAACGCCATGACGGCGGACTCCTTGAGGCAGCGAAGCACCAGCGGGTAGGGGTTGACGCGACAGGCAAGGAACACGATGAGCGGGTTGGTGACGAGCGCCACGACGAGGATGACGGCGACCAGCACTGTGACGAGGTGGCCGTACACGGTGAAGATCTCTACGCCCGAGGTGGAGACGCTGCTGTAGATGAGACCAAGGATTCCGAAGGGGGCGCACTCGATGACGCCGCGCACGACGGTGGTCACGGCTTTGGCGGCGTCCTGCAGCAGGTCCTTGGTGGTGGGCTTGGCCTTGCGCAGTGCGATGCCGATAAAGACCGCCCACACAAGAACACCCAGGTAGTTGGCGCTGGCGAGGGCATCAACGGGGTTGGAGAGCGCGTTGGTCAGAAGCGCGACGATGACGCTGCTCAGCTCCTGGGGCGCACCGGTCGCGTCGGCGGCGTCGACACCTGTGAGCACGAGCTCGCTGGGGAAGAGGTAGCTGGCGACTACGGCCAGGGCGCCCGCGACGAGGGTGCTCACGATGTAGAGGCAGATGACCGTCTTCATGTTGCCTGCAGAGCGGGCGGTGCACAGCGCACCAATCACGAGGAAGAAGACCAGGATGGGGGCGATAGCCTTGAGGGCGGTGGTGAAAAGCGAGCCGAGCGTACCGATCCAAGAGATGCCAGGTGCTGCGAGGGCCAACGCGATGCCGATGACCATGCCGATGACGATTCTCAGGATGAGAGGAACGTCTGTATATCGCTTAATGAGAGTATTCACGTCCGTGCTTCTTTCTTATGGGTATTCCGATTTAGCGTAACGAGTAAGAATACTTAATAATGGATTGATATAACCCAGGGATTGATATAACCCAGTCGTACGCTCGGAATTAACAGAGAGGACTTCTTTCGCGCACAATTGGTGCGAGTTTCCAGGCGCTTGTTTATCTGCTCGCCTCCGTGGGCTCCAAGCACTCGAGCATGAATGCGGGAACGAAGCTGGTGAACAGGCGCGCCATCTGCTGGGGAGGTTCCACCATCCCGCGCTCGACCCAATGGCGGGTCATGTGCTTAGCGCCGGTGATGAAGAACTCCATCTGCAACGCCTCGTCGGGAGTGTAGTCGCGCCCAGTTTTGGTGGCGAAGACGTGCTCCATGTGGTCGGCCATGCGCCTGCCCCCGTGCTGGCAGATGGAGGGGTAGCCGACGATGCGCATGGCGTTGACGAAGAAGTCGCGGTGTTGTTGCAGGGCCTCGAACTTGCGCAGGTGGGCGTCGTGGCAGTTGAGCGTGATTCCCGCCTGGTAGAGGCTTGTCT
The DNA here is from genome assembly GCA_902464015.1 of uncultured Coriobacteriales bacterium. Lineage (GTDB taxonomy): Bacteria > Actinomycetota > Coriobacteriia > Coriobacteriales > UMGS124 > UMGS124. The sequence goes on along the minus strand of CABQHM010000015.1, from coordinate 13,563 downwards.
GCATGAGGTGGTCCCACATCCAGGTGGCAACGGCGTACACATCCTGGAAGTTCTCATAGAAGGTGGCGCGCGAGATGCCGGCGTCGCGGCACAGCTCGGTCACCTTCACGCGGTCGATCGAGGTGGTCCGCATGAGTGCGTCGAGTGCTTCCACCACGCTCAGGCATGTGTCCTGCTTTGACATCTTCTGCGCCCTTCCCTCGCCCCCACGGCTGGCCGCATTATCGCACTCTCAGCCTTACAGATTGGGAGAAATATCAGGCTTTTAACGAGGGCGAATCAGACAATCGGGTCATTTTGTCAGGTGCATTTGATACTGCCTGATAGGTAGAGTAGGGGTGTCGAGCCAAGGGGTGCCGACTGGTTTGCAAGGGGCGAGGCCGTGCAGGCGCGCGTTTGCGCGGGCTTGCCGCAAACCATTGTCGAATTCAAGGAGGATTCTCGCATGAACACTTCTGTTTCTCGCCGTTCGTTCGTGACTGGTGCCGCGGCTGTCGCCGGTGCAGTTGCCGCTACGGGTGTCGCCGCTGCGTATGCCGATGCGCCCGCTGCCGACGAGGCTGCCCAGCAGCGCTGGGACGCCCAGCCTGCCTCCGTTGCCGACCAGGTTTCTAACACCGAGACGCACGACGTCGTGGTTGTGGGCGGCGGCAACGTAGGTGTTGTGACGGCGTTGCATCTGGCGCAGCTCGGGGCTGACGTTGTGCTCGTGGAGCAGTCGGGCGCTTGCTGCATGTGGGCCGGCGACATCGACGCGCTTGACTCCCAGATTCAAAAGGAGATGGGCATCCAGATCGACAAGGAATTTGTGGTCGAGGATCTTCTCCGCTACAACCAGGGCAAATGCGATCAGAACCTCATTCGCCAGTGGGCCTACAACGCCGGCGCACTTGTCGACTGGTACCAAGAGCAGATGCAGGCCAAGGGCCTCGATGTGATGGTTGACACACGCTGCAAGAGGTTCTTCCCCGAGGGCGCCTATTACTCGCCTGCCTCGGTGCACACCGCATACAAGCCCCCGCTTGAGCCCACCGCTAACGCCATGGGTTCTGAAATCGCAATCCCTGCCATGCTGGAGCTCTATGCCGAGGCCGGTGGCCAGCTGCTGTACAACACCCGCGCCGTTGAGCTCGTGCAGCCCGACGGCCCCGCCACGCCGGTGACGGGCGTCATCTGCCAGATGGAAGACGGCAGCTACACGCAGTTTAACACCAACAAGGCGGTGTTCCTGGCCACGGGCGGCTTCTCCGGCAACAAGGACATGATGGACCAGCTCAACGTGCAGGCGCACAAGTTCTGCTCCAACCACATGGGAGGCGACGGCCGCAACGGCGACGGCATCAAGATGGCAGTGTGGGCGGGCGCCGACATCGATCGCGACATGGCTGGTAGCTGCAACATTTTCGACCGCGGCTGCATCACGGGCAACGACACGAACGGCGGCATTGGTTGGGATGGCCAGGGCGGTGAGGACAATCGCTTCTGGTGGCCCGGCTCGCAGCCGTTCATGCGTGTGAACCAGTTCGGCAAGCGCTTCTGCAACGAGGGCGGCCCCTACGATGTCGTGTTCAACTTGGGCGCCCAGCAGCCCGGTGGCTTCTATTGGCAGGTCTTTGACGCTTCTAGCTGGGACGATGTTGTGAGCTTCGACACGACCATCTGCTCGCGCGTTGTTGCCAAGCCCGGCGCCAAGAACTGCCTGCTGCTTGGCCAGTTCTGGCCGTGCACCGATACCGACATGTGGAACGAGGTATACATCGAGCCCAACGTGGCAAACGGCAACCTCATCAAGTGCGACACCCTTGAGGAGCTCGCTGACGCCATGGGCTTTGACGCCGAGGCCAAGGAGGCATTCCTGCAGCAGGTGGAGCGCTACAACGAGATGGCCACGGCTGGCTGGGACCTCGACTACGGCAAGGCACCCTGGCGTCTGTCCAACATCGACGAGCCTCCTTATTATGCCTGCAAACTGGCCGGATGGCTTCTTTCCACGCTTGGCGGCGTGCGTGTGGACAACACCTACGCGCCCCTGACGCCCGAGGGCAAGAGGATTGAGGGTCTCAAGGTCGTCGGCCTGGACCACGGCGGATTCTTCAACGGCATGTACGCGCAATACTACGGCGGCCTGAACCTGTCGCACAACCTCGTCTCGGGTTGGCTGGCCGCTAAGGATGTCATGGGCGAGGATTACCCCGTGCCTTTGTGGGGTCCCGACCATGCCTATGCGCAAAATCGCGTGCGGGGATAGAAGAAGCGCTTGGGCGGCTTGGCATGCGGCGCGGCCAGGGTGGCGGCGCGCGTGTAGTGATGCTATACGATGCGACTGACATGCAGCGCGGGTTAAGGTGGAGACACCTGTATGGGGTCCTCCTCCATGATGCGGCTGGCATGCGGCGCAGCTGAGGCGGCACCGCATGTGCTGAAGTGGCGCAAACTGGCTGGTATGCAGCGCGGGCTAAGGTGAAAGCGCCTGTGTGGGGCATCCTCCACGATGCGGCTGGCATGCAGTACAGCTGAGGCGGCGATGCGTGCGATGTCCTGCGATGCGGCTAAATGAGGCCCGCGCCCCGACCGGATTGCTCTGGTCGGGGCGTGGGCCTTTGTGTGGGCGGAAAAATTTGCGTACGTTTGCGTTTTAATCTCACCGAGGCTTCAGGGCGTTGGACGCCTTTGACGTTTTCCCAGGTAGATGACGTGTGATGACTGCCAGATTTGGGTTGATACGTAGGCTGTGGGAATTAAAACGCAAACGTGCGGTGTTTTTGCGACACGCGGTAGCAGGCTCACGCGGTTGAGCACCGCGGGACCGCAAAAAGCCTGGCCGTCTGGGAGAGAATCCGGACGGCCAGGCTTGGCGAGGTATGTGTGACTGGGTGTTTGCGAGCTCCTGAGCTCAGCGAAACGCCCGTCTCGCCGAGCTTCTTAAGGACGCGTCCCTGCACCTCAAGGTAGTAGGCGTCATCGGCGGGGCTGAGCGTACTCTCGTCGATGCCGTCTATCTTGCTCGCCCAGTCGAGCTCCTGCTGGACGAGGTTGGCATAGTCGGCGGTCATGGCAAGAAGTGTCGCAGAGTCGCCTGAGTTTGTTGCGTTGACGTATTTCACCATGAAGTCGCAGTACTGGTTCATGAACGTCTCGTAGCTGTCCATCATCTCCTTGAACTCGGGAGTGACCTCGCCTGAAGACTGGGCGCTGCTAGCCTCTGCTGCTGGTTGGTCTTGCGGGGCGGTGGTTTCGGTGCCTGCAGCGTTGCCGAAGTCGATGGTGAAGGGGGTGAGGGCGAAGTCGCCACCCTTGAGCTTTACGAGGTTCCCCTCGACCAGGGAGACTTTGATGGTCTCGCCTGCGCCAATCATGTCCCAGAAGAGTTGGTTTTCCTGGGCCTGTGTGTCATAGACGCAGACCGACTTTGACCCGTCGACATCGTTCTCGATTGCCGTGACAGTATATGTGCCAGCGGCAAAATCGACTCCGGCGACATAATGGCCCTGCGGAACGACTGCGGTGTTCATCTCCCTGCGCACTTTCTCGGCACGAAGGTCTGCCTCCAACGCGAGCAAATCCTCGTTGCTCAGTGCGGCGAGGTCGATAAGCTGGGTGCTCTGTTCGGTATTCTCATCGGCAAAGGCGCATGTGGCATCCCAAGTTCCCATTCCAGCTGCTAAAAGTCCGAATAGTCCTGCGCCAACGATGGTGCGGCGTGAGATGCATTCCTCTTGAGCGAGCCTGTTCATATCCCTTGCCTCCATATCCGAGATGGTTGGGTGGCGTGCCGTGAATGGCCTCGCCGTGGCCCAGTGTAGGTCTGCGACCAATCGATTTCCTCAGTTGTCAACTGAGGAAATCACGCGGGTCGACGCCTAGAATCCCCGGCGTCGTAATCGCGTTGAAGGAGGAAACCATGCAAGAAAGCCAGGAACTGCAGCAGCATGCAGGGAAGAAGTCGATTCCGGTTATCGTTGGCATCGTCTGCGCGGCGCTGATGGTGGTCGCGCTCTTTTTGCCGTATGCAACGGCGACGTCTGAGGGGGCGGCGTACCTGGAGAATCATTCCGGCCAGTCTGTTATGCAGGGTTTTGATTTGACCACTGGCCAAATGACGAACATGTCGCTCGTCGACTTCGCGCGTGCTTATTTGGCGCTTGCTGAGCACAGCTACCAGCAGCTTTCCAGCATCTATATGGGTCTTGTCGTAGCGATGGGTTCGGCGGCTCTGCTCATGGTGCTGTGCTTTGCAAAGAAGCGTCCGATTGGAGCGCTTGTTTTTGATGCGCTGGTTTTTGGCATCTTTAGCCTGCAAAACGCTGATTATGCAAGTCGCGGAGTGGTTCCGAGCGCGAACTACGATTGGGGCATTGCGTACTATCTTGTGTTTGCAACTCTTGCGGTTGCCGCGTTGGCCGCCATTTGGCTATTCGTGGAAAAGAGACAGGCGAAGAAGGCGCAGTAAAGCAACGTGTAAGCCTGCCTCGCTTCTGTAGGTCCTCACTCGAGAACAGGGCGGTCGTTGGGGCTGTGTTCCCCGTGCAAGGAAACGAGGCGGTCGTTTGGCCGTACTCCTCATGCAAGGAAGCGAGGCGGTCGTTGGGGCTGTGTTCCCCGCACAAGGAAATGAGACGCTTGCAGGGAAAGCCAGTTCAACCGCTTGAGCTGTGCTCTCCGTACAAGGAGACGAGACGCTTGCCAGGCTGTGATCCCCATCCGTGGAATCGGATGACTCATTGGGCGAGGGCATCCACTCGAGAACGCGGGATATTCATCGGGTCAAACTTTCGCCTGACAGGCGGCGCGTTTGGCAGACCGTCTCTTCGGTTGGGCCTGCGTTCCTTAGTTTGCGAGCGGAATCTTTCGCCCTTGGCAAGAAAGACGTTTTGCCAGGGGCCGGTTTGGGGTATCGTTGTACGCGTGTGTATCGGACCCGTGATTTAAGGAGCGTGCGCTATGGCACAGAACCCCATCGTCACCATCGAGATGGAAGACGGCGGCACCATCAAGGCCGAGCTTTACCCCGAGATTGCCCCCAACACCGTCAACAACTTCGTCAGCCTCATCAACAAGGGCTTCTATGACGGCGTTATTTTCCACCGCGTCATCCCTGGCTTCATGATCCAGGGCGGCGACCCCAAGGGCATGGGCACGGGCGGCCCCGGCTACAGCATCAAGGGCGAGTTCACGCGCAATGGCTTCAAGAACGACCTCAAGCATGAGCGCGGCGTTCTCTCCATGGCCCGCGCCATGGCGCCCAACAGCGCCGGCAGCCAGTTCTTCATCATGCACAAGAACTCGCCGCACCTCGACGGCCAGTATGCCTCTTTCGGCAAGGTGCTCGAGGGCATGGAGGTCGTGGACGCCATCGCCAACACGCGCCGTGGCCCCAACGATAAGCCCCTGACCCCCCAGGTCATGAAGAAGGTCACCGTCGAGACCTTCGGCGTGGAGTACCCCGAGCCCGAGAAGTGCTAAGGGTAGCCAACAACGCCAAGCTCCCAAGCGGGCCAGCTTCCCAACATGGAGGCTGGCCCGCTTTTTGCAACCGGTGAATTTCCATGTACACTCTTGGGCATTACAATCAAGTTCGAACTATGGCCGTCAAGTTGAAGGAGGCCTTATGCCAGAGCTATCGCGCTTTGCCGGTATCATCGTTTACATGCTGTTCCGAGACACGCAGCAACACAATAAGCCTCATGTTCATGTGTACTATGGCGAATATGAGGCCTCAGTCGGTGTAGACGGCGAACTTCTTGCCGGTTCGCTTCCGCGTAGGCAATTGAAGATCGTCGTTGGATGGCTCGCGTTGCATGAGGAAGAGGTTTACGCAGCATGGAACCGAGCGGTGCAGGGCGAGCACTTCGATAAGATTCCCGGAATGTAGGGAGGAAAATCGATGTATGAGGTAGATGGTATCTGTTACGCAGGTTCGCCCATGAATGAGATTCGCGTTGTGTCTGCCACGCCTTTGCGAGGCGGAATGCTGCTGGTGAAGTTTGCATCCGGTGAAGAACGCCTATTCGACACGACGGAACTCAAGGGCTCGGTCTTTGAACCGCTTCGCGATGAACAGGTTTTTTCTGATTTGAAGGTCGAGCACGGATTCGTTTCTTGGGCAGACGGAGAAATCGATGTCGCTCCGGAGTATATGTATGAGCACGGTTTGCCTTACAACCGTCAACCTGATTGGCTGCTTGCCGGATAGGAATGGGCGGACGTCTCACTGTGGGATAAGGTTGGGTGACATGCGGGCCAGCTTCCGAACATGGAGGCTGACCCGCTTTTTTGGGACTGGAGAGGGGGAGGGGAGCTGTGGAAAGTGTGGATTAACATACATTTCAGGATTTTAAAAAACGCGCCAACTGGGGCTTTGATGATTTAACATACATCTCAGGTGCTGAAATGTATGTTATTTCCGACGCTGAGGAGAGTATCGGCGGAAATCTGGACCGTACAGGTGCTCGCCGGACAAAAAACGGCCGGCTTATGGGGCTGTTTTTGCAAGCTGGCTGAAACCTGTGCCTCCGGGGATGCTTGTCAAGTGAAAAAGCCGGCTCGTGGGAGAGATCCCTGCAACTCGGCTGCAACTCGGGCTTTGGGTGCGCTTGCCAAGCAAAATGGCGGCCAGCTCGCGGGGGTATGTCCCTGCAAGCCGATCGCAACTTGCGTCTCTGGGGCGCTTGTCAAAAAACGGCCGGCTCGCGGGGCGTTCCCTGCAAGCCGGCCGTGCGAGGCGCGTCTCGTGTCCTGGTGCTTACTTCTTCTCGATGAGCTCGTGGCCCATGTGGTCGAAGTCATCGAGGTGGTAGGCCTTGATGGTGGGGTTGTCGTAGGTGGACAGGTAGTAGGTCTTGCTGGCGGCGGAGTAGCAGCTCGTGTAGAGGGTCTTCTCGAAAGAGCCGTCGGTCATGCGGGCCGCACCGTCAATCATCGCGACGCCGCCGAGGGTGTGGAAGAGGCGCGAGACGTTGGCTGCCTCGGTGGACTGCTCAGGGTAGTTGGCGTTGTAGAATGCCGCGCGCACAAAGCGCGAGGTGGAATAAGGGTCGCCAGGCAGCGCCCTGGCACCCGCGCCTGCGCCGAAGGGGACGAGCTCGGCCTTGCGCCAGCAGGCAGGCTCGGGCACGTCGGACGAGAGCGTGATGTAGTTGCGCAGGTTCTCGCAGTGCCAAGCAAAACCGGGCTGGTTGGTGAGGACGTCCACATCGTCGTGGAATACATGCATGCCGCCGGCCGTGTACTCGACCACAATGGAACGCGTGGCGTCGCCGATGAGCCAGTGCAGCATCGAGACGGGGAAGTTCTCGTTGATGGGCTTGGCTACGATGGCCGTGTTTGCCAGCGCCGCCTCTACTTCGTTGACGGTCGTAAAGTTGCGGGCCACCCACAGGGGGAACTCGTATGCGGCGACGTTGGTCTTGCCCTCGATGGGAGCGGGCTCATACTGGGCATAACCAGGGAAATTAAGGCCGGCTACGGCGAGTCCCGCCTCGTTGGCGCAGTCAAAATAGAGTGGCAGGCCCTGGGCGACGATGCCCACGCCTATGATGCAATGAGGGCTGCATGCAGGTTCGCCGAAAGCTTGGGGAAGCGCGCAACCGCTCGGGGTCACCACGATGTGCTCTCCGTAGGAGGAACTCCAGTCGAGGTTGCGTCCGAAATACATGTTGCCGTTGCTGCCAGTGAAGCGGATACCTGTGCACATATGTGGTGCCTCCTTTGTGCCCGATGTCGTGCTGTGTGTCTCGGGCCGACGTTTGGCGATGGTAGTGCCACAGTTGCTTGTACCCGTCTCATGTGAGGGGATGTCTTTCGGGGGGACATCCGACAAAGTGGGCACAAGCCTGAGAGGGAGCGGAAAAGTATCGCAGGGTCGGGGAAAGCGCTGGATATGAGTTTGTGCGAGCGCTACGCGAGCAGCGGGGCAGGGTGCCTGACGAGGAACGCGGGCGGTTGGGCGGGGTGCGTCTGCGTAGGCTTCTGGCCAGCCTGGCAACCGCGTTTGCTTGCTTTGGGCTGGGGCGTGTGGGCTCTATCGGGCCTGGCCGTCGCTTAATTTCCCTGCTCGTAAATCTTGGCGATGAGTTCGTCGTGGCAGGAGACGTCGAGCTTGCGGTAGACGTTGCGCACGTGGGTGTATACGGTGCTCTTGGAAATGAGCAGCGTCTCGGCCACGTAGGAGCAGCCGTGGCCGCGGGCGAGAATCTGCACGATTTCGGTCTCGCGCGGTGTGAGGGCGAAGCGATTGGCGAGCAGCGTCACGCGGGCTTCGACGGGGAGCGTGCTTGCGGGGTTATCGGACGCTTCGTCCGCATGGGCGGAATCCGGCGCGCTGCCCTGGGCCACGCCCGCCGCGTCGTCGTCGCCCGAAAGGCTGAGAAGGTCCTCGTCGGACATGTCGTTGGAGCTGCCGCGCTGCGCATGGAGGCAGGCATTGGCAACGGTGAACACGCCGTAAGCCGCCGTGAGCGCCATGACGATGCCAGAGTGGTATATCGAGGTGTCTGAAAGCTGGCTCCCGAGAGCCAAGCCCAAGACGGCGGTCAGGCAGTAGGTCCCGATGATGGTGGAAAACACCAGGTCGCGCGGGAATTCGCGGGCGTTGGAAATGCCGCTTCCCATAGCGAGTGCGATGGCGCCGACAATGGAGAAGAGCGTGTAGGCGGCAACGATTTGTGCGTCGGAACTGGCGCCCGGGAACATGCAAAGCGCCATGACAAGCGCGGCAGCGATGGGAATGAGCAGGCGTTGTGCGAAGGCCGCGGCGGGGATGTGGTCGTGGCTGGCGACTCCGCACGCGATTGCGACGACGAGGCCGGCGGCAATCGACCCCAGGACTTGGGTGTCCACCAGGCCGTTAAGAACGGTTGTGGGTGCGATGCCGATGACAAACGACGAAAGCGCGATGCCGAGAAGGGGCGCTCCCATTACCGAGAAGAATGCCTTGGCATGCGCGCGGTTCGGCGAGAGTTCGGCGTCTACCTGCAGGGATGCTGCCTCGACCTTCTTCAGGGCAAGCGGGGCGAATGTGCCGACGGCCAGCATGGCACCGTGAAGCAGGTAGGACAGGGGCACGGGCAGCGCGGACACACCGAGGTTGAGCGTGGCTGCTGCCGCTATCCCCAAGCCACACGTGAGCGTGAGATGCATAAGGCTCTTGCCAAAAAAGACCGCCGCCCAGTTTGCGCAAAGGGTAGCGAGGGGCAGGCCCGCGAAGAGCGAACACACAAGGCCGAGTGCGTTGACCACGGGCGAGGAGACGTCGGCCCCCAATGCGACAAGAGCGATGTAGCCTGCAACTCCTATGAAGTAGAAGGCAAAGAAGAGGGGACTGCCATGCCGCGCGGTGTGTAGCTGCCCGCCGGGTACGAAGGTCAGCACGACGGAGAGCAGGGAGAAGCCCAGGACACCCTGGGCAAACCAGGCGGTGACCTCAGGGACGCCCGCAGCGTTGATCGCCACGATGTTGGGGGAGTAAATGGGCAGGGTGGCAAAGAAGCAGACGAAAGCCGCGAAGGCCGCCACCTTTCGAGCCTGTGCAGAAGAAGTCACGTTATCCCCTTCGGTACCCCCGCCGCGCAGACCGTGACCGTTGCCGAGCTGTGCAGAAGAAGCCACGCCATCCCCCTCGATACCCGTCCTGCATTGGCCGGTCTTGTCGAGCCGACCGTCGAGGTCACAACCGTCGAGTGCCTCGATACCCGTCCCACATTGGCTGGTCTTGTCGAGGCCGACTCTGCCCAGATTCACGCCATCCCCCTTGATGCCTGCGCCGCCTCGGTTGCCTGGCTTGCACGCTCGCGAGGCCTGACGCGTGAGCTTACGGCGGGTTACATGCCACCCGCATTGAAAGCTGGTCGAAGGCAACTATAGCAAAACGGCCGATTGCTGGGGTCGAATTCAAGCGGTTCTTTTCGGGTGATTGCTGGGGGATGGAAGCACGGGAGTTTCCCATACCGAGGCGTTGCTCATCAAAACACCAGCTCAGATGTGTCTATACCAAATATTTTTGAGGCTCGCCACATATGGGTAAGTGCCCCGGCGAGGTGCAAATACCAATCTTCCGCGATTCTCACGCTTGCACTCGCCGCATACCGTACGAGTTGTCACCAACCGGGTGCGGCACATGCGCCTCGCGTATCGCATGGCGTCGTTGTCTTCCCGGTATAAGCGCAATGCTTGGGCCAATCGGTCCGGGCAATTCCAACAAAGGAGTGCGTACTCATGGATTTGAACCGCAGGAGCTTCCTCAAGGTCGCAGGTGCCGGCGCCGCTGCCGCCATGGCCGCCGCTGGTGCCACCGCCGCTCTGGCTGACGCCCCCGCGCCTGCCGCCGGCTTTGTCCCCGGCACCTACACGGGCACCGGCAAGGGCATCTCCTCCGACGTCACCGTCACCGTTACGGTTGACGAGACGAGCGTGACCGACGTGACCGTCGACGCTTCCGGCGAGACCGCCAACATCGGCGCCGCCGCTGCCGACGAGCTTGCTTCTCAGCTCCTCGCTGCCGGCTCCTCCGAGATCGACGGCGTCTCCGGTGCCACCATCACCTCTGATGCCGCTGCTTCCGCCATGGACGCCGCCCTCGCCGCTGCCAGCGCTGGCGACCAGGCCGCCGCCGACGAGCACGCCGCTGCTGCCGCCGAGGCTTCCCTCGACACCGAGTGGAAGACCGCTCCCACCGAGGTCACCGACTTCGTCGCCGAGTACGACACCGAGGTCGTCGTTGTCGGCCACGGCTACGCTGGCATCACCGCCACCCGCGAGCTCGCCGAGCAGGGCCACGGCGTCATCCTGATCGAGAAGTCCTCCGAGGACAGCTGGCAGGCCCTGGGCAACGAGTTTGCCTGCATCAATGGCGATGCCGTTATCAACTACGGCGCCGATCACATCGACCCCGTCGAGTTCTACAACAACTTCATGAAGATTACCGGCAACGTGCCTAACCCCACGCTTGTCATGAAGTTCGCTCAGAACTCCGCTGAGAACAGCAACTGGTACCTCGATCGCCTCACCGCAGACGACCTGGCAACCATGACTTCCAACTTCCTTCCCAAGACTGAGCACCAGCTTGCCGAGCTCAATGGCATCAAGTTCTGGGCCAGCGTCTGCTCTTTCTACAACCAGGACTGCGGCCAGACCAAGATCCAGACGTACAACCGCGAGGCTGCCATCGAGAACGGTGCCCAGGTTATGTTTGGCACCGCTGGCTACTACGTCATCATGGACGATGGCAAGGTCGCTGGTCTGGTTGCCAAGAACGACGAGGGCTATGTCAAGTTCAACTGCAAGGCTGTCGTCGTCGCCACGGGTGGCTTTGGCGGCAACATCGCGATGATGAACGACCTCATCCCCGATATGTACAACGCCCTGGTGGAGGGCGAGTCTCTCTCCTGCATGTCCGGCCGCGACGGTTCCGGCGTGAAGATGGCCTACTGGGCCGGCGCCCACCTCGAGACCACGCCTGTTGCTGGCATGAACATGAAGGGCCTCTCCGTCCCCGGCAAGATGAACGTTCTGCCCCAGGCCGTGTGGGTGGACGAGAACGGCAAGCGTTACTGCAACGAGTTCTGGCCGACGGCTGAGCAGCGTGGCTACCAGAACATCTTCCAGACCCGCAAGGCGAAGTTCGCCATCTGCGACGACAACTTCACCGAGTATCGTCAGTACACGCTGCCCCAGCACGCCGGCTTCGACGCCACCGAGTCGAATGTTCAGGCTCTGCGCGATTCCCTCGACGAGGCCTACGCCAAGTTCCAGGGTACCTGGGAGGAGCCCGAGCAGCAGGAGCAGGGCCCCATGGGTGGCCCCATGACCGCTGCCGAGTTTATCGCTGACGACACGCTCGAGGGTCTGGCCGACCAGCTCGGCTTTGAGGGCGCTGCCAAGGAGGCTTTCCTCGCCCAGATCGAGGAGTACAACCAGTACTGCGAGGACGGTGCCGACCAGCAGTTCGGCCGCGACGCCCAGGTCCTCTTCCCCGTCAAGCAGGCGCCTTTCTACGCCGTCAAGTTCGAGCCGCAGCTCGGCGAGACCATGGTCACCATGGGCGGCATCCTGACCGACGGTGAGCAGAACGCTGTCGACAAGAACTACGAGCCCATCCCCGGCCTCTACGTCTCCGGTAACGACTGCGGCCGTCGTTTCGGCATCGAGTACGTCACGCCCATCCCCGGCTGCTCGCTGGGCATGGCTATCACGCTGGGCCGCGAGTGCGGCAAGAGCGTCTGCAAGTTCCTCGACGCCCAGGCGTAAGAGAAACGAACGCCTCCCAGCGACTTAGGTCGCCGAGGTTCGTAACGCACGTACAGAGCAGGGCCCTCCCGCGCGGTTTCGTTGGCGTGGGAGGGCCCATTTGCGTTTAGGGGGATGGGGCCTATCTAGAATACCGATACCTCAATTTACGGGCATGGATTCGAACGTTGGGATTGCCTGGTATGCTGAGTAAAGCTGTTCGTGTGCCATGTGATGGGAGCCGGCGCGCTCATATGGATGGGGCCCGGCCGAGTGAGAGGATGGCCCGGTGATGAGAACAAGAAAGGCGAGTTTCCCGTTCTGCTTCTGCCTGTCCCTTGTGCTGCTGGTGGGATTGCTGGCATTTCCCGCGCATGGTTTTGCTTCTTCAGGCGATACATCCTTGAGCGATGACCTCTCGGTAGACACATCCATCTATGATGGGTCTCTTGCGGATGCCGATGTGTATATCGAAATCCCAGCGTTAAGGCAGTATGGAGGGTACACCTGCGGAGCGACATGCGTGCAGATGCTCATGAATTGGCTCGATCCGTACGCTGCCGACCTGAATCTCACGCGCTACGAGGAGCTGCTTGGCACGACGCCCGAGAAAGGTACGCCGCCTGATTCCATCATGGGGTATCTTGCGGAGAACGACGTCGCGTTTGCGGCCTCCGAGTACTGGTCGCTTGAGGACCTTCGCGCTGCACTTGATGCGGGCCATCCTGTCATGATGGCGTTGCAGGCATGGTCGTCCGCAGATGACGGGAGCTATAACGTCGATGATCCCGCAAACGCCGATACCTACCTGGTAGAGGGGCATTGGGTCATATGCGTGGGATACTGCGATGATCCGGTTGAGCCGTACTTTATATTCAACGATCCCGCCTGCGTGGGTCACACCCTGCTATACGTCGACGAGCTTGCCGAGCGCTGGATTGATATGGACGGGGACGGCGTCATCTATGATCACTTTGGGATTGAGATAGCCCAAGACGCGAAGTTCGATGCCGACGGCTTGTTTCACATGGACTAAGGAGGCGGAAACTGCGGGTAACGTACTGGCGCTGCTGCTGCTCATGGAATGAGACAAAGGGACGGGTATACCGTGCCATTTCCCTTTGTGGCATTCATCGGTGCAGGAGATTTTCTTGCGACTGGGGAATGTGGAGGGCAGGTATTTCCGCAAAAACGGGGTTCTCCAGCCGTGATTTGCCCGATGCTTCTTGGCAAGTGCTTTAGATAATGGACAGTAAGGAAAACAATGAACAAGTAGCCCCCCGCCCAACCCCTCCCGCGCCGACGCCGAAAAACCGGCCCGGGAGGGGCCGCCGGGGGGTT
>CABQHM010000014.1 GCA_902464015.1 uncultured Coriobacteriales bacterium | reverse complement strand
CGGCCCTGTTCTCAGTCTCGAACAGAGTTACTCTGTAATGAGATGGGAATTAAGGATCCGGCGTGGCTATGCTGCTGGCGCTCCTGCTGGCAGTCATGTTTGAACGCCCCGCATTCGCTTGGGCTGAAATGCGACCCGGCAAACAGGCGGATGTGGGAAGCTCCCCCAACTACGAGCAGCTCATGGGGCTCGTAGGAGCTCGCTACGATCTCTCGCCAAGGGAGGTCGAAGTCCTTGCCCTGATTGGACGCGGCCATACCAGGCAAAACGTCGCCGACGCCCTTGGCATCTCGCTGCAAACAGCCAAAACGCACGTCGCACGCATCTACCGCAAGCTCGACGTTCACTCGCAGCAAGAGATGCTCGACGTGCTTGAGGCCTGTCGCGAGGAATACGGGACGCAGGTCAGCCGCTGAAGCGCACAGGCAGACCGCTAAAACGCGCAGGCCATCCGCTGAAGCGCGCGGCGAAACCCGGGCCTAGGCGTTGAATCCGTAACGCTTGCGCAGCTCGTAGCGGTCCATGCTCGGGGGCTCGCCGCCGTGCAGGATGCCGCCTTCGGGGACGCAGACGAAGAAGGCGCCATGCCTGTACCAGAGCTGCTTGGTCGCCCTGCCTATCACAACCTCGTAGTACCAAGTGTTGTCCCGATCCCTCATCTGACACTTGGAAATGCGTGCGATGAGAAATCGTCTGCCATCTGGCCAAATCAAGACCTTCGGCACGATGAAACCGCTGGGCTGTATCGTGGCCTCCACCTCGACGTACTGCCAATGCACCTGATGAGAGCCCTCGAACCCCACGCCCGTCAAATCGCTGAACTCAAGCCTGTGCTGCTGTGCCACCACCATGCCTTGCCTCCCATCTCGCGCACATTGGGCGCCACTGTACGGGATGGAACGGACAATAAGAGCAGGCAGTCTCCGGGGCGCCAAGGCATGCCACGCAGGGCCAATAGGCCTTCGCATGCAGGGGCCGGCTTACGCGCAGGCCCGCGCCTGGTGACAGACAGGAAGGCATCCGCCCTCCGTACGGACCCGCGCGCGATTCTCCCCAAGCCCCCCGCGAGCAAACGAAACCGCCCCGCATGCTCGCTGGAATCGGCAGGCATGCGGGGCGGTCAGGTTTGGTGCGGCGGGTTGAACCACACGAGGGGCAAGGGCTGTCTTACTTCTCCAAGTAGCTCTCCATGGCGCGGCGCAGGATGCTAGAGCGGCTGACGACACCGACCATGCGACCGGCCTCGTCCACAACGGGAGCCTTCTTGAACTTGTGCTGGGCGAGCGTCTGACAAGCGTCCTTGAGCGTGGTGTTGGCAGGCAGGCTCACGACCTTGTCGGTGGCGATTTCAGCCACGGGCAGCACCATAAGCTCGCGCAGGCGCTCGTCGATGGTCTGGTTGTTGGCAGCCTCGAGGAACACATACGAGCTGGTAAAGGCAGGTGTCTTGTCGGCAAGATAGCGCATGATGTCGCCGTCGGACACAAAGCCGCACACGTGGCCCTGGGCATCCACAAGGGGAAGGCCGCTCACCTGGTGCTCGACAAGGGCATGCATAGCCTCGCTCACGGGGGCATCGGCCGCCACGGCATACGGCTCGCGCTCCATGACGTCGGCAAGCGTCACAGTGGAAAGGCTGACGAAAACGGCGGTCTGGGCAGCGCGGGCGTGCTCACCGGCCGTGCGCTCGCGTGCCACGGCTCCGGCCGCAGGCGCGGCTATCTCGCCCGCAGGAGCGCCACCCTGGGGGCCGTGGCCCGCAGGAGCGCCCGCTACACCGGCGCCGACGCCGGCGACGGCAGGCGCTTGAGCCCCGCGCCTATGGGCGGCAAGCGAGTACACGAACGCCACCGCGAGGCCGACAAAGGCGATGCCGGCAGCCACCTCGATGGCGGCGGCGAAGCCCTGGGCACACGCCAGGCCCGCATCGGCACCGCCGGCGATGGCGCCGCCCTGCACGCTCGACAGCACACCGGTGAAGAGGGCGGGGCCAACGCAGGCTGCGACCTGCACGAACGTGGTCATGAGCGCCACGCCGAAGGGGTTCTGCTGAGGGGGCAGCGTCTTGAGCCCCGCGGTCTGCGAGGGCGAGAACACAAGACCGATGCCGGAGTACACGAAAAGTGCGGCAACGAAAAGCGCCGGAGCCGACTGACCGGGGGCGACAAGCGCCATGGCAGTCGTGCCCAGGGCGGCAAGGGCAAAGCCCGCAGGCAGCAGCGGCCACTCGCCGCGCTTGTCCATGATGCGGCCGGCAACGAGGGTAAAGCCGGTGTTCACGAGCACGGGCACAAGGATCACGAGACCTGCCGCAAACGCGGACATGCCCAGGGCGCCCTCAAAGTACAGGGGCAGCAGGACCGACAGCGAGAACATGAGCATCATGGCGACCACAACGAGCACGGTGGCGGGCCAGAAACGGATGCTCTTCATCGGCGTGATGTCGATGAGGGGGAAGGCACAGCGCGTCTGACGCACCACAAACACGACCGCCGAAGCAATGGCCACCGCAAGCGAGGCGACGCCCATGACAGGCTGCGCCATGACCTGGGCCAGGCCGAACGACAGCGTGAAGAGGAACACGGCAGACAGGCAGGCGCTCGGCACGTCGAGATGGACCTCGGAAGTGCCCAGGTTGCGCAGGAACACCATGCCCAAAAGGGCAATCACCACCATGCCCACGAGCGGCACGACAAACACGGAGTGCCAGCCGAAGGCAGTGACGAGGCAGCCGCACACCACGGGCGCAAACGCCGGGCCGAAGCTGATCATGCATCCGCCGATGGACATGAACGTGCCCAGCTTGTTCTTGGGCGTGACCACGAGGATGGTGTTCATCATCATGGGGATGAAAATGCCCGCGCCCAAGGCTTGAATGAGGCGCGCCACAAGCAGAAACGCGAAGTTCATCGCGAAGAGACCCATCGCCGAGCCGATCACGCACAGGATCGACCCTGCAAAAAAGAGTTTGCGCAGCTCAAAGCGGCGATAGAAGAAGGCCATGCACATGACCACGACGGTGGAGGCAATCATATAGCCCGTGACGAGCCACTGGGCCGTGACCGAGTCGACTCCGTACTCCCCCATGATGGACATGAGGCCCATGTTCACCAGGTTCTCGTTGAATCCCGCCAGAAATGCCGCGGCGTACAGCACGCCAAGCAGCGGGACGTAACTGGCGCCCTTCGCAGCGCCGGTTGCATTTGTATTCATGCGGTTGAAACTCCTTTGATGACACGCGCCAAGCCGTGGCGCACCGGGGCTCGCAGCCGAAACGCGCTTGTCCATCCGACCTCATCATGGGCGCATGGATGCAACAAGCCCGGCGTGAACGCCGCCGGCAGCATTGAGCAAGGATGCAGTTTAGTTAAGCGGCGCGGCGCACATAATACCCTGCCGCAAAACTCCATCACTTTGGACGGGAGCAGCAGGAAGGTTACGCCCGCAAAACTAGTCCCGCGAGTGAAAGTGGCATCTGGCACCCATAATGCATACTCTGCGAGCGACGGGTTGAAATATACAAAGGAAAAGACCCCATTGCCGAGAAAAAACGTTGAAAATTTCAACCCATCGCTCGCCGTGCGTCATTCAAACGCCGCTCCTGCCAGCAACCAGCAGTTATTTCCCTGCGAAGAACTCTCCTGCAATGCGGGCGGACTCGGCGGCATCCTTGGCGTAGTACTCGGCGCCCATTGTGGCTGCATATTCGGGTGTGAGCACGGCGCCGCCCACCATGACCTTGACGCCGGGTGCCTCGCGGTGCAGCAGTTCGACGGTCTGCTCCATCGAGCGTACGGTGGTGGTCATGAGGGCAGACAGGCCCACAAGGCGCGCGCCTGTTACCCGCACGCACTCGAGCACGGCCTCGGGCGCCACATCGCGGCCCAGGTCGTGCACACGGTAGCCGTAGTTCTCGAGCAGCATCTTCACGATGTTTTTGCCGATGTCGTGAATGTCGCCCTTCACGGTGGCGAGCACGATGTCGCCCTTGTCCTGGGCGGCACCGGCAGGCACGCACGCCTTCACGGTGTCGAAGCCTACCTTGACCGCCTCGGCGGAGGCCATGAGCTGGGGCAAGAAGAGCTCGCCGCGCTCGAACTTGGCGCCCACCTCGTCGAGCACGGGGATGAAGCAACCGTCGATGACCTCCAGCGCGTCACGGCTAGCAAGAAGCTCGCGGGTCACGGCCTCCATCTGCGCCTTGCGCCCAGTGAGGATGAGATGCCTCGCGCGAGACAGGGCGTCTGCCCCATCGCACGCGCCGCCGGCCGCAGCTTGCGATGCGCCAGCACCCATGGTCGCCCCCGAGCCTGCGGCCCCATCTACCTGCGCATCCTTCGCGGACACCCCGGCGGCCCCGGCTCCACTCGCTTGCACGGAAGCAGGCGCATCATAGGGGTTCGGGGCCTGGGCATAGCGCTCGATGAAGGCGACCGCGCCCTCGTCCTGGGCATTGAGCACGCGCTGCGTGGCCACCACGTCGCACATGCGGCGCGACTTGGGGTTCATGATGGCCAGATCGAGACCGGCGGCAAAGGCCTGCGAGAGGAACACCGCGTTGACCATCTCACGCTGGGGCAGGCCGAAGCTGATGTTGGACACGCCCAGCACGCAACGCACGCCGAGCTCCTCATGCACGAGGCGCATGGCACGCAGGATCTGCGCCACCTGGCGCTGGTTGGTGGAGGCCGCCATGGCGAGGCAGTCGATGACCACATCCTCCCGCGGGATGCCCGCTTCCTCGGCCGCCTGCACGATGCGACGCGCGATGGCGAGACGCCCCTCGGCCGTCTCGGGAATGCCGTCCTCGTCGAGCGTGAGGCCAACAATCGCGCAGCCGTAGTGCGCGGCAATCGGCAGCACGGCCTCAAGCGACTCGGCCTTGCCGTTCACAGAGTTGATGAGGACCTTGCCCGCATAGCGGCGCACGGCGCGGCGCACGGCCTCGGGGTCGGAGGAGTCGATCTGCAGCGGCAGGTCGCACACGGCCTGGATGCGCTCCATGACCTCCACGAGCACGCGGGGCTCATCGAGCTCAGGCAAGCCTACATTGACGTCGAGCGCGTCAGCTCCGAGTTCCGCCTGGTCAAGCGCCTCGCCCACAGCGTAATCGAAATCGCCTGAGCGCAGGGCCTCCTTGAGGCGCTTCTTGCCCGTGGGGTTAATGCGTTCGCCGATGATGTTGGCATAGGGCTTGCCTGCCTGCATGACCAGCGTCTTTTGCGCGCTGCACACAGCAAAGGCATGCGCGTCGCGAGTCTGCGGCGGCAGAGCTGTGCGCGTATCCACGAGAGCGCGGATACGGGCGATGTAGTCGGGCGAGGTCCCGCAGCAGCCGCCCACAACAGTGGCGCCGGCGTCGAGCAGGGCCTCAGCCGCCTGCGCGTACGCCTCGGCGTCGATGTCGTACAGGGTCCGTCCGTCCTCGATGCGCGGAAGTCCTGCATTTGCCTGCACCATGAGCGGCACGCGGGCGAAGGGCGCCATGCGCGCAAGCAGGGGCGCAAGCGCGTCGGGGCCCAGCGAGCAGTTGATGCCCACAGCCTGCACGCCCAAGGCTGACAGCGTCATGGCGCAGATCTCGGGACTCGTACCCAGGAAGGTGCAGCCGTCCTCGCCGAACGTCATGGTGGCAACCACGGGCAGCTCGGTGCATTCAAGGCAGGCGAGTACCGCCGCCTTGGCCTCAAGCAGGTCGGTCATGGTCTCAACCACGAAAAGGTCGGCTCCAGCGGCCTGCGCAGCACGTGCCTGCTGGGCAAAGAGGTCGTACGCCTCGTCAAAGTCCATGGTGCCCAGGGGCTTGAGCAGGGCGCCGATGGGACCGATGTCGGCGGCCACATAGCTCGCGCCCGACTGTCGCGCGCATGCGATGCCGGCCGCAAATACGTCTTCCACACTGGCGGCGTCGCCCAACTTGTGCGCATTGGCACCGAAGGTATTGGCCGAGATGACGTCGGCGCCCGCCTCCACATAGGCGCGATGGATGGCCGTGACGGTCTCGGGATGCGAGAAATTGAGCAGCTCGGGCAGCTCACCGGCCTTGAGACCCGCCTCTTGCAGCATGGTGCCCATCGCCCCGTCGAACACGAGGAACTCCTCACCGGAAAAAACGCGGTGCAGGAACGGGTCGGATGTGCGCAAGCGATTGGACGTCATGGGATACCTCACTCAGGAATCACTCAAATGGCAGGTCGAAGGCGGTGTCAGGGGAAGTACGCGCAGGCTGGCCCTCTCGCTCATCAGTGCGCCCACGCTCCCAGCACGGTGTGCCGCGCAGGCGCATCTGGCAGGTAGGCCAGATGTTGCATGCGCCGCACCCCAGGTAGCGGCCCTTGGCGGGCGTCTCAGGGTACAGCCCCACAATACATGTCACGGACTTGGTGGGCACGAGCAGGCTTGAGACGCTCGCCGTGAGCCCCAGGCGTTTGGGGGCCTGCAGCACCTCAAGAAAACCCGTTTGCACGTCAAGCGGCAAGTCGGCATACCCAGGACTGAACCGATCGCCCGCCTTGAGGCCCAGCTTGACCGCGTAGTCGGCGATTTCCTCGCAGGCGCGGTCGGCGCCCCACTCCACCAGGTCGGTGCAGGCAGCGTCGAACACGAGCTGGCCGAGGGGATCGACAAGACCCAGGCGGCGTAGCTCGCGGTCAGCCGAGGCCCCGAGCGTACAGGCGAGGAGCGCCACCTGACGCGCGCCGGCGAGAAAGCCGGTGATGGCGCAGCCTCCGAGCTCAAGCGAGGTACCCGCAAGGCGCACGACCGGGAGCAGCTCCTCCACTTCAAAGGCACGCCACACCCACTTGGGGTCGCAGGTGTGCTCGGCAAGGTCGATACCAGCGGCAATGCGCCCCTTGAGCTCGCCCGTCATCTCCTGACCGGCATGCCCCAGATAGCGCATGACCTCCGCCGTGCGGATGCGCCCACCCGCCTGCACCACGTCGACCTCGCCCATAGCCGGCCGCGCCTAGAGAAGCTCGCAGATGGCGCGGGCCACGGCAGGCTTGTTCATCGTGTACACATGCAGGCCGTCGGCTCCAGCGTCGCGCAGGCCGCGCAGCTGGGCGGCGGCGTACTCGATGCCCGCACGGCGCAGAGCCTCGTCATCGCCCTCGTAGCGGTTGAGCAGGCGGATAATCGGCGAGGGCAGCGAGGCACCGCACATGAAGATCATGCGCGAGACCTGGTTCTTGCTCATGAAAGGCATGATGCCGCAGGTAATGGGCGCAGTGATGCCGGCGCGGGCGGCAAGGTCGCGGAAGCGGAAGAAATCCTCGTTGTCAAAAAAGAGCTGCGTCACGAGGAACTGAGCGCCGGCGTCTTGCTTCTCGCGCAGGTGGGCGATGTCGTCCTCAAGCGAGGCGCAGGTGACATGGCCTTCGGGATAGGCCGCTGCGCCCACGCAGAAGCCGGCCTCGCGCAGGACGGGAATGACATCGGCGGCGTAGGCGAAATCGCCCTGCGGCGCGTCGGGCCTAGGGTCGCCGCGCAGAGCGAGAACGTTCTTGATGCCGGCGGCGCGCATCTCGGCGATTTTCTCTTCAAGCATGGCACGCGTAAGGCCCTGGCAGGTGAGGTGCGCCACGCTGGGCACGCCGAGCTCATTCTGGATAAGCGAGGCAACCGTCGTGGTGGCGCCGGAATTGCCCGAGCCGCCAGCAGAGTAGGTTACCGAGATGAACGCCGGATTCAGCTCGGCCAGCTCGCCTGCGACGCGGCGGGCCTCGACCTCAGTCAGGTCGCCCCTGGGAGGGAAAATCTCAAACGACAGCGGCTGGTTGCCGCAGAAGAGCTCGCTCACACACGCCGGGGCATCGTTAGTCATACGCGTCCTTTGCAGTCTCTCAGGCACGGCCCGCGCCGCGCGCCAAAAAAGTTGGGAGGAAGTATAATTCCTCTTACGCCGCGTCCCATAGGCTATTTGACACAAATCCGCAGGTGGCGCACACGACCTCGAACGCAGGGAGACTCGCGTGAACATTCAGATTTTTGGCACCAAGAAGAGCTTCGACACGAAGAAGGCCGAGCGCTGGTTCAAGGAGCGCCGCATTAAATATCAGTTCATCGACCTCAAGGAAAAGGGCATGAGCAAGGGCGAGCTCACGAGCGTGGCCCAGTGCACCGGCGGCGTCGAGGCACTCATTAACCCCAAGGCCAAGGATGAGGACCTGCTGGCGCTGCTCAAGTACATCCCAACTGACGCGCGCATGGAAAAACTGCTGGAAAACCAGCATGTTCTCATGGAGCCCATCGTGCGCAACGGCAAGAAGGCCACCGTGGGCTACAAGCCCGAGGTGTGGGAGATGTGGGAGTAAACGAGCGCGCAGTGAAAGCGCAACGATAAGGGCGCGGCGGGAATGCAGACCGACATCCCACCGCGCCCTCGCTGTTTTGGGGGATTCGAACGCGCAACCGGCGCGGCGGGCCAACGCAACGCACCCGGTCCTTTGTATCGCCCGCCAGGTGCAAAACAATGCAGCAAGCCAGTCCCCCTACGTCATCTGTCATGCAAAACAACGAGTAGCGCTTGTGCAAAAGTACGAGTAGGCTTTATGCAAAACAACTACTAGACTTAGTGCAGAATTACTACTAGCAGGAATAGCCCAGCAAAAAGGCCAGGTAACTATGATTGCTCGTACTTTGGCAGGCAAGCTCATTGCAATGGCAAAGCAGTTTCCCGTCCTCAGTGTGACAGGGCCTCGCCAAAGCGGAAAATCAACACTCGTGCAGAATGTCTTTCCTGATTACCGATACGTCTCACTCGAAGACACTGACACACGAGCCCTTGCGCAAGACGACCCTCGATCGTTTCTAGAACACTACGACGAACATGTCATCATAGACGAGGCGCAGCGCGTGCCCGAGCTGTTCTCCTACATGCAAGGTGTCGTCGACCGTCGGGGCGTGCCGGGTCAGTATGTCATTTCTGGCTCCCAGAACTTCCTGCTCATGAAGAACGTCTCGCAGTCTCTTGCCGGACGTATCGCTATCATGCATCTACCACCCCTCTCATATGCAGAACTTGCAGACGCAGGAATGACGCCGCCCAGCATCGACGATTTCCTTTACAGGGGCGGCTATCCACGCATTCACGCATGGGGCATCGACCCAGTCGATTTCTTCCCAAACTATGTAGCCACATATATTGAAAGGAACGTGCGGAATGAACTCGGTGTACGCAAGCTTGCCGAGTTCGGCACATTTCTCTCACTGTGCGCCGCACGAACTGGTGAAATTCTGAACATCGACAGCCTCGCAAGCGACTGCGGCATTAGCGTCGATACGGCCAAGAGCTGGCTCTCTGTTCTCGAGCAGAGCTTCATCGTCTTTCGCCTGCAACCGTATTACCGCAATTACGGCAAACGTCTCATCAAGTCCCCGAAGCTGTACTTCTACGACACGGGCCTGGCGGCAAACCTGCTCGGCATAGAGTCACCCGATCACCTCTTTAGCGACCAGCACCGCGGAAGTTTGTATGTAAACGCCGTCGTATCCGAAGTCGTCAAAGGCTACTATGCCCTGGGGCGTCAGCCAAAGCTGTTCTATTGGCGCGACAGCTCAAAGAATGAAATCGACCTCATCGTGGAAAAGGGAGGGCAACCGGCACGCGTCATCGAAGTCAAGTCTTCGGCGACGTACAAGCCCGATGCCTTCTCGGTTATCGACAAGCTCGGAGACACCATGGGCATGAAAACGAACGAGCGATTTGTTGTGTATGGTGGTCACGAGGCATTTGAGACTCGTCATGGTTCGGTCATTGGCCTTGGCGACCTCGGTCAACTCGTTTGCTAAAACTGCCCGCCAAGACAGTCTGCCCTCGACTGGGAATGGCACCCCGCGCCCGTCCCTTTGTGATATTCTGCAAACAAAAAGACCCGCCATTACTGACGGGTCTCGAAATTCGAAGTGGCGGGATGGACGGGGATCGAACCCGCGACCTCCGGCGTGACAGGCCGGCGCTCTAACCAGCTGAGCTACCACCCCACTTATGTGCTCGCGTCGCTGCGAGGGTTTCAATATAGCAAGAAAAGAACTGTATTGTCCAGTATAGATTCAAAACTTTTGAGTTGTCCACAACTTGCACACAAGACGCTAAAGAGGCAATCATTCCCCGCGAACGAGGTCGATGAGCTCCTGCTTGGAGTGCACCCCGCATTTGCGGTACACGTGCTGCACATGCGACTTGATTGTGTTCTCAGAAACAAAGGTCTTCTCAGCAATATAGCCCATGGATCGACCCTGCAGAAGGAGCACGATGACCTCCTTTTCACGCTTGGTAAGACCAAACTGCTCGGCCAGCGTCAGAACATCACCGTCTTCCGAAGCGGGGAGCTCTCGGCCAAGAGACGTCTCTATCAGCAGGCTCCACATGCGCGAACCGTATTCGGTATAAGCCACAAGAACAGCAAGGGCCACCATGGCGAGCACGATCATGACGATGGAGGTTGTCGACGGATCAAGCTCGGCCAAACCGAACGCCTTACCCAGGAACATTCCAAGCAAAATACCCACCTGTTCGCATGTCATAGCAACAGCGACCGTCTTGGCAGGCTGATTGGGCGAAGCGTAGGCATGGAACGCGATCATCGTCCAAACAAGGATGTCAAACCCGCAGTACCCCGCCGATACCATAACGCCAGAGAGATTTCTCAACGTCGGCACAAACAAGCCGATGACCATCACGACAAATCCCGTTACAAGCACATAGAAACACGTCTTGAACAGAACACCCACGTGATCGCGAAAAACTGTGAGATAGGCAACAAGGAAAACGAGAGAGCATGCGCCGCGCACCCCAACAGGCTGCGCCCCGGCAAGTCCGACCGAACCGGGTCCAATCTGCTGCTGAACATACATGAGCCCGAACACGCAACAGAACGCCAGTATGAGCGCGAGCAGCCTGCCATCAACTCCGAAGACCATTGCCTTAGGGCTGATGACATCCACCTTGTGCGGTTGTTCTTGCTCGATGCGCAGGGCAGGGTCGTTTTGGCGACCAGAAAGCACGACAAACAAGACGGCGCTCAACGGAATAAGCGAGCAGGTCAACATCGCGCAGACGGAAGCGGGAAGCACGTTAAGCAGCAAGTTGAACGGAAGACCCACCGCCCAGGCGCTTGCAATATGCACAATGGCGCGACTGTGCCCTTGAGCCACGCAAACCCAGCCCCATAGCAAAATGCCCCAACTGAAAACAGCCCCGCATATGACGGCCCCGAGAACGCCCAGCGCCATAGAGGTGCCCGCGAAAAGCAACAGGATGCCCCCGAGGACCCCGAGGGCACCCCAAACACAGGTCGCAACCCCACTATGAGGCCGAAACGCCGTGTCGAATTTAAAGGCACGAAAAAGGAGGGGCAAGGCCACGACCGTGCACAATGTCATGACCGAAAAGGCGGTCTCATAGAATGCCTCGCCGGCCAGAACACTCGTAAACACCGCTTGGTCCATCCACAGCCAAAACGCCGCCGCACCGGCAATCGCAAGCGGCGAGGCAGAACCTTGAAACATGGGCTTATCCCCGGCCGTCATATCTCCCCCTATGAACCCTGCACCACATCTAAACCCAAGGACCGTTGGACCGCGCGCAGGTGCACTTTCCAACAGCACCAAAAGACGCTCAACATAATAGCAGGTAAAAGCATCATTACTAAGTAGTGACATAGCGAAATGGCCATTCTCACTACATTCGTAGAGCCCGAGTGGAAAAGCGATGCCTTACCGTTCGAACCAGATTCAAGCCATGGCCCAACGCGATCGTCACAGGCGGCGACACGTGGATATCGGCTTTCATGCGCTTGTTTCGACCGCACTACCTTGGCACCTGGAACAGACCATTGTCGAACGGAAAGGAACCGAACATGTTTGCTGGAAACATCTCTCGTCGCAACCTCATTGGCATCAGCGCCGCCGGCCTGGCAGCGACCGGCTTGGCCGGGAACATCGTCATGCCCGTTGCCCGCGCCTCGGCCAGCGAGGCTACCGCGGACGCCGACGTCCAGACCATCAACTGCTCGGGCATCGTCGTCGATCCCGCGGCAGTGACCGAGACCATCAGCTCCGACCTGCTCATTGTTGGCGGCGGCTTCGCCGGCCTCGCCGCCGCAGCCCAGGCTGGCGAGAACGGCCTCAACACCATCCTTATTGAAAGTCAGTCCGTCTTGGGCGGCAACGGTCAGGGCGTCGAGGGAACCTTTGCCGTTGACTCTGAGTTCCAGAAGGAGCAGGGCATCGAGGTCAAGAAGTCCATCATCATGCAGGAGGAGCTCGGAAAGCCCCAGTGGTTCGTCAACGGCCTCTTCTACAAGGACCTCATCCAGAACTCCGCCGAAAACATCAAGTGGGCGACCGAAAAGGGCGCGGTGCTCTCTGGTCTCATCGACAATTATCCCATGGGCCCGACGGCCGGCAAGGTCGAGACGTTCCACTGGTGGGAGAGCGGCGCCGCTGGCGTGGGCTATATCCCCTACATGAGCGAGTATGCCCGCCAGCAGGGCGTCGACATTCGCCTTAACAACCGCGGCCTCGAGTATTCTTACGACGAGAACGGCAAGGTTGACGGCGTGTACGCGCAGGACGCCTTTGGCGACATCGTGAACTACAAGGCGCGCGCCGTCATCCTGGCTACCGGCGGCTTCGCCAACGACCCCAAGCGTTGCGTCCGTTACGGCTTCGACCTCGACGAGCTTGAACTCGTGGGCACACCGGGCCACTACGGCGACGGCATCAACATGGCCATCGCCGGCGGTGCCGCGGAATACACCGGTGTGTGCTGCCTGAAGTACAACCGCATCGGCCATGACTTCGGCATCGAGACCTTCGGCCCGTTCTGGAGCGCCTTCTGCTTCGGCGGCGCCTTCCTGTGGCTCAACGAGAACTGCGAGCGCTTCGTCGATGAGGCCTGCGCGCTCGAGGTGGGCAATACGATTTCTCAGTCGGCGCCCATCCACCTGCAGCCCCACACCATTTGCTACTCCATTTTCGACGCCACCGTCTACCAGCAGCAGAAGGACGCTTGGAAGGACATGGCCGACGAGTGGGGTGACGACCTCGACGAGCAGATGCAGGGGCTCATCGATGCCGGCGACGACGTTTGGGTCGGCGACACCCTCGAGGAGGCAGCCGAGAAGGCAGGCCTGGACGTCGACGCTTTCGTGAGCGCCGTCAACGAGTACAACGCCGCGTGCGATGCGGGCGAGGACGACTGGTTTGGCAAGCCTGTTGAGTACATGGCGAAGATCGAGACTGCGCCTTTCTACATCACCAAGATTCACCCCACGATGGAGGGCCCGCTCGGCGGCGTCAAGATTGACCGCACGTTCCGTCCCGTGCTCGACCAAGGCGGCGTGATGGAGAACGTCTTCGTCATCGGCCTGGACTCCATGATGCTCTACCGCGACGTCTATCCCATGGACGTACCCGGATCGGCCAGCGCCGAGTGCCTCAACGGTGGTCGCGTGAGCGCCAACGAGGCCGCAAAGATTGTGGAGGAGATGGGCCCCATCGAGGTCGCCGCGTACGACTCGAGCGATGCGCGCACCAATGCCAAGCAGGTCATCATGGCAATTTCCGAGCTCCTCACCACCTGCGACCTGGGCCTTACGAAGGATGACTCTCCCGCTACGGTCTCTATGGACGACGCCAAGTTCGCCGACTTCTTCAACCAGGTAAAGGCCTACAAGAACGTTGCGAATCTGACGCTGGACTCCTGCGTTTTCGTCACGACGATCACGTCCGTCCTTTCCCAGACCGCCCGCGCCGACAGCCAGCAGTACCACAACCACTACAGCGTGCAGTCCGTCGACATGACCGTCAACGGCGTGCATGTAACTTACTCCACCGGTGAGGGCATCGTAGTCGAGTAACAAGCGATTCCATCACACGACAGGCGCCCGTCCCGACCGTATCGAGGGCGGGCGCCTGCGTTCGAAAACCACGCGCAACGCCCCACCAGCACCCACCAGCCCCAGGCGCTAATCTTGCTCGACCAGTGCAAACGTATCGGCGCGCCTGCTCTTTCCTGGTGCTCGCCACAATATACGAGATGCCTTGGTAGCACTCGACCGCAATGCCAGCAAGCCACGTAGGAAAGCCTTTTGGGGCCAAATGCGCTGCGATTATTCGAGGGGGACAAGATCCAAGTTCTTTTGCGCTATGCTTTGCGCATGTAACTGACTCGTTGGCCCACCGTCCGAACGAGAGGAGCGTGAGATGGCGCAGTTCGACCTGATGAACAAGAACCACTATGTGCTTTCGTTTGCGTACGACTCAACGTTGCATGCCGCAACGGCCACCGTCTCGCTCGAAGAAGTCGCCTGGGCGCCCCCGGCAATTCTCTCCAACGACGGCACGACAAACCTGGCGGCTCTCAACACCTGGTGGCGCCATCGCGGAATCCCGGCCTCGCGCCACCAAATCGAACGATTGCTGCTTTCGCTCAGCCTTGATTCAACCGCAGTGCTTGCCGAAGAGAGCCTGGGGCTCAGCCTGTCGGATCGCTATTGGATTAGACCAGCCAACAGTGGGCTTACCTGGGAAGACGTCAATTTTTTTGACAACGACTTCTCCGACGAGCTCGGCATGCTCACACTCGAGACGCCCTCTGCAGGCGCGCACGCCAACCTCATGAGCCCAAACTCCACAGCCGGGGGCAACCTCCAGAAAAAGTGGGTCGTAGCCGACGGACAACGCCAGCTCATCAAGGGGGCAACCGGGCTCTTTGGACAGGAGCCCTTCAATGAGGCCGCCGCAACGAGTCTTCATCGACGGCTGCTCGATGAGGCCGATTTTGTGCCCTATACGCTCGTCTTTGATAGGCACGGCGCATACAGCTCGTGCCCGGAATTCCTCGGACCAAATGAGGAGTTCGTGCCGGCGCACGACCTTGTGCACACGGTGCTCAGCACACGCGGCACCGTGACATACCCCCAGGTTCTTGACGCTTTCGTCGCCACCGGCCTCGATGAGACCCACGTCAAAGAAGCCCTTGCGAAAATGCTTCTGTGCGACTGTCTCATTGCCAATTACGACCGTCACCTGCGCAATTTCGGCGCCATCCGCAACGTCGAAACGCTTGAGTACACACGTATGGCACCCATCTTCGACAGTGGCGCATCGTTTTGGTGCTGGCAGCGCCACCTTACCTATCCCCAGGACTGGGACTACGTGGCGCCACCCTTTGGCGAGGGGATGGAACCGTTACGCCAGGTCAAGTTGTTCGACGAATACACTTGGTTCGACGCAAGCCGCCTTACAGGATGGCCCGACGAGGCGGCCGATATCCTTTCAAAGAACGACATCATGCCGCAACAGCGCATCGAAGCCATCCGCAAGGAACTGGAAAGGCGCTGCCAAGTCGTGCCTGCAACAGTCGCACGCATCATGCGGGCCACGCCAAGGAGTTCGACGAAAAGACCCGCCTCGAAACAGCAGGCGGGTCTCACATGACTCCCAATCGAGTTTCGGAGCAGTAAACGCAGTCCCCACAAGATCGTCTCAACTACTCCAAAACTCATTTCGCTACCAACATGACTGCCATAGTCGCACTGAGCCCAGTCTCTCGTCGTCAGTTCACGTCCACGAGCCGTGTGACTGGCAAAGCTTGATACGATCGGGGATCTCCTATCTGGGCGAGCCGGTCCGCGCGTCCCATCCGAGCAGGGCGCACGTGTCGGCGTGCCCTGCTCGGATGGGCGAGTACAGCTACGCGGCCGCCTCAATCTGAGCGAGCACCTCGGCGCGTTCTTCCTCGATAGACTCGACAATCTCAGCCTTGTAGGACTCGCGGTTCTGCGCCTCATCGAGCATGAGCAGGCCGTAGTCGACGCCGACGCCGATAGCGGCGCCTGCGGCAATGCCCACCGCCGTGCCCACTCCGGGTCCAACGAGCGTGCCCGCGGCCCCACCAACGGCAGCCCCGACGCCGCGCGAGCCGAGCATGCTTCCGATGCGCGAGACAATCGCCTTGAAGAAGGCCTTGCTGGCAGCCTTCTCGACAATCTTGGACCCGATGCTCTTGGCAGCCGCCTTCTCGGCTGTCTTGGCAGCCTGCTTGCCCGCGGCCTTCTCGGCCGCGTCGCCAGCAACACTCGCTGCAGCCTTCTCGGCAGACTTGGCGGCTGCCTTCTCGGCCGCGCCACCTACGACCTTGGACGTCGCCACACCAGCGACAACACCTCCGGCGCCGCCAACCGTCGCGCTGATTCCAAGGCGCTCGCCCGCATCAAGCAGGCGCTGCGTGGGCTCGATCGGACCAGAGAGGAAGTCGGTCGTAATGGTCTCGGTGGAGGTCAGCAGCCACTCGGGGATTCCGACCAGCTCGCTGTTCGCGAGTCCCTCTTCATATTCGGCCTTGAGAGCCGCCGCCTGGTCGACATAGCTCTGCAGGGTGGACACAAACTCAGAGTCGTCCACGCCCGCTTCGAGGCTCGAAGTGAGCTGGTCGGCCACGAACGACTCAATCGTACCCGTGATGAGGTTGCCCAGACGCTCGTAATCGGCGCCCAGGCTGTAATACCAATCGAGATACGAGTCGACATTGGCCACGCGCGCGTCGAACACCGCGTTGACACGTGGGATAAGGTCGTTACGCGCGTCTTCCGACAAAGCAGCCGACGTCACGGTCGTCTCTTCCATGAGAGCCTGGACCTGTTGCTGGTCGTAATACTTGTTGTCGAGCACATATGCCGTGGTGCCGAACGCCTCCCGCACCAGGTTTTCAGCCGGCGTGAGCTCGTCGGTGGCCTTCATCTGGGCAAGGGCGGTGTCCGATGCAATGAAAGCACCCACCAACACGAGAGGGGTTGCGACGGCGGCCACGATGGGAGCCTTAAGGAGAGGCAACCGAGGAGCACCGGTGCCATGGCCGGCACGAGCCACGGCCTCCTGCCCCGCCCCAATCTTCTCCAGCGGCAAGAACACGCGCTTAAGCTCGCGCAAATCGAGCGCGCATGTGCCCAATAGGCCAGCTAGACCGAAGATGGACGACACCAGCAGCAACGTCTGGGCGCAATAACGACCGAAGGCGTTCAGCGCGCCAAGCCTGGAGAGACCATAGGTCGACAGCGCATCGGCATACGAGACGGCAAGGCCGGCCTCCGACATGATAGCGCTCGGCGAGGAGGCGAAGGGATTCTCCGCGCTGAGAAATGCCTCGGTCGCGCTCGTCACTTCAGGGGTAGGCTGCGCCGCAAAGAGCACGAAGCTCGCAACGAACAGGAGCGCGCCCGTAATGCATGCGCTCGCTCGCACATCGAGAGATGCCCGATACAAAAACGACGTCTCTTTGCTTGCAAGTTTGTCGACAAGCACGTACACGAGCAAAAACAGAGGCACGGCAACCACAGCCAGGCCCCACTGCCAAACATCCCAGCCCACCGACGCAACGAGAAGGCCGGCAACGCCCACGGCAGATACGACGAAGGCCACTATCAGCCGGAACGTGCGACCTCCATTAATACGGCCCAGCACGCCGCCCGCACGAAACGCGACCTGGTTGATTGTCTTTTTCACCACCGCATGGTACGTGATGCCCGCAGCGAGCAGCACGCTGCACGCCGCCCAAACCACGGCCACGCACCAACCAGGTGCCCATGCCGCGACACGGCTGAACAGAAAGAGCAGCGCAACAACGGCCGCGGCATTGATTGCATAGTGCCACCAGCAGAAAGGCAGGCCGTGCGGCACGTCGGGCGAAGCAGCACCGTCTGACGCCGCCGGACCAGCTACCGAGACGGCGTCATCCAGCATCGAAGATCCGCCCTCCGGGGTGGCATCCGGCGTTGTCATTCCGGCGGTCGAATCAGCTTCGTTGGATTTTATCTCGTTAACGCCAGGCACCTCAGATGCGCAAGGCGCCTCCGTCAGACCCCGGGGCGTCAACACATCGTCCTGCACGCCCATGCGCTCAGCGGTCTTGCCAGCATCACTCGGCATTGTTGATCCGTCCACTAAGGCGCCATCCGGCGCGGTTAAGTCATCCGAAGACGCAGGCGGCTCCGGCACCCGCGAATCATCGGCAGAAGAAGGGCAGTCAGTCATACAAACGACCTCCAATCCCGGCCATTGTATGCCAGCATCCCCTCCTCCACGCAATCCGCTACCAACTGAATTTTCCCGAATCGCCAGGGAAAACGCACGAGACGCCACACCGACGCCTGAGCGCAAACCCCTGGCACGTCGCCCCCATCAGCAAGATCCCAGCTAACACTGCCCAGCCATCAACATATAACCCTCCAGCACCCCGCCTTCCGTCAACAGTGTCCCGGCCATCGCCGCCCTCAAACACCCATAGCTCCTCGTGTTGGGCTTTCCCTTCGACCCCGCATCTCCCAAACACAAAACGCCGACCGACGATGCGGGGGTTTTCGTCGACCGGCGTGTGAAGCAGCTATTTGGATGTTCGCGCGTTCGCGCCAGGCTTTACTCGTGCACGATTCCGTTGAGGAAGCGGTAAGAAGCCTTAAGGTTGTAATCCTGGAGCATGTCCTCGGGCAGCTCGGGGTTGTCGTCCTTCACCGTGAGCTTACGAGCCTCAGCAGGGCAGACGGTGGCGCATTGGCCGCAGCGCACGCACTTGGCGTCAACCACGGGGCCGTCATCGGTCATGGTGATGGCGTAGAGCGGGCAGCGCTCAACGCAGGCACCGCACTTGATGCACGCGTCGCCGTCGACGACCAGGTTGTAGTGGCTCACCTGCGGCATCGAGTTGATGGCCTCGCAACCCTCGGCGCCCAGGGCGACGTACGTGGAAAGAATGTCGCAGCAGTCGCCATGGCACGAGCAGATGACCTCGCTGGCCTTGGAGTACGCGCTCTGGATGACCATACCCAGGTCGACGTTGCGCTGAAGGATGGCCGTAGCCTCCTCCTTGTCAATCTGACGGGCGAGGTTATTCTCGATGTAGTACTGAGCCTCCTCGCCAAACGACATGCAGGTCTCCATGGGGTGGTCGCAACCGTCCTGCACCTGGTCCTGCAGCACGCGACGCAGGCGGCACTGGCAGGTGGAAACACCGATGATCTCGTTGCGCTCGATGATCTTCTTCCAGTCGTCGAGCGGCAGAATCTCCTCGCCGTCGGGCAAGACCTCTTGGTTCACCGGCACCGGATAATAGAAAGGCGTCTCTGAGGTAAAGAGGGCCGCATCCTCCGCGAACACCGTAGAGTGCAGGTCAGCGCGCTTGTGGGCGTTGACCAGGTCCTCGGTCTTGTGCAGGTCGGCCCACTCGGTGATGGTGTCAAGCGCCATGAAGTCGGCGGCGTTGGCGTCCTCGCGCTCCTGGGCAAGCAGGCCGTACTCCCACAAGCCGTGAGCGTAGGCGATGTGATGGTAGTAGTGCACGCCGGCGCGGGTCCAACGCATGAGCAGACCGCGGTAGGAAAGGTCGTAGCAAAGCTGCTCGCACTCTTCCTCGTCACGGCCGGACTTCTGAGCGAAGTCGGCGGCCGTAAAGGCAACGCCAAGCGGCATCTCGATGTAGGCCTGAGCCTCCTCGGGAGTCCAGTAGGCCATGAAGAAGTCAAAGGAGCTGTCGTTGTTGGCCGAGCCCACGCCCAGGCCGTAGCCCTCGACAAGGGCGCGCAGCTTCACGTAGACCTCGGGGATGACAGTACCGTCAGCGCAGGTAAACTCCTTGGCCGCGTCGATGTGAGCCTGACGCATGGCGTTGAGCTCGTCGAGCGTCTGAGTCATCACGCCAGGTGCGGCATCGATTGAATTCTCGGGGCTATCGGTCTTCATACCAGGCAGCTCCTCGGCCATGGCAACGCTTGCTCCCATGACACCCATAGCCGTAGCACCGGCAAAAAAGCCCCTGCGAGACATGCTTTCCATCTGCGGTTTCCTTTCTCCCATACTCTCCCCTACCGGGATTTCTCCCGACGGCGAAAATATAGGGACAAACGGATGATTTGCCGACTGCCAAAACGCCCCGCGCGTCCCTTTTGGGACATGTGGGGCAAACAGTGCGAATTCACCCCGGGCAAACTCTCACGTTGCCGCGTTCTGTCCTCTATACTTGCACGCGGGAGAAGGAGGGGGCACATGGCAGATATGCGGGCGACGCGCACGCGTCAATACTTGCGCGAGGCAGTCATGGCGCTACTGTTGGAAAAACCGTACGACGACATAACCGTGCGCGAAGTGTGCGAGCAGGCACGGGTAAGCAAAAACTCGTTCTACAATCACTACGCGGCGCTCTCGGACCTGGTTCAGGACTGTTATCTGCAGGAGATCATTTATTTCCGCACACCAATGAAACGCCCGCGCGACTATGGCTGTCGCCATGACGCCTGTACCGAGACGCTCAACGAGCGCGCTCACCTGCTGGAATTTTTCAAGGCAAACCCCAACCTTGCACGCGTCATCCTAGAAAACGTATGCATCTCGCCTTACTTCGACTCATGTCGCCATGCCGAGGAAGACCTGCTACTCGACCACCTCGAAACCGAGTACGGCGAATCCACCTGCCCCTGGCGCTCCAACCAAAACCTTGCCCGTTATATCGTGTGGGGCATGTTTGGTCACACGCGCAAGTGGTTCATCTCCGGCATGCGCGAGCCCATTGAAACCGTGGTGAAGGAAGAAATCTACTACGCCCTCTCCAGCACCGCCTGCATGGTCGGCCACACCATCGAGCCTGAGTATCTCCAGGCGATTGAGGATTGGACGTTCGAGGAAGAGTAAAGCGGTCATGCAACAACGGGCGGCCGTCCGACCCGATTCCGCCCGCCCCTCCCCACAATCCTGAAGCGCCCTGCAGCATCCTGAAGCAGCTCGCAGCTTTGCGCGAGGGCGGCGGAATCGTGCGAATGTGAACGCGAGGGACCTTCTCGAGTCGTTAAATGGTGTCACGCCGCGCCAATATAATTGCACGGCGCGAACAACCCCAGACACCTTGGGAGGTTTGAGATGAGCAAGAACCACAGCAACATGCGCCCGATGGGCACCCTTGCAATGACCCGCCGTTCCGCAATCACGGGATTTGGCTGCGCACTTGCAGGCGCAGCATTGAGCGGCGCCGGGCTGGCATGGGCCGACGGCACGGAGCAGGCCACATCGGATGAGGTCGCCATCACCTTCTCCGACAGCGGCATCAAGGTCGACGGCGAGGACATTTCCCTCGATGAGAACGAGCGCGTGTATCTCGCCCACGACGTGGTGTACTACGAAGACCGCGACGAATACGACTCGGGCAACCCTTACGGCGAGGGCACGGACGCCGAGCGCCACAGCGCCGAGGACGCGGCGGCCACGAGCGTCGTGCACATCACCCAGGCAGGCACCTATCGCCTGACGGGCTCCATCTCGGCCGGCCAGGTATGGGTTGACCTGGGCAAAGACGCAGTCAAGGACGCGAGCGCCAAGGTCACGCTCGTGCTCGACAACCTCGACATTACCTGCGATGTTGCCCCTGCCGTCGTGTTCCGCAGGGTGTACGAGTGCGACGGCAACTGGAGTGCAGATACGGCGAGCGCAACCGTGGACACCTCCGATGCCGGCGCGGTTGTCGTCATCGCCGACGGCAGCGTGAACAACGTCGCGGGCAGCCATGTCGCCCGCATCTACAAGGACAACGAGGAGCAAAAGAAGCTCTGGAAAATTGACGGCGCCTTCTACTCGTTCATGTCCATGAACATCGAAGGCGAGCAGGACGGCACAGGCGCACTCAACATCACGGCCGACAACGAGGGCCTCGACTCGGAGCTGCACCTCACGCTCAACGGCGGCAACGTCTCCATTGCCTCGCAGAACGACGGCATCAACACTAACGAGGACGGTGTCTCCGTCACCACAATCAACGGCGGCACGCTCCACATCGTGGCCGACCTGGGCGACGAGGGCGACGGCATCGACTCGAACGGCTTCCTCGTCATCAACGGCGGCACCGTCGTTTCGATGGCCAACCCTCGCTCCGACTCGGGCCTGGACTCCGACATGGGCTCTTATATCAATGGTGGCACCGTCGTGGCGCTGGGTTCCACCATGGACTGGGCCGAGAGCGACTCCGGCCAGGTCACGATGAACCTGCAGTTCGCCTCCTCGCAAGACGCCGGGGATGCCATTGTGGTGTGCAACGAGAGCGGCGAGGTTGTGTTCGCCTACGACCCCTCGGAGGACGAGATCGCTTCCGACAAGACACACAGCTACCTTGGAGCCGTTCTGAGCTGCCCGAACTTCGAAGTCGGCCAGACCTACAGCGTGTATGTAGGCGGCGTCGTCTCAGGCCAGGAAACCCAGGGCGTCTACGACGTCGAGACCGTCACGGGATACGAAGGCGGCACCCAACAGGCCTACACAGGTACCGACGTGCAAGGCGGCCCCGGCGGATTTGGCGGCCCCGGCGGCGGCATGGGCCCCAGCGGGCAGGGTGGGCCCGGCGGCGGCATGGGCCCTGGCGGGCAAGGCGAACCTGAGGGCATGGGACCCGGCGGGCAGGGCGACCAGGGCGCGCCCAGCGGCGAGATGGGCCCCGGCGAGCAAGGCGGCCAAGGCGAACCCAACGGCAACGTCCCTGCAAACGAAAGCGGCGGCCCTCAAGGCAACGACCAGAAACCGCCCGCCATGCCTAATGGCGGGCAATCGCAAGGCGGACAAATGAGCCAGCCCCCTGCTGGCACCCCCAGCAACGAACAGGGCGGCGAGCTTCCTCCAGATGGAAACAGCGAGCCTCCGATCAGGCCTGACGACATGCAAAACAACCAGCTCACCGGCGATGCTGCACAAGCCAGCCAATCTGGCTCTGCAACGCCGCAAACCATCCAACCTTCCGACGGCAACCCACAGACCGGTGGCGCCTCCAACACCCAAGCTTCCACTGGCTTCTACATGCAGGACACAGTCAATGCCTTCTCCGGCGTGACCGCGGCAGCATAGCAACAAACAGCTCACAAGAAGCATGTATTGGCGGGTCGTAGTATCCACACGGACGCTCCGGCCTGCCAATTAATTCCTGTCGCGTCGCCCGAATGGCAGCCAAACGAGTTTCGGTGCAGTAATCCCGACCCACCTGGCAGCCAAACGAGTTTCGGTGCAGTGATTTCAGGCGATTGAGGCTCGGATCCCCTGTTCTAGCCGGCCAGACCTCAAAACAGTGGGGCCAAGCTGGTCTTTTCGTTGTTTTTACAACGAAATATACAAGCGAATCCACCATTTGCCTGAATTGATAGAGCGCAGACTGCACCGAAACTCGTTTCATTGCCAATGCACCCGCCAAAACTGCACCGAAACTCGTTTCGCTGCCAATTGCGCCAGGTTTGCAAGCTTTCCTGTGCAAGTCCCACCATCGGGGGCGACTTCTCGGAACGGAAGGCACATGCGGACGCCCGTGCACGCGCGACCCACGGCGCGGCAACCTCCCCGCACCCGTGCATCCACTTTCAGCATAACGGCGCCAGCCCTCCCTTTTGGTATAATCGCGCATTGCAGAGACGAGGTAACTGGGGGTTTATATGCACGATGGGGATACGACAGCATCCGTCGCACGGAATTTGCCCATACGCGACTTTGCCTGCGCTCTTGGCCTGTCGATTCTCTTTCCTTACTTCCGAGCTTTCTTCTTAAGTATCGTAAAGACCGCGGAGGCTCACTCAGCAGGCGCTTTCGAGGGTGCATTCTGCACGTTCGCTATCACTTTCGCCCTGTGCGCCGTGGCCGCACTCGTCATGGGCCCGCGTCTTGCCAGGCAGGTCACCTCGAGGAAAATCCTGCTCACCAGCGGCATACTCGGATCGATTGGTTGCCTGCTTCTCTGGCTCGCACCCCTCGGAACACTCGAACTCGCTCAATGCGTCGTAGGCACGGCGGCCAATGTCATTTTCTTCACCATATGCCTGATGGCGTACCTCACTGCCCTCGAATCCATGGAGCTGCGCCGGGCGACGCTCATCGTAGTGCTTGGATTTGGCCTGTGCTTCGCAAGCAACCTCTTCTATCTCGTCCCCACAGTAGTTCAGGCTGGTCTCTGCGTCGTTTCCCCGTTCATTGCAGCCCTATGCACCCCGCAACCCGCCCAACCTGCACAAACCGCAACTTGCAAAGAAGCCGCCTCGCCCTTCAGCACCGCGTCGCTGGCCCTTTGCATCCTGCTCGCACTCTTCTGCGTCATGGGCAACTTCATCCGCGGCGTCACGAACCCGTGGTTCGACATCTCGGATATCTCGATTCGCACGCTCTATATGAGCCTCGTCAACATCGCATTCGTTGCAGTGACGGCAGTGCTTCTGGTACGCGGCGCTTCGCTCAACCGCGTTGTCTTCTTTAACTGGATTGCGTACATGCTCCTCTTCTTCGCCGGCGTACTCGTCATGGCAGTTGCGCCCGAAGATGCCGCCCGGCTCGGCTCGAACCTCGCCACAAGCGCTCGCGTGGGCTTCACCATGCTGCTCGTGCTCTTCGTCGTGGCCCCCGAGCGCTGGTCAAAGATGGACCTCACCAAGCGAGCGAGCCTCTTCCTGCTTATCCCCGAGGCACTGGCGGCGCTCGTGCGCTACATCGCCGTGCCCGCACACCTGTCGCAAGCGCAGGGCGGGCAGGCCGCGCTCATGACCTATGGGGGCACGGTCGTCATCTTCATTCTGTCAGCCGCCATCGTCATCATGCTCGGTTTCCTGCTGCTGCGCTCTACGGAAGCGGCCGCCCAAAGCGCAATGCCTATCGACCCCGCAGCCGACCTCACGGCGGCCATCGCCGTGCAGGACACCGTGGAGGAACTCGTCTCTCATGAGCTCGCCAACCGCTACGGTCTCACCCCACGCGAGGCAGAAGTGGTGCGCTGCGCAAGCCAGGGCCACTCCCTCGAGAAGACCGCCGAGCTTCTGGGTGTCTCGGTCAACACGGTGCGCACGCACAATCGCTCCGCCTACGCAAAGATGGGTGTCCATTCCCGACAGGAAATCATCGAACTCGCCGCGGCTGTGAAGGCAGAACTCGCCGAGAAGCACTAGTAGTGCGACAAGCGCGCGCCTTCTGCCGCTTCGCCATTACAACCGCATAGGTGGAAGCACGCGCAATTGGCCAGCCGCCCTCGGCCATCGTCTGGGCATGCGCAATTGGCTGGCTGCCTTCAGGCATCGTCCGGACATGCACAATTGGCAGGCTGCGCCCGATCATCATTTGAGCACACGCAACGAGGCGCCTGCGCGTAACCATCGCCCGGGCGCGTGGCTTAACCCCTCTCGTCTCTCTTTTGTGAGTTGACACAATAACCCCAGGTAAAACCCTTCGTCTCGCCCATGCGATGTGAAACGTGGGCGTGTGGGTTACCTTTCGTCTCGTCGAGCCGGACGCAAGCCCGGCATTACGCGCCCCGACCGCACGGCACAGCAGGTGCACCGCGCACCACATGCACATGCCGACGGCCGGAGCCATACGAGGAGAAAGGTTGACCGATGGAGATGAACCGCAGGAGCTTCCTCAAGACCGCCGGCGCAGCCGGTGTCGCCAGCGCCGCCCTGAGCAGCGTCGCCCTGGCCGACGAGGCCGCAGCCGAGGTCGAGTACCCCAAGGGCGCATGCGCTTCCGACTACGAGTGCTCCCCTGTTGAGGTCGCACCCATCACCGAGTTCGCCGCCGAGTACACCTATGACGTCGTCGTGGTTGGCGGCGGCACCGGCGGCGTGCCCGCGGCCCTGACCGCGATTGAGGAGGGCGCCACGGCCTGCGTGCTCCAGAAGGAGTCCGTTTGCATCTCCCAGGGCGCCAACGAGAGCGGCGTCGAGCTCGAGATGAGCGACCCCCAGGGCATCAAGAACTACATTCGCGGTTACATGGAGAGCGTCGACTGGCGCGCCGACCGCGGCCTGGTGGAGTACTACACCTACCACTCCGGCGAGACCATGCGCTGGCTGCGCCTGCGCGCCGAAGAGGCCGGCAATCCGCCCGCAAACGTCTCCACCGAGGAAGACGTGTACGAGGACGGCACCAAGTCCGTCCGCCACGAGTGGAACTACGGCCCCAAGCCCCAGTGCAACCTCGAGCTCATCATGGCCCTGGCCAACCTGGCCGAGGAGCGCGGCGTCGACTTCTACTACGAGACCCCCGGTGTCCAGCTCATCCAAGGCGAGGGCGGCACTGTGACCGGCGTTGTGGGCAAGAACGCCGACGGCGAGTACATCAAGTTCAACGCCACCATGGGCGTCATCCTCTCCACCGGCGATTACCAAAACAACGACAGCCTCGTCGAGCGCTACTGCCCCGACATCCTCGGCTTCGACCGCAAGCAGTTCGGCAAGACCGGCGACGGCATCCTCATGGCCATGCAGCTCGGCGCTGGCATGGTGCAGACCGGTCACTGCCATATGATGCACGACTTCGATTCGGGCCCCATGGCTTCCGTGCCCTTCATGGCCGTGAACATGGACGGCAACCGCTTCATGAACGAGGACATGCCCTTCACCATGATCAACGTTCAGATGCGCGACCAGCCCAAGCCTGGTTGGTTCGTCCAGATTTATGACGGCAATTACGAGACCACCGTGCCTGAGATGGGCTTCAAGGCAACTCCCGCCGACGCGGTGCAGAAGTGGATGCCCGAGGTTGAGATGGACCGCTCCGTCGCTTCCGGCAACAAGGTCATCGAGGGCCTCGTCGACCTGTACTGCGCCGACACCCTTGAGGAGCTCGCCGAGAAGGTCGAGGTTCCCGCCGACGCCCTGATTGCCAGCGTGGAGCGCTACAACGAGCTCGTCGACGCCGGCTTCGACGAGGACTTCGGCAAGAACCCGCAGTACCTCAAGAAGATCGAGCAGGCTCCGTTCTGGGGCGCCCGCAAGCACATCCGCGTCTCCGCCCTGTGCGCCGGCATGACCGTCAACGAAAACTACCAGGTCATCACCACCGAGGGCGAAGTCATTCCTCACCTGTGGGCCACGGGCTTCGGCGCAGGCCAGCTCTGCGGCGCACCCGACTGGTCGATGTACCAGTCCGGCATGAGCGCCGGCCACTGCTTCACGTCCGGCCGCTACACCGCCATCCAGGCCGTGACCGGCGGCCTTGAGCCCTCCAAGCCCGTCATGTGGGAGGACATCGCCGACCTCGTGCCGGAGCAGTAAGGGACGAGAAGCACCAGCAAGCAGCGTCAAACAAATAGCGCGGGCGGGACGTATTCGATTACGTCCCGCCCGCGCTTGTTGTAAAAACTCAAGAGACCAGGGGCGGGCGACACACCGCCACAAGCCCCGGCGGCCGCCAGGCGACAAGCTAGGCCCCATGCCAGCGCGACCCCGCGAGAAAACCTTTGGCCTACGTCTAACAGCGAACCGATTCATGCACCAGCATGAACACGCCGCACCGAGGCAACCGAGCCTTTTCCCATGCCCAAATCAAGGCGCGTACCAGCGCGAACCCTTGCCTCCCCTACCCCTCCACGTCGAGTGTGAGGAGCTTCTCCACGATGGCCTGAACCTTGGCAAGGTCGCCGGGCAGAACGTGCTCGTTGGTGGAGTGGGCGTCGCGCATACCGTTGGCAATGACGATGCCGGGAATGCCGTAGGCAACCGAGACGTTGTTGTCGCTGCCGCCGAACGTGGGCTTGCCCACAGCCGCCATGCCCAGGCTCTCGCAAGCACGCTCGAACAGGCGCACGGGAGCGGAATCTTTGCCCATGCAGTAGGCGTGGCATGCCTCGCTCACCTGTATGGTCACCTCACCACCCAGCTCCTGCGCCGCGC
This sequence comes from uncultured Coriobacteriales bacterium, assembly GCA_902464015.1. GTDB lineage: Bacteria > Actinomycetota > Coriobacteriia > Coriobacteriales > UMGS124 > UMGS124. Next base: position 32,738 of record CABQHM010000014.1, on the reverse strand, counting down.
GCTCAAAGATGTCGCGCACAACCTGGGTCTGATGGACCGCCTTGGCATGGTCGTAGCTGCGGACCTCGCCACGAATAACCACGTCGCTCGGCACGATGTTCGTGCCGCGGCCGCCGGAGATAATGCCCATGTTGCACGTGGTGTCATCGCCGATGCGACCGCATTGCACCTGGTCAATGGCATGGGCGGCAATCTTGATGGCATTGACGCCGCGCTCGGGATAAAAGCCGGCGTGGGCGGAGCGGCCGATGACCTCGATGGTGAGGTAGAGAATCGTGGGGGCCTGGTAGGCATACTCGTTGGGGTCGGCCGAATAGTCGAGCGTGAACGCGACGGGGGCCTTGGACTGCGAGAAATCAAACGCGCGAGCGCCGACGTTGCCCACTTCCTCAGCCACCATGCAGGCGAGCTCGACGGGGCGGTGTGGAATGCCGGCCTGCTGCAGGTGGTCGACGGCCGCCATGACGCAGGCGATGCCAGCGAGGTCGTCGGCACCCAGGACCGTGTCACCCAGGCTCGTAATCATGCCGTTGGCATGGACTTTAGCGTGCTTGGAGAAAGCGGGCTGCACCGTATCCATGTGCGTGATGAACAGAACCGGCTCGCCCACGCCGGGGAGCGTCGCGAAAAGGTTGCCGCAGTCGCTGCCCGTGTGCACGAGGCGCACCAGATCAGAAGCGTTGTCCATAAGGCGGCCGAAGCGGCGGGTGGAGGTGATCGAGGTCACCATGCCGTCGTTCTTGCCGCTCGTGGCGTCCTCCACGACATTGAAGCCCAGGCCCTCAAGGCGCCTACGCACTTCGGCCGCCATCTCGTGCTCGTGAAACGAGGGCGAGTCAATCTCAACCAGCTCGCAAAAAATGCGCTCAACCAGCGAAAGCTCGTAACCCGGGGCCACCTGGTAGCCCATCTGCCGAGACTGCCCCGCCTGCACCTGCGCGTCCATTCTATCGCTCCCGTATCTTTCCCCTTGCCCGGGCACACGGCCCAGGCGCATCTAATATATATGTTGGGATGGTACACGAGACTGCGCACAAGCTGACGAAGTGCACAGGACAACCACCGTATACGCCAGGTCGCCAGGCAAAGCGGTTAAAACCCAGGCGTGGACGGCATCGCGCCCACGCCTGGGTAAGACCAAACATCTATGGGATATACGTCGTGACCGGAATGGACGGCACAACCGCGTCCACACCCGAACGGCAGTTGTTAGATCTGCCTCAGCAGGTTGACGAGCTCAATGGCGCCTGTTGCGCACTCGTAGCCCTTGTTGCCCACCTTGGCGCCGGCACGGTCGATGGCCTGCTCGAGGTTCTCGGTAGTGATGACACCGAACATCACGGGCACGCCGGACTTGAGCGACGTCTGCGCCACACCCTTGGCCACTTCGTTACACACGAGCTCATAGTGCGAGGTAGCGCCGCGAATGACGCAGCCCAGCGCGATGACGGCGTCGTACTTGCCGCTCTCGGCCATCTTCTGCGCCACCAGCGGAATTTCGAACGCGCCGGGCACCCATGCCACGTTCACGTCCTCATCCGGCACCCCGTGACGATGCAGACCGTCAAGCGCACCAGAGAGCAGCTTGTTCACGATGAACTCGTTGAACCTGCTCGCCACAATGCCAACCTTGATGCCCTCGTTAACAACGTTACCCTCAATAACCTTAACCGCCATGATGACTCCTTTTCTCGATATCAAGCAATCCAATTTAAATGCGTGTTCCAGTAGACGCCCCCGCGCGATCGGCAGTTCAGCGCGCGTGGGCCCCGGGCTTTGTCCCGGCGCAGTTCCGCAGCCGGTTGTGGCCCTTTACGCGCCCCCGGACGCCCCTGCGCAATCGGCAGTTCAGCGCGCGTGGGCAGGGGTCTTTGTTCAGCGCGAGTTCCGCAGCAGGCAACGGCCCCTTACGCCCCCACAGACGCCCCGCACAGTCGCCGAGTTGGCGTGCGGGCCCCAGGCTTTGTCCCGGCGCAGTTCCGCAGCTGGCAACGGCCCTTGGCCGCTGCCAGCGAGGACTGTTTGAGCACGGGACAAAGCCTGGGGCCGTTCCTCGCCGCTACGCCGACAGTGCCGTCTCAAAGATGTGGCCCATCTTGCTCGCCTTCACCTCGAGGTAATGGCGGTCGCACTCGTGGGCGTGGATCTCGATCGGCACGCGCTCAACAATCTCCAGGCCAAAGTCGCCCAAGCCGTAGATCTTGGAGGGGTTGTTGGTGAGCAGGCGGATGCTCTTGCAGCCCAGGCTGCGCAGAATCTGCGCACCGCTCCAGTATTCGCGCAGGTCAGGGGCGAATCCGAGGGCCTCGTTGGCCTCAACGGTGTCCATGCCCTCCTCCTGCAGGCGATAAGCCTTGAGCTTGTTGATGAGGCCGATGCCGCGACCTTCCTGGCGCATGTAGAGGATGACGCCGCGACCTTCCTTCTCAATCTGCGCCATGGCACGGTGCAGCTGGTCGCCACAGTCGCAACGCCTGGAACCGAAGACGTCGCCGGTGAGGCACTCGGAATGCACGCGCACGAGCACGTTGCGGCCGTCACCGATCTCGCCCTTCACGAGAGCGACGTGCTCCTCGCCCGTGATGTCGTTCACGAAGCCGTGAATGGTGAACTCGCCGTAGTCGGTGGGGAGCTTGGCCACGGCCTCCTCGCGCATGTGGTTGTCATGCACGCGACAGTAGTCCTGGAGCTGCTTGATGCTCACGAAGACGACGCCGAGCTTCTTGGCAAGACCAGCCAGCTCGGTGGTGCGCATCATCGTGCCGTCCTCGCGCATGATCTCACAGCACAGGCCGCACTGCTTCATACCGGCATGACGCAGCAGGTCGACGGTGGCCTCAGTGTGGCCATTGCGCTGAAGCACGCCGCCGGGACGAGCAATGAGCGGGAACATGTGGCCGGGCCTGCGGAAATCCTCGGGACGCGAGCCTTCCTCCACAACCTTGCGGGCAGTGTAACCACGCTCGGCGGCACTGATGCCCGTGGTGGTGTCCACGTGGTCGATCGACACGGTGAAGGCGGTCTCGTGGTTGTCGGTGTTGTTGGTCACCATGGGGTCAAGCTGCAGGCGGGCGGCAATCTCGGCGCTCATCGGCATGCAGATGAGGCCCTTGGCCTGGCTCGCCATGAGGTTGACGTTGGCCTGCGTGGCGTACTGCGCGGCGCAGATGAGGTCGCCCTCGTTCTCGCGGTCGGGGTCGTCGACCACCATGATGCAGTGGCCCATCTGGAGCTCGGCGATTGCCTCTTCAATGGTGTTCATTTCGATGTCTGCCATGGTCCTTGTCCTTTCTTAAAGGGTCAAATAAGCGAAAAAGATATGGGTAGTGCCAGCACGGCAGGATTGCCGCGTTCGGGAATGGATATTCGTTTGAGCGGATAGCGCGAAATCAGCTGCTAAAAGCCGTGTGCCGCCAAGTAGTCGAGCGTGATGCCTCCGGGCGGGGCAGCGGATAATCGCTCGACAGGCGCCCTGGGAGCCCCTTGTCCCGTCGAGGGGTCGCCGTGCCCCAAGGCAACGCCAAGCAAACGCTGCACATACTTGCCCACCACGTCGTTCTCAAGGTTGACGACATCGCCGGGACGCTTGGTGAGCAGCGTGGTTTGGCCGCCCGTGTGCGGGATGACCGAGACCTCGAAGCCGTCATCGAACAGGCCCGACACCGTAAGGCTGATACCGTCGATGGCGATGGAGCCCTTCTCGACGATGAGAGCGACGATGGAAGGGGCGCAGGAGATGCGCACGCGCACGGCGTTTTGGTCCTCGACGCGTGAGGCGACGCGACCGGTGCCGTCAATATGGCCGCTCACGATGTGACCGCCGAACCTGCCGCCTGCCGCCATGGCGCGCTCGAGGTTGACGTGGCCGCCGGGGCGCAGATGCCCCAGGCTGGAGCGGGAGAGCGTCTCGGGCATCACGTCTGCAGAGAAACGCCCCTTGCCAAACGACGTCACAGTGAGGCACACGCCGTTCACGGCGATGGAGTCGCCCAGGGCAACGTCCTGCAGAACCTTGCTCGCCTCAATCGTCAAGCTGCCGGCGCGGCCAGCGGGTGGAATGGAAACGACGGTACCGACTTCCTCGACAATGCCTGTAAACACGCTACTCACCCACTTTCAAAAGCGACTCGGACATGTGCTGCGCCGTGGTGGCCCCGCCGGGATAGAGCGGTCCGCAGGCAACGCAGGGAAGCGCGGCTGCAGCGTCGGCGACCGTATGGCCCACTCGCCAGCAAAGGCGCACGTCATCACCGAGGACATCAACGTGCGGGGCGCCAAAACGCACGGCTTCGCCCATCACCGCAGGGGTAAGGCCAGCCACCGGGCCAGGGGCTGCGGGGTCGCCCAGAAGCTTGGGGGCGACGTAGGCAACAACCTCATCGACCAGCCCGGCAGCAAAAGCACTGCCATGCAGGCGGGCACCGCCCTCAAGCAGCACCGAGTCGACACCGCGCGCACCCAAGGCCTCCAGAACCGCCGCAAGGTCGACGTGCCCCGCCGCGTCGAGGCCAAGCTCGAGCACCTCGACACCGCGTGCACGCAGGCGGGCGGCCTTCTCGGCATTCTCGCCCCGCACCTCGCCGCACGCCACGAGCAGAGGTGCCTCCCCAGCCGCGGCACTGCGTACGAGAGCACAGTCCTCGGCCAGCGCCAGATGCGTGTCGCACACCACGCGCAGGGGGTTGCGCCCGCCCGGCAGGCGGCAGGTCAGCAGGGGGTCGTCGGCCGCGACCGTGCCCGCGCCCACCATGATGGCGGCCAGGCGGTTGCGCAGAGCATGGCCATCCTCGCGAGCAGCGGAGCCCGTGACCCAGCGCGCATCGCCCGAGGCACAGGCGATATGGCCGTCGGCCGTCATGGCCCACTTGGCCGCCACATAGGGCTTATGGGACATGATGTAACGGAAAAACACCTGGTTGATAGCGTCGCACTCATCGCGCAGGACATCAACCGTCACCTCGATGCCCGCCTCGCGCAGTCGGGCGTTGCCCTTGCCGGCCACAAGCGGGTTGGGATCACGCGAGCCCACGACCACGCGCGCCACGCCAGCCTCGACAAGCGCGTCGGCGCACGGGGGCTGCTTGCCGTGATGGGCGCATGGCTCGAGCGTCACGTACACCGTTGCGCCGCGGGGGTCCTCGCCGCGAGCCGCGCAGTCAGCCAGTGCGCGACGCTCGGCATGCTCCTGCCCATAGCACGCGTGCCAACCCTCGCCGATCACGCGCCCGTCGCGCACGATGACCGCGCCCACCAGCGGGTTGGGGTTGGTGCGTCCCGCGCCGTGCGCCGCAAGCTCCAGCGCCCTGCGCATAAACGCAGCATCGAGGGCCTCCCCCTGGCCCACCCCTTCGAGCTGCGTACCTACCGTCCCTGCCATCACAAACCTTTCCTCCCGTAGCGGCAGAAGGTCGGCGAGCCTCTCAGGGCATGAAAAAAGCCCGCCGGCCACCTGCCGACGGGCTTCATGGATTCTTGGAATGCGTCTAAGGACGGGGGACGCCTGCGCGCCTCCCGCAACCAAAAAACGTCATTCGCTGCTCTTCCATCCGGACTGTAACCGTTGGCCCTGGGTTCGCACCAGATCCTGCCCCTATTGGGGCTCGCGGGCTCCGGGAGTTGCCTCCCGATCACCGCCAGTGAGGAATTGCACCTCGCCCTGAACAGATGACTATGTTGCGGCGTATCCTAACCCCACCGCCCCACAAAACGCAAGCAAAATCTAGAAAAAGTTTCCTACAGAAAAGTTTTACCTGGTAGGAGGGTCAAAATTTATCCCTTGAATCCTGGGCTGCGACTCTAGAGCCCGCTCCTCAAGTCAGGTCGCTAGGCCTGCAGGTGTACGTGCTCACCCTCAGAAAGCTGTCCGGTGGCGGCAAACTGGCCAGCCATCATGCCCTGGGTCTCGGCAAACGAAAGGCTCTGGCCTGCGATGCTTGTGAAGTAGCTGTATCCAAAACGACAGCCCGAGCAGTTGCCGGCAGCATAGAGACCCTTGATGGGACGGTAGTCATTGCCGAGCACGCGGCTGTTCTCATCAACAACCAGGCCAGACGTCGTCACCATGACCACGCCGATTTCCTTCGTGCCGCAATAGGCGTAGTAGGGCGGATTCTTGAGGGCCAGCATGAGACGGGGGTCCTTGCCGAAGTCCTCGTCGCACCCCTTCTCGCACAGCTCGTTGTAGCGCTCAATAGAGGCAACGAAATTGTCGAGCGCCTCACCGGTATATCCCAGATAGCCGCCAAGCGTCTCGAAGTCGTCGGCAGCATAGAGGGTGGCGCCGGCCATCATCGCCTTGTCGCCACCGCCAGCTGCGCCCTCACCAGCCGCGTCGGCCGCGTCGCCGCTTGCGAACTCACCGTTCTTGTGCGCCTCGTAAGCGGCATCCATGGCCTCATGCAGCGAGTCAAAGCCCTGGTTGGCGTAGTCGTAGCTCATATGGCCCAGGGGCTGCGCCTTCAGGAGGCTCTCAATGTCGTTGTCGAAGACCGTGGAGATGATGCCCGCGGGCTGGTAGGCACCGGGCATGGCCATGAGCTCGGTAGAGCCGAAACCCTCGTTGGAGTAACGCTTACCGTCGGCGTTGATCCACAAGGCAGCCGTGGCACCGATGGGGTCCATAGGAGAGTCGCACGGATACCAGTAGGCACCATCCATCGCGGACATGCACGGGTCGAGACGGCCGCCGGCCCAGTAACCCATCTTGATGCCCTGACCATCGCGGCCCGCGCCCATGGCCGACACCGCGCCGTCGGCGGGCAGCAAGTACTGGATCTCGTTGAGCAGGTCCTTGCACATGGAGGCGTTCGTGGAGAAGTCGCCTGTGGCCAGGATGACGCCCTTGGCGGCGTTCACCTGCACGTAGCCGTCCTCGCGCTTGCCATAGGCGCCCGTGACATTGCCATCAGCGTCCTGAATGAGGCTGTAACCGCTCGTACCGTAATACACCTTGCCGCCCGCAGCGACGGCGACGTCGATGCAGTTCTGCAGCACCGTGGACTGGCATCTGCCCAGGTTGGCCGTGCCAATCCAGCACTTCACGCCCGAGTAGCACGTGGCGGTGTCGCCGTCGGTGGGCCACTGGCGAATGGTCAGGCCCGCCTTGTCCTCATCGGACAGGCAGTCAATGAGCCAGTCGAAGCACTCGCCGCAATGCGTGGCGTAGTTGCGCACCAGGCCCGGGTTGGAGCGGTTGTTGGAGCGCACCTGCCAATCATTGAGGAACTCGACGGTGTCGACCTGAGGAACGCCGGCATCGCCCAGGAACTTCGAATTGATGTGTCCCACCTGGCCGCCGGCCAAGAAGCTCATGGAGTCTTCGTCCTGGTCCTCGAAGGCCGCGACGCTGACGCCGGCCTCAGCCGCAGCGCGAAGGGCGGTGCAGCCGGCATGGCCCAGGCCGATGACGAGCACGTCACAGTCGTAGGTCTCCACGACCTCGTCAGCCGCGGGAGCCTCAGGCGCGGTGCGCCACTCGGGGTCGTCCTTGGAGCCGCCGCCCATGGGAGGCATGCCACCACCGGCAGGGGCACCCTCACCCTCAGGAGCCGCACCGTCGGCAGGGGCGTCGCCCTCGGCGGGTGCGGGGGCCGCCTGATCGGCCAGCGCCGGGCCTGCGATAGCAGAAAAAGCGGTGACACCAAAGGCGGCAAGACCGGCGTCTTTCACGAAATTACGGCGAGTCACTGATGCGGTCATACGAGATACCCCATTTCTCTTTGACGAGAGCGCACAACGTGTGCCGCCCGATTGGCTCACGTTTCATGCGCGGTACATCCCTCACGATAGAATTCAATGCCCGGGAAGGAAATACTCAATGCTGGGGTAGCCGACAACCTGGCAAAACGGTGATTTAGAACCTGTGGCAGAAGCTCAATACCAAAAAAATGGGAACCGTCCTCAACGACTCCAAGCGTCCCCGTCTACATGCCGTCCACAATATCCATGAGCTCCTCGCGGGAATGGATGTCGATTTTCTGGTAGATGTGGCGGATATGGGTGCGGGCGGTCTCAGTGCTCATGGAGAGCTGCGAGCCGATGCTCGAGGCGCTGCGGCCGCGCACGAGGGGGACGAGCACCTCGCGCTCACGCTCGGTGAGGCCATAGCGCTCGGCAAGCTGAGCGCACTGCACAGAGAGGAGCTCCTCGCTCGTCGGCGCGGGCGCCGCCGCACCGGCCTGGGAATTCTGGCCGGTAAGGGCGGTCTCCACCGACTTTTTCGGCACGAACTCCACGACGATCAGGCCTGCCAGGCAAACCATGATGACGATGTTGTACACAAGGAAGGCGACCCCGCCCGCCGGTATGAGCAACCCCAACTTGGTGGAGAGCGTGTTGGCAAGCGTAAAGACGCCCCAACCGACGACAACTACGAACGCGGGGGCATTTTGACCACCGCCCGTGCTTCGAGAATGCGCGAGCGCATCGCAGGCAAGCATCCACATATAGACAAAAGCGGCCATGCGCGCCACGCCCATGGTCAGCATGCCCATAGGAATGCTGCCGGGGCCGAAGGTGCCCGAGAAATACAACGAGCAAACGAGCATGGCAAGAATCGTGATGCGCGCCGCGATGAAAGCGAAGCGAACGCTCGCCGCGGCGAGGCAAAGCGCGGCCACGGCGAGCGCGCTCAAGCCCACGGCGTTGTCTTTGATGAAGGAGAGGAACAGCGACGCGTCGTCGGACCCGCTCCCCATTCCCTGGACGCGGCCCATAAGGAGGCCCCAGACGAAAATGCACGCTATCGAGAGCACGGGAGCCAATCCGGACGAAAGCGACAGTGCCTTCTCCGGCTGGCAAGCATCGGTTTCGTCGGCGTTGGAGACGCGCACCGCGGGGATGACCGAAACGCGCATCGCCAAAAGCGGGGACCCGGCGACAACCACAGCAAGGACCACCATCGCGGCGATATCCACCAGGGCGTTCTCAACAAGCAGGTCGATGACCGTCTCGAGGACGAACGCAAATCCCAGGCAGATCAGCACGGCAGTGATTCCCTGGCCCGCCAGAATTTGCACCCAAAGGGCAAGCGCCGAAATGCCGGCAAATGTCAGCAGGGCCCCTCCGAATTCGGACGCCCAACGCGGAACCATTCCGTCGGTGTTCAAAAAGAGAAGCACGAGGCCCGCCACGCTCGCGACCGCCAGGCCGATGCACAGGCCCCGCGACGCGGCCAACGCGCAACGCCGCGCACGGCAAAAGAATGCGACAACCGCACAGGAGATAACGATGGGCAGACCGCCGCTCAGAGGTTCCGTACTGATGCGCACGCCAAAAAAGTCGGCGTCCGTGAACGAGCTGATGGAGCCGTCGAACGTGCCCAGCGATATGAGGCAGCACGCCAGACCGAGGACGGTCAGGCACATCCACGTAACGTTGGCGCGCGCAACGACTTCTTTGATGGAGGATTGCATTCGTCCTCTCGCCTTTCCCGTCGGGTTCCCGTTCACAGCATTATGCCAGTTCTTCATGACCTCGGAATGTTCGATTTTAAATAATGAAGCCAGACAGCATCGAAAGATACACCATCTACCTGGCCATATAGGCGCAATCCCCAAACATGGAGTACTTGTTTTGCCTTCAACACGGGGGATGGGGAAACAAGAGGCCGCGCAGTTTCGACCAACCATGGGGGATGGAATGCCAGCCGCGCAGACGTACGTTTTTCCACGTCACAGGGCAGGCGCGGCCTGCTCCCGTCCAAGCCCGCACGCAACTGTCGGGCGCTATCAACCGAAAGGATGCACCATGGCAAAGCTAGCACTTGATCGACGCAGCTTCCTGCGCACCGCCGCCCTGAGCGGCGCCGGCGCGGCCCTCATGGCCAGCGGCACCGCCCTGGCCGATACCGCCGCTCCCGCCGAGGACCAGGCCGGGGCTCCCGAGGGCGCCGGGGCTCCCGGCGGCTTCGGCGGTCCTGTCGAGCCGGGCAGCATGTGCACGCGTGACGTCGACTACGTTCCCGCCGTGGGCGAGTATCCCGTCGGCGTGCCCCTGGGCACCCCGAAGGACCTCGACTGGATGGCCGTACCCGAGGCCATCACCGACTTCAGCGACGAGAAGACGGCCGACGTCGTTGTCGTCGGTGCCGGCATCACCGGCCTGGCTGCCGCCCGCGCCGCAGCTGAGGAGGGCGCTAGCGTCATCGTGATCGAGGCCACCGACACCTGGCAGACCCGCGGCCAGGATGTGGGCACCATCAACTCCGAGTACCAGAAGGCCAACGGCCTGGAGTGCGACGCCGACGACATCAACGAGGTCTGCCTCGAGATGCAGAAGTACACGGGCAACCGCGCCAACCAGTCCCTCATGCGCGTCTGGGCAAACCGCTCCGGCGAGGACTACGACTGGTGGTACAAGGACCTCCTCGAGCCTGCCGGCTATGGCATCGACATTCCTCGCTGGCCCATGACCGAGCAGGAGTACGAGCCCGTCACCGGCGAGTGGATCCCCCAGTTCGCCTTCCAGCAGGAGTTCACCGTTCCTGAGGGCGAGGAGTCCGGCATGAACGGTGGCATGCCCGGCGCCATCGACCTGCTCGCCCAGGCTTCCATCGACCTCGGTGCCGAGTTCTTCTTCAACATGCGCGGCAGGCAGCTCGTTCGCGGCGCGGACAACAACACGGGTCGCGTCACCGCCGTCATCGCCGAGGACGCCGACGGCAACTACGTCAAGTTCAACGCCAACAAGGGCGTCGTGCTTGCCACGGGCGACTACGGCCACAACTACGACCTCATGCAGGCCTGGTGCCCGATGTACGCCGACATGGCCCGCGACCGCAACGTGTACAGCGCCACGTCCAACCAGGGCGACGGCCACCTCATGGGCATGTGGGTAGGCGGCATGATGCAGGCCATCCCTCACCCCCACATGGCGCACGGCACTCCCGGCGACCAGGGCGCTTACCCCGGCCTGCTCCTGGACATCAACGGCCGCCGCTTCACCAACGAGGATATCCCCGGACAGAACTTCGCCAACATCGCCGAACTTCAGCCCCGCATGGTGTGGTACCTCGTCACGGACGCAAACTACCCCAACCACCTGCCCATGCAGCAGCCCGGCCACGGCGCAGTCATGGAGTTCGCCGGCGACCTCGATGCCTGGAACGCCGCCGTCGCCACGGGCGACAAGGAGACAATCGAGGCCGAGATGGAGGCCCAGGGCATCTCCGGCACCGTCGCTTGGACCATCGACGAGCTCGCCGAGGGCATCCACGTTGACCCGACCGTGCTCAACGAGACCGTGACCCGCTACAACGAGATGTGCGCCCAGGGTCGCGACGACGACTTCGGCAAGCAGCCCAAGCGCCTGTGGCCCATCGACACGCCCCCGTACTTCTACTCCACGAACTCCTGGAACTTCCTTGTTGTCATGGGTGGCCTTGAGACCACGACGAAGGCCGAGGTCATCGACCAGTTCGGCAACCCCATCCCGGGCTTGTATGCCGCAGGCAACGTGCAGGGCGGCCGCTTCGCCGTTGACTACCCCACCATCGTGTGCGGCATCAGCCACTCCATCTGCCTCACCTACGGACGCATCGCAGGCACCGAGGCCGCCACGTGCGACCCCAGCGTGACCGAGTACACCTCGCTCTACCGCGAGTGGAAGCAGGAGCAGGCCGCCGAGTCCGACGCCGCTGCCGCCGAGGCCGCGAGCGTCACCTACACCGACGGCACCTACGAGGCGAGCGGCTCGGGCATCGGTGGCGACGTCCCCGTGACCGTGACGATCGCCGGTGGCAAGGTCTCCAGCGTCGAGATCGGCGAGAACTCCGAGACCGACGGCATCGGCTCAAAGGCCATCGAGCAGCTGCCCGATGAGATCGTGGCCGCCAACGGCACCACGGGCGTCGACTCCGTCTCCGGCGCCACCGTCACCTCGACCGCCATCTTCACCGCTGTGGAGGACTGCCTGGCTCAGGCCAGCAAGTAGGCGAATGGCTCGGCTGTCTTAGTTAGTGCTTGACCCTTTGGCCCGGGCATCCCGCCCGGGCCCCATCCGAGGAGGTTCAGCATGTCTCAGATTTCCCGTATTTCCCGTCGCTCCCTCATTGCCGCCGCCGGCGCCGCCGCTATGACGGTCAGCGCTGGTGCGGCCCTCGCCGACGAGAGCACCCCCGCGGGTGCCCCGTCCGGTGGCCCCCTGCTTGCCACCGCAACCACCGAGCCCTACTCCGGTGAGGACAACGTCGCCCGCGTCGACGAGAACGGCGACACGGTCTACTACTCCATGCGCCGCAACTGGGTGGACGAGGCCCCCGTCATCGACGAGGCCGACATCGCCGAGACGCTTGACGCCGATGTCGTCGTACTGGGCCTGGGCTACGCAGGCTCCCAATGCTTCCGCATGGCTTGCGAGAAGGGCCTGAGCGTCGTTGGCGTTGACTCGCAGGACAAGGACGGGTTCACCACATACGGCGGACAGCTTGGCCATTTCAACTCCACTTGGCAGGAGGAGGTCCTCGGCGTCCCAAAGTCCACGTTCGACCCGTGGGATTTCATCGACTCCTACCAGCTTCAGAGCACCGGCCGCGCCCAGCCCGATCTCATCAAGCAATTCGCCACGCGCAACGGTGAGCTGGTGGACTGGATGATGGAGCTTCAGCCCGACCTTTCTGCAGTGACCGGCGTTGACTCCATCGAGGCCGACAGCGGCTACAACTACAGGAAGGGCTACTTCTGGACCTACCCCGCCGTCATCAACCTGGGCAGCGGCGCGTTCTCCAGCTCGGGCGAGTTCTGCACCGCGTCCGTCGACAAGGGCATTGAGGCAAGCCCGGACTCCCAGGCCCTCTTCGGCACCTCGGCAAAGGCCCTCGTGAAGGAAGACGGCAAGGTCACCGGCGCCATCGTTCAGAACGACGAGGACGGCACCTACACCAAGATCAACGCCAAGCTGGGCGTGGTCCTGGCAATGGGCGACTTCTCCGCCAACTCCGACATGTACAGCGCCCTGTGCACCGAGGTTCAGGAGAGCAACCCCTACACCCAGCTCATGGGCTCCGGTCGCGACGGCTACGGCATCAAGATGGGCATCTGGGCCGGCGGCGTGATGGAGATCGGGCCCCGCGCCACGATGGGCGGCAACACCGCGCCCAACCGCGCCGGCCTGTTCGGTGCCGCCTCAGGCCTGTGGATCAACAAGTACGGCAAGCGTTTCTGCAACGAGGCCTTCGGCAGCCCGTTCGTCGCCGGTGTGCAGGCAGCCCGCCAGCCCATCGACGCCGAGCTCTACCAGATTTGGGATGAGGGCCACTGGCGCGAGCTCGCCCAGAACCAGGCCCTTGGCCACTTCAACGCCTCCGACATCACCGACGCCAAGATGGACGAGTACGCCTCCAAGCTCGAGGAGGCCAAGGCCGCCGGCGCCGAGGGCGCAAACGGCGTGTACTGCGCCGACGACCTGGAGACCCTGGCCGGTTACCTGGGGCTTGAGGGCGAGGCCGCCGCGAACTTCGTGGAGAGCGTCGAGCGCTATTCGCAGTTCGCCGAGGCCGGCAAGGACGAGGACTACGCCAAGCCTGCCGACATGATGTGGCCCATCAACGAGGGTCCCTTCTACGGCGAGAAGTGGACGCGTGACGCCAACCTGGTCCTTGTGACCCTGGCCGGCCTCAACGTCGACGGCGACCAGGCCGTTCTCGACCAGCACTTCGAGCCCATCCCAGGCCTCTTCGCCACGGGCAACTGCTCGGGCGGCCGGTTCCCGTTGCAGTACACCGCACCGATCAACGGCATCTCCATCGGCTTCGCCACGGTCCTGGGCGCCATCCTGGGCGAGCACCTGGCGGACCTGGCCGAGTAAGGCATTCTTAAGGAAGGCCGGCAGGTTGTGCGGGGTGCGGGGGGCATGCATGCGGGCCGCCCGCACCCCTTTGCTGGGCATCGGCGGGGCAGTTGGCCCGCCGATGCCCAAAACTCCCGCATGTTTGCGTTTTAATTGCGACGAGGCGGCCATCCGGTCAAGGTGCGACTGCATCGTCGCAGGTAGATGAGGTGGGGACTTGGGCTGTGTGGTCCGTGCCCCCAACAAAACGCAAACATGTCGCTTTTTTGTACGGTGCTGGCTGCAGACGGGCGGGGGTTCGAAGGGAGCGTGTGAGGGTATGGGAACGAACAGCGGTTGCAACGAGGACTCGCGGGCCGTGGGCTGCGAAACGACGCCGGGAGGTATGGGTCTGCGCCCCATCGTGCTTGAGCTGCGCATGCCTTTCTCTCCGGAAGCGGGCGGCAACGGCGCGCCGGGCATGCTCGACCCGCGTATGGTGGACGGCCATGCCTATGTGGAGGCGCTCGCCCGCGAGGTGCTTGCCAGCGCCCCCGATTACGCCGACTGCCAGGTGCAGGCCGTGGCGCTTACCGACGGCATGGCGGCCCACGTTGCTGACGATGCACTGGGGGCGCTTTTGCGCGACATGCGCCACGCCTTCCTTCTCGCCGAAGACGCCGAGGTGGCCCTGCGCGTACGCCCCGGCATGGTATCCGCGGCCTCGATGGACGCCTTCCGCATCGGACATGTAAACAGGCTGGTGGTGGACTATGCCACGCACTCGGCCAGCGAATGGCGCATCCTCGGTCGCACGCTCGGCCCCAACGCCATGGACGTCACACGCATGGTGTTGGGCCCACGGTGTGACGACGGGCTGGGCGTCAAACTCGCCGGCCGCAAAATCGACCTCTCCTTCGAGCTCCTCGCGGGCATCCCGGGGCAAACTCCCTCCGGCGCCTGCGAAAGTGTGAAGGCCGCGCTCTCCTATGGTGCCGCAGAAGTGCACCTGCTGACGTGCGGCGACAGCCCATCAGAGAAAGCCGTCTCATGCCGACTCGCCATGAGCAAGTCGCTTCAAGCTGCAGGCTTCGCAGAATATGCCCCTCACCGCTGGGCCCTTCCCGGCCATGAAAGCCGGTTCGTGCAGCTGGGCGGCTCGGGGCGGGCCGACATTCTCGGCTATGGCCTGGCAGCCCTCACGCACTTTGAAGGCGTTGAGGCCCAAAACACCTCGGATCTCGCTACGTACCTGCGTTTTTCAGACAATCCGGAAAAGTGCATAGCCAAAGTCCATCACGCCTAGGCGCGGCTCGTCCCGCCCCCTATCTAGCGCTCGCACCAGCCGGCGCAGCCCCATTCGCATAACCTCACCTGGTACCGGAGCCATTCAGTGCTATAGTGAACCAACTGCCCCGCCGACAAGGTGCGGAGCACACGGCAACGGATTCAGGAGCATGCAGATGAAATCGAGCATCGAGGCCCCCGCAGTGTCCGAAAAGCCGTCGCGCGAACAGTTCGCCTCACGGGTGGGCTTTCTCTTCGCGGCGGCGGGATGCGCCATCGGACTGGGAAACATCTGGCGTTTCCCCTACATCACCGGCCAGTATGGCGGAGCGGCTTTCGTCGTTATCTACCTGGTGTTTTTGCTGGTCTTCTCACTTCCCATCCTTATCTTTGAGTTCACGTGCGGCCGCGGCTCCAAAAAGGGCATCGCGCGCAGCTTCGACGTGCTCGAGCCCAAGGGCACAAAGTGGCATTGGGCAAAATGGCTGGGACTGGTGGGCAGCTACCTGCTCATGATGTTCTACGCCGCCGTGGCCGGCTGGATGCTCGACTACACGGTGAAGAGCGCGACGGGTGCGTTCGAAGGCGTCGGCGCCGAGGGTGTGGAAGCTGTCTTCGGCACCATGCTGTCCAACCCCGGCGAGATGATCGCCTGCCTGGCGGTGGTTGTCGTGTTCGGCGCCGTCGTCACAAGCTTCGGCCTGCAAAAGGGCATCGAGCGTGCGAGCAAGGTGCTCATGTCTCTTCTGTTTGTGCTGCTCATTGTGCTGTGCGTGCGCGCCGTGACGCTGCCGGGCGCAGGCGAGGGCCTGTCCTTCTACCTCATGCCCGACTTCGGCAAGCTCTTCGCCAACGGACCCGAGGGCTTCACCGACGCGGTGTTCGCCGCCATGGGCCAGGCGTTCTTCACGCTCGGCGTGGGCGTGGGCTCCATGAGCGTGTTCGGCAGCTACATGAGCCCGGAGCGCTCCATCACCGGCGAGAGCGTACGCATCGCAGGTCTCGACACGCTCGTGGCCCTCATGGCTGGCCTCATCATCTTCCCCACCTGCTTCACCTTCGGCGTGGAGCCCGGCTCGGGCCCCGGCCTCGTCTTCATCACGCTGCCCGCAGTGTTCCAGCAGATGTGGATGGGCCGCCTGTGGTCGACGCTCTTCTTCCTGTTCATGAGCTTCGCGGCGCTCTCAACCATCGTCACCGTGTTCGAGAACATCATGGCGTTCAGCATCGACCAGTGGGGCATCAGCCGCAAGAAAGCCTGTGCCATCAACGGTGTGCTGCTCTTCGCACTGGGCCTGCCCTGCATCCTGGGCTACAACCTGTGGTCGGCGTTCCAAGTGCCCGGCATCGGCGACATCCAGTCGCTTGAGGACTTCATCCTCTCCAACAACATCCTGTCCATCGGCGCACTCGTGTTCCTGCTGTTCTGCACCACCAAGCGCGGCTGGGGCTGGAAGGCGTTCCTGGCCGAGGTCGACAAGGGCGACGGCATGAAGTTCCCGGCCTGGGCGCGCGTGTACGTGTCCTACGTGCTGCCCGTACTCATCGTCATTGTGTGGGTCGGCGGCTGGATTCCCGTCATCAGCACCTGGCTGGGAATGGCATAGAGCCCGGAGACTGGCATTCGGCTCCGACGCTTGCGCAAACGGTTCGATAACGTCTCAGGGAGGCCCATCTATGCAGGTGGGCCTCCCTTTTTGTCTGATGGATACGCCAGCAGGAGGATATTAGTCAGCAACGGAAAATCAATGCGAGACCGCCAGTAGAACCTTGAACTAGGGGCGCACCGTAAGGCAATCCAGCCGATAGTAAGAATGCCAGAATGTCGCTTCCCGCCTGCCGCTGATAACAGCACACTCGCTCCGGAAGTCAATTTTGTACAATGGTCGGCGTTTGGCGAGCGACAGGTTGAAGAATCTCACGTTTCTCAGTCGAAACGAGCTCGCTGGCGTTGGATTTCTCAACCTATAGCTCGCAAAACAGGGCCATCGGAAACCCGGAAGCTATCCGCACACCCCTTCGCCTGCCCCCCGGCGATTAGACACCGGCCACAAGCCGTCACTTCACCACAAGCGTCGTGAAATAGCTGGGATGCTCAGCCGGGTCGAAAGAGGCGAGGTCCCGACAGACATGCTCGCTGGGCAGCCCGCAGTCAGCGACAAGCGAGGCGCGGGACAGTTCTCCGCGACGCTCGAGCGCCTCGATGAGCTCGCCAAGTTTGCCGCAAGGCTTCATGAGGACTTTCGTGCCCGGAAGGTCGAGCACCTCGTCGATACGGTCGACACACGCAGCCGAAGGCACCACATGCAGGGGCTCGTCCATCTCGGTGAGCCCCTCGCCCAAGCGGGCCGCCACGGCCGAGAAGCTCGTGACACCCGGAATGACCTCGATGGCAAACCCATGCTCGCGCAAGCCATCTGCCAGGTAAAAGAACGACGAGAAGACACCTGGGTCGCCCAATGTGAGCACCGCGACGTCCTTGCCCTGCGCGAGTTGCTCGGCAATGAGCCCGACAGACTCCTCGTGCATGCGCTGGCGCTCCCCCGCATCGCGCGACATGGCAAACAGCAGGCGAATGATATCTTTGCCCTCCAAGTCCACCGCCTGCGCCGCGATGTCGAGCGCCAGCGTGGCCCCGCCTCGCGTCTGAGGCGCCGCCACCACCTGGCACGCCCCTATCACGCGCGCCGCCCTGAGCGTGAGCAGCTCCGGATCGCCCGGCCCCACGCCCACGCCGTAGCAGGTGCCCAGGGCAACCGAATGCGACTCCTGCATGTTCGCCATCTCGCTCTCCAACCCCAACCATCAGCACTTACAGCAGGTCAATCAGCTCCTGCTGGCTATGAATGCCGCACTTCTCGTAAATGTGACGTACATGATACTTGAGCGTGTTCTTAGTAATGGCAAGCTCCTCAGAAACACGCGTGGCATTCTTGCCGCGAGCGAGCAGGGAAAAGACTTCGCCCTCGCGCTCCGTCAAGCCAAAGGACGCGGCAAGCTCGCGGCAACGTTGTTCGATGCCTGCATCATATCCCGCGCCAGACAGCTCAGAAACATCCATCTGGCTCAAATCAGCTGGGATAACAGCAGTCTCCTGAACGCCCTCGATTGTCTTGTCAAATCCAAAGTCGCGAATGGAGTAGAGCGTATAAACGCAGATAACCGCAAACATGGCCGCCACCAGGCACTTGGCAAGAAAATGTCCCTCGGCGCCCAAGCCCGTGGCGAAAATGCCCAGCTGGGCACCGGCCTCAATACCCGCATAGTAGACGGCATAACCCCATGCAACAGTCGACAGGGCTCCCGCCTTGCTCCGCGCTGCAACTGCGGCAAGGGCAAGACACATGAGCAGGCCAAACACTTCGCTGCTCGCCGTGAGTGCAACACTCGCGTGCCGCACAAGAAATAGCTCGTCAACAAGAACAAGTAGAAAACCCACCATTACAAGAATAAAAGCGACGTTGAAAAGCATGTCAACCCTAAACGAAAGCCGCCGCATCAATGCCGACCTGCAGGCACTCGACTCCAGCAAGAATCCCATCGAGGGCCTGTATGCCATCGGCGATTGCTCGGGCAACTTCTTCGCCACGAACTACCCCGAGTACATCGTGGGCGTGGCTGCCGGCCGCTCCACCGTGCAGGGCCGCCACCTCGCCAAGGCCGTCGCTGCAGCCGAGGGCATCGATGTGGACGCCAAGGACGCCGAAGCCAAGGAAGCCCTCGCCGCGGCCGTAACCGAGGTGCCCGCCACCCCCGACTACTCCGAGGCCCTCGCCAAGGTGTGCTGGTAAGATCGCCTAGGCGATAAACGAGTAACCCTCGTCGCGGCCCCTCCTGCGCCGGTGCCAAAAACTGGCTCGGGAGGGGCCGTTGGGGTTTATGGAATCCGCAAGGCGAGCAGGCAGTTCGCCAGGACGACCGCACGTTGTCGAGCAGCGGCAGTCACATCCGCAGCGCCATCTTTGCCGCTCGCCTTTTGTACCAGCTCGCCTATCGTGCACACCCCTCCCCTCCGCACTGCAAATCGCGCAAGCAGCTCTGCCGAGCGCGCCGTCGGCACTTCCCTGCTAGAAACTCATTTCATATGTGATAAACGCAGGCTCCAACAAGTCTTCCACCCGACAGCACAACGCACGTGCAAGCGCCGCCACCTGGCATGCACGTGCATGGTTGATGTTCTTCTGACGCTGCTCGTATTGTTGGATGGTGCGCACGGGAACACCCGACGCCGCGGCAAGTTCAGATTGGCTTAAACCAACCCGCTTGCGGCATGATTGGAGCTTGGTCGCAGGCGCAGCACGGGCGCACTCCTCGTCCATCCTGTCAAGAAACTGCTGCTCGTCCATTTCGTGGTACGGCTCATACAGGGCCAGGACGTCCTCGATGGGAATACGGGCCTCAATATCCGAGAAGCTCAGCGCGCGCCGCCATTGATAATATGCAAGCGCCCAACCACACCAATACTCCTCGCTGCGCCCGCCGCAATACCAGCTTGCCTCCTGAGCGGCCGTCAATCGCTTGTCGGGCAGCTCGGCCTGGTCGCATCCCGCCTCTCGCACAACAAGACGTGCCAGCTCGATGCCCGAACGTCCCGCAACAACCGACGCATCTCCATGGGCAAAAAGACGCGACACGTCACTTGCCAGAAACAATGCCCAAAAACACGCAAGCCTGTACCCAAGGACGTTGACGGCATAGTCAAGCATGCGCGCAAGAACTACCCGTGCCGCCCCCAGATAGGTTGCATCGTACGCGACGCGAGCGCACCGGCCTTCGTCAATACCGCGTCTCGCAGCAAGTGCGCTATCGCAGCCTCGGGTCATCCGGGGTCATCTCCTCATCAAGAATCTGCGTGATGTAGATGTCGCCTTTCATGCGATGCTCGCGCTCGCGATCAAAATATGCTCGCCGGGCGGCTCTGTCGCGAGCCATCTTGCGGCCGTACCACTCCTCGGCACGCACAATCTCATACCCTTTGAACTCGATTCTCTCAAACGCTCGTTCGCTCTTTAAAACGAATTGCTCGCCAAGCTTCCCCAAGCGCATCGCACGACCGAGCTGGCGATATGAAATGGTGCCATTGATGAAATCCTGGGCAAACGAGAAGTAGCTGTCGTCGGCACGATTCCCGACAATGCAGTCCCGACCGCGGTAGTCGGGCATAAAAACTTGCTTGAGATATTCCCGAGCCTCATAGGCAAGCGCCGAGGAAGCGTCGAACACGCGATTCTCGAGCAAAACAGCAAGCCATCCTAAAACCCCGCAAGACTGCGACAGGTCGAGGATATCAAGTCCCGTGCAATCGAGCTCATAGCGGTTGGCGAAGCCATTGCGATTGCGCGCAACCGCCCATTCTTTAGCCATGTCAGGCGTTTCAGTGCAGTAAAAGCCCAACCCGTAGTCGTTATAGGGCTTGCCTCTCCCGTATTCGGGCCGCTCAACAATATACAAGGACCCATGATAGAGGCAGCGCACCGCGCCCTCAAACCCCTCCATAAGCGTCTCCTCACATGTCGTACTCCCAACGGAGTATAGCATGTGAGGACTCATACATCCACAGGAGAGAACGGCACATCGAAAACGAGCCGCCTCAGGCCCTTCGTGGTATTTGCGTGCCTCGACTTTCTGGGCCTTTTAGTTTTCCATGCCTTACTTTATTATCTAGTTAGGCATAGATTACTTTTAAGGAGTCGCCATGGAATCGCTTCCGTACGGCCGAGTTGAAACCTTCCTTGAGCAGGGCGTCGCCCAGCAATGCGCGCCTGTGCTCATGGGCGTGAAACCTGCGGGGATGTTCAACGTCGTGCGCTACCACCAGGTGGGCACGCGTCCGTGCGGCAAGCCGATCATGGCGCAAGCGGCACACGAGCAAATCGAGCTCGCCGTGGAACGCACCGACGCGGCCCTTCGCGAGGCAGGCGTGCGCCTTCGCGTGATGGCGCACCGTAAAGGTAGCTCCATGGTGTTCGTCTGGCGGCCCGACCTCATGCGCGTCTTCATCAGCCGCGACCCCGAAGCAACAATGCTCGAGGTAGAAGGCTATACTGTGGACGACGACGAGGCCTGCGTCAACCGGCTCCAGACCCGCGTGCTCAGCTTTGATGCACGTCCGCGCAACCCCGACGGCACCGACCGCTTTCCTCACGAGGTCGGATTCTTGCTTGGCTACCCGGTCGACGACGTCATGGGTTTCGTGCGCGACCGTGCCGCGGCCCTGGCCCGCGGCTGGTGGAACGTCTACTCCGACGTTGCGCGGGCCCAGCGCGTCTTCCGCGCCTACGACGCGTGCGTCACCTTGGCCGACCAACGTATGTGCGAAGGAGACACGCTGGTAAACCTGTCAAACGGCCCAACAAATCTGGCAGCAAACAAGGCACTGGCGCTGTATCGATAGCCTTGCATCAGCCGGCGCGAGCACATATCGCAAGCCTTACCACTCCAGGCGAACCCTTGTCAGAGGCTTATTCAACGAGTCGCCGAATCGGCTGCGCGTTTGTCTCATTACATGCCTATACTGCGGTCACTCAACCCACAAGGCCTGGAGGCGACATGGCGCAGGATATGAACGGCGGCACGGCAACAAGCAAGACAAGCCGCGCAACATCGGCAGACAAGAGCACACCGGCAGGCCGTACGCAAGTAAGCAACGCCCAGAAGCCCCGCCCGGCCAGCGGCGCAGCAGCCAAGAAAAGCCCCGCGAAACCCAAGACGCCCAACGCCTCCACCGCAGACACCCCTTCGTCCGCCGAGCATCTCACCGAGGAGCTCCTCGAGCGTCTGCTTGCCAGCAGGTCAGTCGACTCGTACCTTGAGAACGCCGAGACGCCCGACCGGTCATTGCCCGACTACCTGTTTGAGCTGCTCGACAAGCGCAAACTCAAGCGCGCCGACGTCATGCGCGGTTCGGGCCTCAACGGCACGGTGGTGTACGACATCTTCTCGGGCAAAAGCCGCCCCGGGCACGACCACGCTGTGATGCTTGCCCTAGGCCTGAAAGCCAATCTGCGCGAAACACAGCGCATCTTGCGCTTGGCTGGGGCCGGCGAGCTGTGGTGCAAGCGCCGCCGCGATGCCGTGCTCATCTGGTGCATCGAGCATGGCCTGACGCGCGCCGAAACCGACGACGAACTCTACCGCCTCGGCGAGAAAACGCTGCTCGGCACCGACCGGCTCCAGTAGGGCCAACGCGCCTCCAGAGACACCAGCGGCCCTGCTGAAGAACCAGGCCACATCTGCATAATTCAGTTGCCAACTGAGGAACCACCCCTCCCACAAGGTTAGAATATGGGATTTGACGAGATGGAAAGGGAGGGTGCGCGTGACCGACGAACAAGTCTTGCACGCCATGTGCATAGACGACAGCTACCACGTCGAGCGCGTGCTCGCCGAAAAGCCCAACGGCACCACTGAGCTTGTGACCATCGAGGGCACTGGGCCATTCGTGCGCAAGAAAATACCCCTTGAGCTGGCAAACCGCCGCGTTTGGTCCATCTTGCCCGAATGCGACTGCGCGCGCCTTCCCCACGTTGAGACAACCTACGAGCTGCCCGACCGCTTCGTGGTGGTGTACGACTACATGCCCGGCGAGTCGCTCGAAAGCCTTGTGCAGGCAAAGGGCCAGCTAGACGAGAACATGGCCGTTGAGCTGGCGGCCCAAATCTGCGAGGCAGCCGAAACCCTGCACGCCGCGGGCGTCATCCACCGCGACATCACGCCAGCCAACATCATCGTGGCTGCCGACGGAGCACACCTCATCGACCTGGGTATCGCCCGCACACGCAACGCCCAAGCCACACGCGACACCACTTCGCTCGGTACCTGGGGATACGCCTCGCCCGAGCAGTACGGTTTCGCCCAAACCGACGCACGCTCCGACGTCTACTCCATTGGGCGCCTGCTGGGCTTCATGCTGTGTGGGGTGCATCCCGGCGAAAAAGAGTACGACGAGGCGCTTGCCCAGGCGAACGGCATCACGCCATCAACGCGAGCCGCCATCGAGAAAGCCTGCGCTTTTGAACCCAGCGCGCGTTACCAGTCGGCAGCCGACCTCGCCGAGGCGCTTGGGCGGCCAATCAAGACAAAGCAGCATACCGCTGGTACCTGGGGCGAAGGCACGCGTAATATGCGCGACCAAACCAGCACCAGTCAGGCCGAATCAAGCGACAAGACCATTGCCCAGCCACCCGCAGAGAAGGAGCCGGAGAGCCGGTCCTCTCAACCCGACAAACCAGCCCGCAAGAAGCATGGGTGCCTCATGTTCCTGGTAGTGGCACTTGCCGCCTTCATCGTCGTCGCCACCATCGGCATAACAGACATGAAGCGGACAGAGCAGGCGCAATACGAGAGCGCGACGTTCACCTGGCCCACGACGGGACTGGCGACGCTGCTGCCAGAGCCCGCAAGCAGCTGGGGCACGATGCCCTTCAACAACAACTCCTACCTGAGCTTCGAGGTGCGCGGCTGCAGCGAGGAGGCCTATTCGGCCTACGTCGAAGCCTGCCAGACAAAGGGCTTTGACGTCGAACCTGAGTGGATTGGCGATTACTCCTATTACGCCTACGACGCCGAGGGCAACAGGCTGAGTCTGCACCTGTTCACAAGCACGTCCGTGATGGACGTGAGCCTGAATGGGGCGACGATGCTCGACGAGCTCACCTGGCCCACATTCGGCCTGGCGGAAAGCCTGCCCGCACCTGCCTCGCACATAGGCAAAGTCACGACCGACAGCTCGTCCGTCTGGCAGGCAACCATCGGGCACACCACCCTCGAAGACTACACCGCCTATGTCGACGAGGTCCTCGCTGCCGGCTTCGACCAAGACTACAAGCGAGGCGACAAGTCGTTCTCGGGTACCAACGCCGAAGGCATCCAGGTGACCGTGCGCTACGCAGGCGCCAACAGGATGACCGTTCGCGCCGAGGCGGCGCAGAAGTAGCCGCACGTCGGGATGCGAGCCGGTCCGCGAGGGTCGCACACGCAAGGGCCCCTCGGTAAGCCCCAGCCAACGAGAGACCGGCAGCGGCCAGGTCCATGCGCAAAACAAGTCTCTCACTCAGGCACACCGCAAGCTCGAAAGGCCGTCGACACTCAATGCCATCAACGGCAGGAGCTGCCCTTTTGGGTCATCCGCATCCGCCGCGCCTCTCCAACCAATCCACAACCTTACGGTGATGTCACCAACAACCCGTAAAACGCCGACAGGGGCGGGCGGGGTTCTCTTATAATGGGCGGCATTGCCCGAAGGGCGGGCATGGGGAATACCGTCGAGAAGGTTGGGGAGGTGAGCATGGACAACGCCAGCAAGAGCCCTGTCATCCAGGTGCGCGGCTTACGCAAGGAATATCGCCTGGCAGACGATACCGTGGTGGCGCTCAAGCGCATCGACCTGGACATCATGGCCGGCGAGGTCTGCTGCATCTTCGGCACCTCGGGCTCAGGCAAGTCCACGCTGCTCAACCAGCTCGCAGGCCTTGAGAAACCAACGCGGGGCTGCGTCTACATCGCAGGTGCGCCCATCTCACGCATGGACGAAAACGAGCTTGCGGCTTTTCGCCAGAAGTACCTGGGGTTCATCTTCCAGGCCTACAACCTCCTACCCGCACTGACCGCCACCGAAAACGTGGCGTTGCCCCTCGCCTTCCGCGGCATGCCCAAGCGCAAGCGCGAGGCGCTGGCCCGCAAGATGCTCGCCCGCGTGGGCCTGGGCAGTCGAGCCGACCATTTCCCCAGCCAGATGTCGGGTGGCCAGCAGCAGCGCGTAGGCATCGCGCGCGCCTTCGTAACGCGGCCGCGCGTGATGTTCGCCGACGAACCCACCGGCAACCTCGACTCGAAAACAACCGCCGAGGTCATGCAGATGATTTGCGGCTTTGCGCGCGCCCACGGCCAGACCATCGTGCTCGTGACGCACGACCCCAACATGGCGGCCTACGCCGACCGCATCGTCACGCTCATCGACGGTCTCATCGTGAGCGACGAACGCGTGGCGCATTCTGCCGCCCCCGCCGAGCCGTCGACCAGGGGCAGCAATCAGCCAGACGCCCCCACTGGGCAGCCAAGCTGCGGTGACGACCGACCCGGGCCCGGCATCGGCCCCCAGACTGCCGAGTCGCCGAGCGCGGCCACCGACGCCCGCGACGGGGACGCCGACCGACCCGGGCCCAACGCTGGCGTAAAAGTCCCTGCAACCTCCGCCACCAGCGAACCAACCGGCCGCGCGCAATGCGACGCCGCAATCAAGGAGTAAGAATGCCCCTCGTCATACCCGCCATCACAGCCGTGCGCACGCGCCGAACCATGCATCGACTTGCAGTCGCTCTGTCCGGTGTGGCCTTGGCCGTAGCGTGCTCGGCTACACCTTTTGCCCTCAACGCGCACCGCGCCCTGGCAGAAGGCGACGTGCCCATCATCAGCGAGCAGCCGGGCACCTCTGGCGGTGAGCAGGGCGGCATCACCGTAAACCCTGCACCCGACAACCCCCAGCCCGAGCCCAGCCCGGCGCCCGCCCCCTCGCCTGCGCCCACGCTCATTGCCAGCCGCGCCGACATCCCAGCCCTGGCTCCCGGCCAGCAGGCTGAGGTGGAGGTGACGTTCGAGAACACGGGCGACACCGCGCTCATCCAGCCCGTCGCCTCGTTCTCGACCTCCTCGGGACTCGTGCTTGTGGGCAACTCCTCCACGCTTGCCCTGCCCGACATCGAGCCGCACGGCAAGCAGACCGTCAAGATCACCGTTGCCGCACTCGACGGCAGTGCCAATGCTGCACAGTCGCTCGGCGTGGAGACGCGCTTCAACTACGTGCGTGACGGCGCCCTCACCCAGGCGAGCGCGACCGACAGTGTGCCCATTCCCTGCACTGCGCCCACCCCCGGCACAGGCGACAACCCTGACCAGGGCGGCGCGGGCGACGGCGGCACAACCCCGGGCGACGGAAGCGGCGACGGTTCCGGTGACTGGGGCGGCGATGGGGGCGCAGACTGGGGCGGCAGCACGGGCGCGCCTGACTACTCCAACGGCATGGGCGGCTCAATCCAGCAGACCACAACGGCCGGTACCCCCGACAAGCCCGTGCCCAACGTCATCGTGAGCAATTTCTCCTACGGCGACGGCACAGGCGCGGTGGCCGCAGGCAGCACGTTCCCGCTCACGTTTGCCTTCACCAACACGAGCACCTCCCTCACTGTGGAGAACCTCGTGGTGTCGGTGGACACGGGCGACCAGTTCACCATCAACGGCGGCACAAACACGTTCTACTCGGCCTACCTGGGCGCGGGCGAGCTGCAGCAGCAGACGCTCAACCTCAAGGCCATATCCGGCGACAAGGCCGTGCCCGGCACCGTGACCATCGGTTTCAAGTACGAATATGTGGAGAATAACGAGCGTAAAAGCGCAAACACCGAGGTCAAGCTCACGGTGCCGGTCTTCCAGCCCGACCGCTTTGAGCTCGCGAACCCCGTTGCGCCCGACTACGCCTCGGTGGGAGAAGAGGCCACCGTCACCATCTCCTACGTCAACAAGGGCAAGTCTGCCGTGTCCAACGTGGCCGTGAGCATCTCCGGCGAGGGCATCCACACCGAGATGCCCGTGCAGAACGTGGGCAACCTCGAGTCGGGCAAGAGCGGCACCATCGGCCTTGCCTTCACGCCCACGCAGGGCGGCACGCTCAGCCTCACGCTCACCGTGGAGTACGAGAACGCCAATGGCGACACGGTGACCAAGACGTTTCCCCTGCAGGTAGACGTCATGGACGACCCGTATGCAAACATGAGCGACGAGGAGCTGCAGGCACTCTTCGGCGGCGGCATGGACGATGGCTTTGAGGGAGACGGCGCCCAGCAAGATCTCCCCGTGCCTGCAATCATTGGCATCGTGGTTGCCGCGCTTGCTGCCGTCACCCTGGTCGTCGTTGCCGTGCGCCGCGGGAGCAAGAAGCGCAAGGCAAACCAAAGCTGGGAAGACGATGACGACTGGGGCGACTGGGGTACCACGGTGCCTCCGCTCAACGAGCATGTGCCCGTCATCCCCCGCGGCCAGGACACCATCGTGCGCGGCAACGGCGCCAGCCAACCCCATGTGCCCGGCGAGCTGAATCAGACAAGCGGCAGCCAACCCGGCACAGGCCAGCCCGGCACCGTGCAGCCTGGCACAACCGGCAACGCCTCCACCAGGGCAAACGACCCCAGTGGCGCCTCTTCGCACATGAGGCCCTAGCCCGTGCGGGCCTCCGACATCGCAGGCATGTGCCTGCAGAACCTCAAGCGCAGACGCGCCCGCACCGTCCTCACCTCGCTGGGCGTCCTCGTGGGTACCTGCTCCATTGTCATCATGGTCTCCATCGGCCTGGGACTCTCCGAGCAGATGAGCCAGACGCTCGCGCAGATGGGCGACCTCAGCGTGATCCAGGTGAATGCGCCGTATGCGTACTCGTCATCCGACGACGGCATCAAGCTCAACGACGACACCGTCGCCCAGATGGAGGCAATCGAGGGCGTCGCCGCCGTGAGCCCCAAGATGTCCCTGTCCCTGGACAGCGACGACACGATGTTCACGCTCTATGCTGGCACCGGCGACAGGTACGTGTGCAGCTGGGCCACCATCGTGGGCATGAACGCGTCGGCGCTCGACAGCGTGGGATACGAACCCATCGAGGGCGAGCAACTCAAGCCATCTACCAGCGGCATGTCCAAGGCAACAACGGGCGGCGCGATAGATGTACTTGTGGGCCAGTGGCTCGCCTACAACTTCTCCGACACCTACCGCGCCGAGGGCAGCCAGTACGTCGACCGCTATTCCTATCTCTACAACTGGGACGGCACCGGCGACATGCCCGACGAGAGCCTGGCGCCCGACCCCTTCTTCGACATCCTCTCGGTGGGCAACCTCACGCTCGCCGCGCTCGACTCAAATGGCAACGAGAAGATGCGCTTTACCCTGCATCCCGTGGGAAAGCTGGCCGAGGACTACTCGAAGGGCGACGAGACGAGCCAGGGCATCGTCATGGACGTGGCCGATGTACAGGCGATTCTCGCGCAGGTCAGCGGCAAGACACCCGCTCTCACCTACAGCCAGGCCATCGTCAAGGTCGACGACATCTCGCACGTGGCCGACGTGGAGAAAGAAATCCAGGGCATGGGCTTCTCGACCTACTCGATGGAGTCCATCCGCGAACCCATGGAGCAGCAGGCGGCTCAACAGCAGCTCATGCTGGGCGGCCTGGGCGCCATCTCGCTCTTCGTGGCCGCGCTGGGAATCACGAACACCATGGTGATGAGCATCACCGAACGCACGCGCGAGATCGGCGTGATGAAGGCACTGGGATGCTACGTACGCGACATCCGAGCGTTGTTCCTGGCCGAGGCAGGCGCCATCGGCCTTCTCGGCGGCGCTGCCGGCTGCCTTGTGAGCTTCGCGGTGTCGCTCGGCATGAACCTCGTGAGCGCAGGCGACTTCACCGACGAGGGCTGGCTGCACGCGCTTGTGGGCGGCGGCGCCACGGCCCGCATGTCGGTCATCCCCTGGTGGCTCTACCTGGGCGCCGTCGTGTTCTCCATGCTCATCGGCCTCGTCTCGGGCTACTACCCGGCGCGCAAGGCAACGAAGATCTCGGCGATCGAGGCAATCAGACAGTAGCGAAGCGATTGGGGCGGAACCGCCGGGCCAAAGCCCCACGGCTCCGCCCCATCCGAGCGCAGCACTTCGAGGCGAACACGACACCGCGCCCCTACGCGTCATGCGCGCCAAAGCGATGCCGTATGCCCTCAAGGCATCCACCCAAGGGGCAGCAGCCAAGGGGCAGCAGCCAAGGGGCAGCAGCCAAGGGGCAGCAGCGCTCCAATCAACCCAAACAAGTGCCTGTAAATGAAGACCTGCGATATGCCAGCGCGGCTGTCCCGCGCCCTCACGCGACGCATGGGCAGCCGAAGGTGCCGTAGTATCATGTGCCCTTGTCTCATGCGCATATCGGCATTAAGGTGAAGGAGGCCTGCGTGGGACGCATCTGGAACAAAACGCCGGCGTGGCTTTCCGGCATAGAGGCAGACCTGACGCTTGTCGCGGGCTTTGCCTCGTTTCTCGCCGTTGTCGACTTCCTCTTTTGGGGCGGCGCAGTCTCCAGTATCGCCCGACCCTACACCTCGCTTGACATCTTTACGTTTTTCACCATCCCCTGCTTTCTTGTGGCAGGAGCCACGCTGCTTGGCCTCGCGCTGAGCCATCGGTTCATACTGGCGGCAAAAGACGCGACTGGAATTGTCGCACTTGTCGAGGCGGTAGGCATCGTCGGCGGAACATGCGTCCTCACAAACCTGTTGACAAGCGAAACTGCCTGCGCGCCCCTTTTGGCGCTCACAGCGGCGGTGCTCGGCCTCGGCCTGGCGGCGGGTTTCTTCGGCTGGGGATGCACGCTCAAAACGCTACCCCTCGGGCGTCTTGTGGGAACCGTGGGCTGTGCCTGCGTGCTCTTCCCGCTCGCTGGCCTTACCCTGGCGTTCTCGCCGACGCTTTCCAAGTATCTTATTGCTGGGGTTCTCACCTGCTGCTCTGTCACCCTTCGACGCACAGGAATGCATACGCTTCCCATCGGCGGGCCCGCTGCAGATGAGCCGAGCATCAGCGAGTCAAACACCATCGAAAGCGCGAGCACCTTTCAGGCGGCTCAATCTCAGGGCGAGGCCCCGGGCACGGCCCGCGCCGCCTGGCGAGGCTATGGCATCACTGCCCTCAGCTTCGCTTCGCTGGGTTTCGTGGCGGGCTTGTCTCGCATGGTAGCCCTCAGCAACGGCGCCAACAACCTCGCCGTCATGCTCGGCTCTCCCCTCTTTACGCTTGTCGCCGGCATCGTGATGCTCGGCCTATGGCAAAAACACGGCAAAATTGTGACACCCATGGGCTTTTACCAGGCCGCTTTCCCCTTTGCGGCTTCGGGCTTCGTCGTGTTCAGCATTGCCGAGCTGGGACTCAGCACCGCCTTTGCCTGCTTTGCCAACTTTTTCTTCGAGTTCATGCTCGCCGTCATCACCGTGCACAGTCTAAGCACGCATGACACCTCGGACGCATTGCGGCTGCCCACATACTGCCTGGCATTGGGATTGGCCCTGCTGTTCGCATGCCTGGGAACCCTTGCAAGCCTCATCACGCGCGACCTGTGGGTGGGGAGTCTGCCGGGACTGGCGCTCAGCGTGGTCGTGTGCATCTACGTACTCTCTATGGCCCTCATGCTGCAAATGCGCGAGCACCGCAAGCTAGACCAAGATACGATCGGCGCCCAGGCAGGCAACGATGAAAATCTCCCTGTCCAGGATTCGGCCAGCCCCGTAGAGCGCATGGAATCTGCCATCGCCACATGGGCTGAAGGGGTGGCCACAACATATGAGCTGACGCCGCGCGAAACGGAGATTCTGCCGCTCGTGGTGCGCGGTCTCGACACGCCCACCATCGCCCAGGCGCTTGGCGTGTCCGACAACACCGTGCGCACGCACAAGAAGAGCCTCTACCGCAAGCTCGACGTACACTCAAAGCAAGAGCTTCTCGAACTCATGTGTCAGGCCAGGTAGATAGCTCGCCTAACCCTTGTCATGTGAAGCTGAGAGCCAACTTCACCCTTGCCCAGGCAATGACAATCGCGCTTTGTCCGCGCCATACTCGCCTTGGACACGCACCCAATCGTGGGTGCAAAGGAGACACAAGGGAGATATGCATGAACAGCACGATTTCTCGTCGCACGTTCCTTGCCGGTGCCAGCACCGCAGCCGCCAGCGCGCTCGTGGCAAGCAGCGCCATTGCTGAGGAAGCCAAGTCCGAGCAGGCTGATGCTCAGGCCGAGAGCGCCCAGGCCGCCGACGAGCTTCTCTACACCGCTTCCATCAACCCCCAGGACAGCGACTGGCTCGGCACCGAGACCGATTTCGCCACGCTGTTCTCCCCCTGGAAGCTGGGCAACATCGAGCTGTCCCACCGCATGGTGAAGTCCGCTGCCGGTTCGGCCACCTACCTGGCCGGTTACACCGATGAGCTGTTTGACTACTACGTCAACCTCGCCAAGGGTGGCGTTGAGATGATCTGGGTCGAGGGCGAAGCCTTCGCTCTGGGCGAGGACGGCACCTTCGGCGCAGACGCTCTCGACTTCGGCAAGCGTCTCGTGGAAGCCTGCGCCGA
Source organism: uncultured Coriobacteriales bacterium (assembly GCA_902464015.1). GTDB lineage: Bacteria > Actinomycetota > Coriobacteriia > Coriobacteriales > UMGS124 > UMGS124. The sequence continues at coordinate 1,535 of CABQHM010000014.1, read as the reverse complement.
GTACGGCTCTCACCTGGGCTATCAGTGGGCCCTCTTCGGCTCGAGCGTGGCTGAGGATGCCATGACCGTCGGGCAGATCCAGGCCATGGAGGACGTCACAGCTACGTACGCCACCCAGCTCAAGGAGATGGGCTTCGAGGCCATCGAGATCAACGCCGCCGGCTTCAACCAGGGCGAGCAGTTCCTCTCGCGCTTCTACAACACCCGTACCGACGAATACGGCTTCGCCACGCCCGAGAACCGTTCGCGCTGGGTGTGCGAGTGCATCCAGAAGATCAAGGCGGCCGCCGGCGAGGACTTCGTCGTGCAGATCCTCATCAACTGCATCGAGGACAACGACAACCTCGACAACAGCGCCACGCTCATGACCACCGATAACATGGTGACCAACCCCCGCAACAAGGTCACGACGGTGGAAGAGGGCATCGCCATGGCCAAGTGCATGGAGGAGGCCGACGCAGACTCGATGCACCTGCGTCTGGGTCCGCTCGGCAACCACCCCTGCCAGTTCGGCAGCGACCTGTACTTCCTGCTCAACGGCATTGAGGGCGTCACGGGCTTCGGCACCCAGTACGACTTCTCCAAGAACTGGCAGGGCTACCTCGACGGTTCCCACCAGGGCGCCGGCATGCTCATCGGCGTGGTCGAGCGCTACAAGCAGGCACTTTCCATCCCCTGCGGTTGCGTGACCTACAACGATCCCGCCCATGCCCCCGAGTTCTTCGAGCAGGCTCTGGCCGAGGGCAAGGTCGACTTCTACATGATGACCCGCCCGCTCACCGTTGACTTCGATTACGTCAACAAGCTGCGCGAGGGCCGCATCGACGAGATTGCGCCCTGCACGCGCTGCCTGCACTGCCACATCGGCTCGAACCAGATGAACCGCGCCCTGGGCTACTGCCGCGTCAATGCACTCACCCAGCGCGTTATGACTGAGAACGGCCCGGCCACCTACGAGCTCGAGCCTGCCGCAGCCCCCAAGAACGTCATGGTCGTCGGCGGTGGCCCCGCCGGCATGGAGGCCGCCCGCATCGCGGCTCTTCGCGGCCACACCGTCACGCTGTATGAGAAGTCCGGTATCCTGGGCGGCATGCTTCCCTTCGCCAGCGCCGTGAAGGGCCCGCACGAGAACCTCGACCAGCTCAACGCCTATCTCCAGAAGCAGCTCGAGCTTGCTGGCGTCACTGTTGTGACCGACACCGAGGTCACGGCCGACACGGTTGCCCAGGCAGCCCCCGACGCGCTCGTGCTTGCCTGCGGCGGCTCCCGCACCGCGCTCGACCTGGGCGGCGAGGGTGTCGAGGTCGTTGACCTCGAGCAGTTCATGTTCGCCGATCTGGGCGACAACGTCGTGGTCTACGGCTCCAATGCCCAGGCCTTCGACTGCGCGCTGTGGCTCACCGTGCACAAGAAGCACGTGGTCATGGTCACGCCCAACACGGTCGACGAGCTCGACATGCAGCAGTCCCAGCATGCCCAGCGCTTCATGACCACCGCCCTGTACGCCCTCGGCCTGCAGGTCTACACCGAGGCCA
>CABQHM010000013.1 GCA_902464015.1 uncultured Coriobacteriales bacterium | reverse complement strand
ATAATCGGACGGGTGCCTCCAAAAATGGTTGGCGGGGCTTTTGTTACAGCCCCTTTGTCATGCGGAAGTAGTGCCCGTCTCCTTCCGCTACTCTTCCCCCAGCAGCTTTTCGCATTCATCCAAGATGTCCCATTGTCTGCACATTTCCAGCAGAAACTCACGCGCGGGGCCATTGATATCACGTTTGAAGAGAATGCAGCCAGACATAGATCGCTCATCGAGGGGGTTGTCAACCAAGGGCCTCATCGTCAGCCCCTCGGCAAGAAGACCTTGCACGACGGTTTCCGTCCCGATAAAAACGTCGTCGCACGAGGCGATGATTGCGCGCATTGAGTTGCGGTCGACGTTGGTGTACTTGAACCGGATGCCGCGTGTAGTGTAATAGGGTTGGTATAGTCTCCTGAGGTACGCGCTGGGTTGAATGACGGTCGCATCTCGCAAATCAGAGTCGAAGCTGATGGTCTTTCGTTCCGTCAGGGGATTGTCCTCGCTCATCAGAACGGCCGCCTTGTTTGTTTCGATAAGAATCTCGCACAGTTCGTAGGAGGGTGGCGGCGTGACGGAGAGCGCCAGGTCAAGCGATCCGTCTTGCAGCAAATCCCACATTTCATCGAAGTCGTTGTCCCGGGTTTCGATTGAGATGTCGGGGTGCGTGCGTCGGAATGCATAAAGAAAACGTTTATCTTGATAGTCGAAGTAAATATCGCGGAGTCCCATTCGGATGGTCTGCGTAGTCGTTGGGTGCAGGCTTTGAATCTGGTCGAGAAAGCTGTCCCACAATTCGTCCTGGGCGTCTAGGCATTCTTTGAGTAGTACTCCTGCCTGTGTGAGTGACACGCCTCTTCTGGTGCGCCTGAACAGCGGTACGCCGACTTCCTGTTCGAGCGAGGCGATGCTCTTGGAAAGACCTTGTCTGCTGATATGCAGCTGTGTTGCGGCTTTGCCCACGTTTTCGGCTCGGCTGAGCGCCAAAAAATATGAGCGTTGCTCTTCGCGCATATTCCCCCCCATTGCGTGCTGTCAACCGACGTTTGACAGCATACGCGCTTTTCGTTTCTTCCCCAAGACACTGGCAGGGGAGTAGGGTAGACCTGTTTGGTACTGCGTTCGTATTTGCGACCGCAAGGGGCGGTGCGCTCGAGTGCAGACAACAAAAAAGAAGGGGGAGCTTCATGGCGGAATCATTGTCGAGAAGGAGTTTTGTCCAGTGGGCTGCCGCGCTTGGAGGAGCGGCCGCGATGCCGGGCTTGGTGGAAAGTCCGGTTGCTGCACGTGCGGAAGAGGCAGCTGCATCTGAAAAGGGAACTTGGCTGAACGCTCCTTGCTACAACAACTGCAGCTGCGGTTCGTCTCGTTGCCTCAATCGAGTGTACGTTGAGGATGGCGTACCGCTTAAGACTCGCTCTGACGAGGCTGAAGAGGATTCCTATGCTGTTCCGCAGCGCCGTGCGTGTCTGCGTGGCCGCGCTAAGATGAGCGAGGTTCTGTCTCCTGCACGTATCAAGTATCCCATGAAGCGCAAGCATTTCTCGCTTGACGATCCGCACGGCGAGCTTCGTGGTCGCGACGAATGGGAGCGCCTTGACTGGGACGAGGCCCTCGACCTGGTGGCAGCCGGTATCAAGCAGACACTGGACGCATACGGTTCCAAGGGTATCCTGTGCGGTGCTTCTTCCAATATTGGTGACGGCTATTACGACCAGAACGTCATGCTTCTGGATGCCCTGGGTGGTTCGGTCCACGTGGAGGCCGGAACGGTTTCTTTTGGTGCACTGCCCGTTGTAGACGCTCATATGCTCGGCGGCTTGGCGATAGCCAACACGCCGCATCACCTGCAAGCCCTGAGCAGTGACCTGCATGTGTTCTTTGGCTGCAACTGGGCCGCGAACAAGGCAGGTAACCACACCTGGTACATGCAGCAGTGCCGCGAGCGCGGCGCCAAGATCATCATCATTGACCCATGGCTCAACCAAACGGCGCAGGTCATTGCCGATGAGTGGATTCCGATTCTGCCGGGCACGGACAATGCCCTGATGATCGCCATCTGCCATGAGTGGATTGTCAACGGCACGTATGATCAGGGTTATCTGGACAAGTACTGCATTGGCTTTGACAGCGACCACATGCCCGAAGGTGCGCCCGAGAACGCCTCGTGGAAAGACTATGTCATGGGCACGGGCTACGATATGGTCGAGAAGACCCCGGCATGGGCCGAGGCGATTTGCGGCGTGCCTGCGGCGCGTATTTCAGAGCTTGCTGCTGAGATTGCCGCTGTGGACAAGGTCGACTTTTTCGTGGGCCAGTCCGTGACGAAGATTCCGGCGGGCGAGCAGGTTACTCAGGCGTTCTATACCATGGCGCTCATGCACGGTGGCATTGGCACACCGGGCCACTATATGAGCTGGTCGGGCATCAAGGATTTCATGAGCGGTAGTTGCTCGGTGGGCGCTTATTGCCCGACGACCGCTGACCCTGTTAACCCTCTGGCCCCCGCCGGTGCCCCGGTATACATGTGGTACCCCATTCCGCAGTTTGACGTGCTGGGTGATGCCGACTGGCTCAACCTCGAGCCCAATGAGTGCTGGCGCTCCATTAAGGCTGGCGAATACGGCCGCGATTGCTGGCCCGGCGGCAAGAAGCCACTCGATATCCACGCCGCATACTTCGGCGGCCATATGTCCACGCTCAACCAGATTCCCGACACCATGACGGGCATCGAGGTCGTTCGCGGACTGGACTTCGTTTGGGGTGTCAACCCGTTCTTCGATTCGACGCGCCAGTATTGCGACGTGCTTCTGCCGTGTGCCACGTTCTGGGAGAAGCCCAACAAGGCCTTTGGCGGCGACGCTTCCTCTTGCCTGTGGTTCGACCAGATTATGGAGCCTCTCTTTGAGGCGCGCTATGAGAGCCAGATTGCCGAGGATCTTGCCGTCCGACTCGGTCTTGACCCCAAGGTTGTCAACACGTTGACCGATGCCGAGCGCACCTATGCCACTGTGCGCGACGCCACGTACATGACCGACACATTCCAGACCTCGCCGCTGCTCACGATTACGGCTGATGAGATTGAAACGTACTTCCCGGGTGCAGCCGGTGAGCCACAGGAAGGCCAGTTCACGTTCGAGGAGTTCCGCGAGAAGGGAATCCTCAAGTATCCCCTCACGGAAGAATCGTTTGTTGTTGAGCCTTACGGTGCGTTCATCGCGGATCCTGAGGGAGCACCGCTCAAGACTGCATCGGGCAAGTTCGAGATTTACTGCCAGGTGCTCGCTTACATGATCAACTCCGTGGGCTACTCGACCATTGCCCCCATCGGTGTCTATCAGGTGGGCAATGTCGAGCATGGTGCCCAGGCTCGAACGGACGAGTATCCGCTCGTCCTTTGGACGCCTCATTCGCTGCGCCGTCAGCACTCCGTGAGCGATAACGTCGTCTCCTTGCGCGAGGCTTTCCCGCAGGAGTGCTTCATGTCCACCGTTGATGCCGAGGCGCGCGGCATTGCCAACGGGGATACCGTCCTTATGACGAGCCCGCATGGCAAGGTATTGCGTCATGCAAAGGTGTTGCCGACCATTGTGCCGGGTGCCGTGGCCATTCAAGACGGCTCTTGGTTCCAGATTGACGAAGAGACCGGCATCGACCTGGGCGGTTGCCCGAACGTTTTGCAGGCGCCCAAGTCGAGCGGTGAGGGCACGCAGTGCTGGAACGCCACTGTGCTGCAGGTGGAAAAGTATGAGGGCGACCTCGTGCTGCCGGGTGACAAGGATCGTGCCATCGTCGTGCCTGCGGGTATCGAGTAGGAAGGGGAGGGATGCAAGATGGGACAATACGGTTTTTATTTCGACTCTGCTAAGTGCACGGGCTGCAAGACATGTCAGGTGGCTTGCAAGGAGAACTACCACCTTCCCGCGCACAATCTGTTCAGGCGCGTGTATCACTACGCTGGTGGTTCGTGGGAGCCGACGGAGGCTGGCTTCTACGCTCCCGTTGATACGTTCAGCTATCAGGTGTCCATGTCGTGCAACCATTGTGCCGATCCTGCCTGCGTGGCTGCCTGTCCTACGGGTGCCATGCAGAAGGATCCTGAGACGGGCATTGTCACAAGCGACCATGAACTGTGCGCGGGTTGTCAGGCCTGCGTGGAAGCCTGCCCCTATCAGGCTCCTTCGCTGGACGAAGAGGTCGGCTATGTCATCAAGTGCGATATGTGCCGCGAAGAGATTGAGGCCGGCAACATGCCTTTCTGCGTGGCGGCGTGCCCCATGCGTGCGCTTGATTGGGGCGACTACGACGAGCTTGTGGCTCGCTATGGCGAGGGCGATGTAAACGTCGAGCCTCTTCCCGTAGCTTCGACGAATCCCTGCCTGGTCATGAACCCTCATCCCAAGGCTCAGGCCTCTGGGAATGGTTCGGGTGTCATGGCAACGCTCGATGAGGAACTGTTCTAACGTAATTTGAAGCACGCATGCGCTGCCTGGGTGGTTCTCGGCTGTATGCTCGGGGCCACCCAGGTTTTCAGATTGAGGGGAAGGGGTTTCCATGCAGGTCGAGGAATTCGAGGGAGCGCGTTTGGCGCTTTCTATGGCTGCGATGCTCGTATACTGCGAGCCAGATGCAGCTGCGCTTGAGCGATACCTGGTGCCTGGCCTGTTTGATGAGAGCCCTTTCGCCGAGGATAACGCTGATGTTATCGAGGGCCTGACTGCCATGGCTGCCTGGTGCGATGGTGTGCGTGAGGCAGGCGATTGTGCGGGCGGTCTTTCGGAACTGCGCGATGACTGGTTCCAGTTGTTTGCGGGTCCCGGTGAACCTGCAGCGCCTGCGTGGGCTGGATATTACATGGCCACGAACTCGCAAATTCTCAGTGAAGAAAGCTTGGCTGTGAGGCATATATACGCTCGTCATGGTTTTGAACCCGCGCGAAAGAACCGTGAGCCAGATGATGACCTCGGCGTTATGCTGGGCTTTTTAGGTCAGCTTGCTGGTGAGGCGACCGCGGCTGAGATGGCCGGCGACGATGAGTCTGGCAGACGTGCTCTTGACGATGCCCGGGTGTTGCTTGGGCGCCATATCTTGCCGTGGGTTGGTGTGTGGCGTGAACGCGTGGTGACGAAAGCGCGCACTTCATTTTATCGCGGCGTAGGGGATTTTGTGTTCGGGCTGGTGCACTCATACGCGGAAGGCTTGGGCATGAAAGCGGCGCGATAACGTTCTGATGCGGGAGGGTGACTAATGCACCCCGGTAGGCGGAGCTACATATTGAATGCCCGTTCTCGTACGGCATGAGAACGGGCATTCGCTTTACCTTCTTGAAATTGGTCGCTGCATCGGAATCGTAGGCATGGCTCCGGCTGTGGTTAGTTTTCCTTGCGGTGTGGTGTCGGCTGGATGGGTATCTGAGGAGCATCGGGAATTGTGAACTCAATGCTCCATCATGTGTGCGCATGCGTGCCAGATGGCGTGTACAGCGGGGTTGTCATGAGGGAGCTCCAGAAGGGACCGCTCTTGGCGATCAAAAGCGGCGAGCTCTGCGTCAGCGGGGACAGTCCCGATGAGATGAAGGGCTACATCGGTGCGCAGCGGCGCGACAGTGCCATTGGGCTCTTGGCGATTGAGCAGCATGAAGATTTGATTCCGCTTTACAAGGTCGTGCTCCCCGGCCATGTCCCAAATAGTGTCAATAGTGCGGCTGGCGCGGGCTGATCCATCGCTTACGGCAACGAGGTAATCAAGTGAGGCCACAACCTGGCGATTAATCTGCTCTAATCCGGCCTCGCCGTCGATGAGGACGGTGTCAAACTCACGTACAAGCAGTTCGAGAGCGTCGCGCAGCAGATCGTTGACTGAGCAATAGCATCCCAAGTCATGACTTCGCCCCATGGCGATAAAGGCAAAGTCGTCCGTTTCCACCATGCTTTGTGTTACGAGATAGTCAAGCTTGCCGGCAATTTCGCGTTCTGCCTGCGCTGATCCCGATGTGGCTGCCGCAAGCAATTCATCGCGCACACTGGCAATCGTACGTTCAGGTTGGATGCCCAAAGCAAGTGCTAGGCCGAGTGCCGGGTCGGCATCGATGACAAGCAACCGCCCCGTGTCGGGGCGATGCAAAAGCGCGTGTGTCATGAGGGCGCAGACCGCCGTTTTACCTACTCCGCCCTTGCCGCATACGGCAATGACGCGATGACCTGGGTGGCTTACCGCCGTAAAGTGTTCGTGTATGTGAGGCTCTCCATTAGGCATGATGTGACAGCGAATGCCCGCATGACCCCAGTACATCCTTGACTCAAGCATTTGCGCTATCCTTTCCGTCAGTGCGTTCGCTCACCAATCGTCGCATGCGTTGGATTTTGCGCACCTGGTCGCAGACCTCTTTATCGCCACAGTTACCGCAATGCCCACCGCTGGGACAGTCGATGTCGAGTCCTTTGCCCATCCATGTATCGTGTCTTAGGCCGTGCGACGCATCTTTCCAGGCATTGCGCAGAGAACACAGTTGTTCGACGTCAGCCTTGGACGAGGTGACAAAGACAATTTCGACGCGGCTCGCTTTCGGTTGCCGTGCTTTGATAAGGGCGCTAAGAGCACTTCCCAGTTGAGCGAACGAAAGCCCACGCGCAAAAAGATCTCGCCCGATGCGCGTCCATAGCTCACCGGCTCCGCCACGTACGAGGTAGCCATCGATCCAGTCTTTTGCGTCCTGGCAGTCTTCAATACCCTGATGGTCTTCGCCGGTGAGACCTGCGCCGGCCACGAGAATAACCTGGGCGAATGGGTGCACGCACTCTTGTGTGAGCTCAGGGATGTCCGGACCGACGATTGTTACGCATCCATCGTGTACAAGTTTCACATCGCTTGTTGAGAGCGTGAGAGCGCACGATCCCTCAAGTGTCCCTCCCAGCTCTACTGCGCAGCGACTTTTAAGGACAATGCCGTGGTTGGCGTGCTCGCCTATTGCAAACGGTAGTGAATTTGCCGAGGGGGCCTGAATGACGCGTACATTTTCAACTGAGTCAATCCCGCCAATGGTCTGCCGTAGCTGCCCGATTAACCCATCAAAGGCATGGATGGACGAACATGCTCGTTCGTGCGCCTCAGTGATGATGCGTTCAGCTTGCGTTACGACGTTTTGGTCGGCCGATGCGTCGGTCTGCTCGACAACGTGTCCGAGTGCTTCGGGTTTTGCGATTTCCAACGCGTTCCCTCCCTATATCCTTGGGTCGGGGGAGTATGTTGTAGTTCTCGCCAGGTCTTCGGGATTTGTTTCGGCTATTTCGCCCAGTTCAAACATGCTTGCCCCCGACGCATTTCCTAGAGCGCCATCTGCTGCGTATAGGGCTGCGCCTAGGGCCCCGTTGATTTGCGGGTCACAGGGCAGGGATTGGATTTCGCAGTTTAACATCTGGCCAAGCGCGCGGCGCAGACCAGGGTTTTTAGCACAGCCGCCAGTGAGAACGACTTCCTCTTGCAGACCAACGCGGCTTACCATCGCCACAAGTCTGCGTGCAATGGATTCATGGATGCCCCCGGCAATGTCATCGCGGCAGATTCCCTTGTTGATACACGAAATGACTTCGCTTTCGGCAAACACCGAACATGTTGAGGAGATCTGAGCAGGGTTCGTGCTGCGCAACGACATTTCTCCAAGCTCCGCAATGCTTACGCGCAGTACGCGAGCCATCATCTCAAAGAAACGACCTGTGCCAGCAGCACATTTGTCGTTCATGGTGAAGTCGACGACCTTGCCCTTGCCTGACAGAGCGATGGCCTTTACGTCCTGACCGCCTACATCCACGATGGTTCGCGTTGAAGGGCGCAAGAAGTGGGCGCCGCGAGCATGGCAGGTGATCTCACTCATGTTGTGCTCGATGATGCCCGCATGCTCGCGGCCATACCCTGTACAGCACATCCCGGCCACGTCGTTATGCCCGATTCCCAGTCGACTCTCTATGCGCTCGACGATTGTAGTGGCTGTTTCGGTAGGGGAGAGGCCCGAAGGCTCGATGGACCATGCGGCAACGTCGGCCCTGGCCCCTTCAATCCTGAGTGCCACTGCTTTGCCTGTAGTGGAGCCCAAATCGCAACCTATAACATACATGCTGCCCCTCCTCCTTTCGTTTCTGTCTGTCTGATGGCGCTATGTCCTTTAGCTGATTGGCTCCCAGCCCTGAGTTTCAAAGAAGTTGGCGATAATACGCTTGAGTTCGTCAATGGGCAGGTAGGTGGGGTCGAAGATGTCGCTTGCAAACGTGAGCAACGGCATGTCCATCTCTCGGCAAAGTTGGCGCAAGTAGCCGATGTTGCCACCTTGATCCTTGTGGCCCTTGTGGTTGGGGAAGAACACGCAGTCAATCTGGTAGTCGGTGCACATTTTCTTGACATCGAACAGGAACGTGTCCACTGTGCCACGAGCTTGGCGAATCATCGGGACTTCATTGATTGACTTGCGCGCCAGTCCGAAAAGCATGGTTTCGGGCGTTGAAGTGTCAATGGGTGTGTAGGGCGTGCGGCCTGCAAAGCTGTTGACCATGACGGCACCGTAGGTTTGCTCGAGCCAGGGGCCGAGCTCTGCTTGAGCCCACGAGCCATTGAGATCGGCCCACAGGATGCGTACGCGCTCGTCTGGGCAAGCGCCCTTTTTCTGCTCATAGAGAGCCGCTGCTGTTTCGGCCATGTTCTTAAAAAACTCGGTTACCTCGGGGTCTCCGGGCCAGTTAACATGCAGCTCTTGGGTCCAGCCCCACTCAGCCGCCTGCAGCGAATGATACACACAAGGCTTCTGCATGAGCACCTGGTTGCACTCGTCCCAGTAGGCGTAAATCTTGTTCGTCTCTCCGCAGATGCGTCGCAGCTCATCCCAGTCCATTTTGTGGCCGGTATGCTCCTCGAGGAAGTCGATTTCGCGACGGAGTTGATCGGCAAAATATTGGATGTCTTCATCGCCGTAACCGTAGGGTGGGTCGAGACTGATGGTGGGAATGTCGTCCCAGCCCGGTACAGTCTCCCACGCCTCATGCATGAGGCTCTGCGCATCGCAGGGTTCAAGCATGCCGGTGATTACGCTGGGTTTGGGAATGATGCCAGCGCGTGCGCCCCATACGGCAAGTTGGATGAGTGCGCATGAGTCAGAAGGCGTGCCGCTTTCATGCATTCGTTCGATAGTGTCGAAGAAGGGCCTCGTCGGGATGATGAGGTCAACGGGACAAAAGTGGGTGAGGTCCATGGCCGCATATATTTCACATGCGTTCCCATACCACTCGCTTACGAGCGGCTCGTCGTTCTCGACGGTGTCGATGAGGCGGTTTACGTGTTTGAGGGCTAAGGCAAAATTGTCATGGTCGAGCTTGGCGATGCCGTCAACCTTGGCGGCCTCTTCTGTTGCGGCCACGCCTCCGGCGAACACTTGCTGGTACTGATAGAAGCGCTCGGGTGCTTGTGCCATGGTTATCGCCCTCCTTCAGTGAGAGTCTCGACGAAAGCTTGTATGCGTGTACGCGTTTGTCCGGCGTTGGTGAAGATGTATTCAGTGTCGAGATCAAGGCATGCAAAGCCTTTTCGCTCGACTTCGGTGTCGAACATGAGGCGTTCGTAACTCCACAAGTCGCACTTGGGAATGTGCACTTGGATGAAGCCATCGGCATGGGCTTTGGCGGCGATGCCTTCAAGATAGCTCCATCGTTCGGCGCGCGTTCCGTGCAGACGCGGCTCGGGTGGGCGTCCTTGCAGGTAGGCAGAGGCGAGATTGTGGAGTAGATCGCCATCGGTTGCAACCTGCATATCCTCAGATCGCCTACCGAAACCGCCGAGCGAGTCGGCCACCACCATGGCGCCCTGGCTTTCGATTGTTTCCATGAACGGCAGAGAGTCTATCTCGCCGCCATATACTACAAGACGCTTTTGTCCAGGTTGCCCCTCCACGCCCTCACAGGTATCTACGAGTTCGGAAAGTAGCGCCTTGTAGTCTTGGCGTGGCATACAGGTGCCCGCCATATGTACGGCCAATGCTTGAGTGCCGGTGATGGGCGGATTGGCACTCTCGGCGCGCAGGTTGTCGAGCTTGAGTTGGAGGGCACGAATTTCGTTGGCAAGATTGATAGCCGCACGCAGGGCCTCGTCGGTAATTTGGACACCGAAATGTTCTTCAAGACTGGTTTTGAAGTTTGCCAGTTCGCCTGCGAGATGTGCGACTTGCAAATCGTCACCCTTGCGCTTGGGGAAACAAACCAGGTGGGCATATGGCGTCTTTAGTACGTCGGCCCAGTTCTCATAGAGCTTTCGAATGTGGTCGCAGGCATTGGTTGCCACGAGGCCGTCGATAAAATCGAAAGTACCACGTGCTGCCGCATCGTAGAGACAACGTACCTCGCTGCAGTTTACTTGCGTGAAGCGCGCATCTGCAAGTTCGTCGCCCCTGCTTCCAACGGCGCGTAGGCGCACGGGTAAAAGTCCCGCTGCTAGTACGAGTTCCTCGGCGACCTGATTGTAAAGCACGCCGACAATCTTTCCTCCTGCATCTTTGTAGTCGCGAAGGCTGTCGTTGAACGGGGTTTGACACAACTGTTCAAACTCGTCGCAGATTTGCTGGACGCGTTGCATGTCGCCCATAAGCCCATCCTCCCTTGTAGGTCCCCTGTTTGTGGCACAGTCCTAACGGCTGTCCCCCTTCACCACGTCGCATAGAGAGATGCCGTGGCTTGTGCCTCAAGATAGGGTGGGGACGGTATTGCGAACAACTGACACTTTGGCTCGCATGTTCGGTTTTACGCCTTGACCCTGACAGGTCGACCTATCTGTAAGGTTACAAATCGACTCAGTGCGCGCTAAGGTCGCAATGTGTTGCAAGTAGGGCAGCAACATTTCATTCGGTATAGATAGATTAGGGGGAGCATTATGCAGCAGAACATTTCCCGTCGTCAGTTCATGGCTGGTACGGCTGCCGCGGGCGTTGTCGCCGCTGGTGTGTCGGGTGTTGCCTTGGCCGAGGAGGCTAAGCCTGCCGAGGCTCAGGTGGCATGGGACGCCAAGCCTGAGAGTGTTGCCGATCAGGTGAGTGCAACCGAGGACCACGAGATTGTTATCGTGGGCGGCGGCAACGCTGGTGTCATCTGCGGTGTCGAGGCTGCTCAGCTCGGAGCCGACGTTATCATCCTCGAGAAAACTGAGGCCAACACCATGTGGGCCGGCGACATCGATGCCTGCGATTCCCAGCTGCAGAAGGATGCAGGCGTTGAGGCTGACAAGGAGTATGTGATTCACGATCTTGTTCGCTATGCCAGCGGTAAGTGCGACGAAAACCTTATCCGCCTGTGGGCCTACAACTCGGGTGCCTTTGTGGACTGGTATCAGGAGCAGATGCAGGCCAAGGGTCTCGATGTTATGGTTGATACTGTGAAGAAGCAGTTCTACCCCGAGAACTTCTACTTCACGAACACCTATCACACCGCTTACAAGCCTCCGCTGGAGGAGACGAAGAACCCCATGGGTTCCGAGGTCGCTATCCCGGCATTGTGTGAGATTTACGCCGAGAACGGCGGAATCATGCAGTACAACACTAAGGTTGTCGAGCTTGTGCAAGGCGACGACGGCGCGGTGACGGGCGTTATTGCCCAGGCGCAGGATGGCTCTTACGTGCAGTACAACGCTAGTAAGGGTGTTGTGCTGTGCTGCGGTGGATTCCTGGGCAACAAGGATATGATGGACCAGCTCGGCGTCGTGTCACATAAGTTCTGCTCTAACCACATGGGTGGCGACGGCCGCGACGGCGACGGCATTAAGCTTGCCCATTGGGCCGGGGCCGCGATGGATGATTCCTTCGCCGGGTCTCTGCTTATCTTTGACCGCGGGTGCATCACGAACGGCGGCGATGGCGACCTGGGTGGTCAGGGTGGCCAGAACAACGCGTTCTGGTGGCCCGGCTCGCAGCCGTTCCTCTTTGTTAACCAGAAGGGCCAGCGTTTCTGCAACGAGGATGAGCCCTACGATTTCAAGTTCAACCTCGTTGCTATGCAGCCCGGCCATTACGCCTGGCAGGTGTTCGATGCATCGAGCTGGGATGATATCGTGAGTTTTGGTACGACAATCTGTTCGCGTCTTGTCGCCGAGCCCGGTGCCAAGAACTGCCTGCTGCTGGGTCAGTTCTACCCTTGCCGCGATGCGGATGAGTGGCAGCAGGTGTACATTGACCCCAACGTGGAAAACGGCAACCTCATTAAGTGCGACACGCTCGAGGAGCTGGCCGATGCCATGGGTATGGACGAGGCCTCCAAGGCTAATTTCTTGGCAACTGTCGAGCGCTACAACCAGATGGCCGATGACGGCGAAGACATTGACCACGGTAAGGCTCCCTGGCGTCTGTCCAACATCAACGAGCCGCCCTACTATGCTGCCAAGATGGCTGGTTGGGCACTTTCCACACTGGGCGGCATTCGTGTGAACGATAAGATGCAGGCCATCAAGGCCGATGGTGAGCCGATTCCTGGTCTGTACATGTGCGGTCTGGATTCCGGCGGTTTCTTCAATGGCAACTACCCGCAGCTCTATGGTGGACTGTGCATGAGCCACGCTATCAGCTTTGCTTGGCTGGCAGCTATGTCCATTATGGGGCAGGAGTATCCAGTGCCGGTTGAGAGTTGCCATGCGGCTTACGCAAAGTAATACGGGTCTACGGAGCCCGATGTCTTAGTTCGCTTGTTGTTTGTTCCCTGGTGAGAATTAAGCGTGAAAGGGGTCGTCGGCTTACAAGTCGGCGACCCCTTCATAACGTTGTATTGGTTGCGTTTGTCTATGCTTCTGACCTGTTGTCTGGTTCGAGCAACGGGAGCGCAAATGCGGGCATGGCCGAGGTGAAAATATGGGCCATGAGCTCGGGGGAATCGGCCATATGGCCTTCTACCCAATGTCGTGTCATGTGTTTGGCGCCTGTGACGAAGAATTCGATTTGGAGCGATTCGCTGCGGTTGAGAGGTCGGGCAAGTTTGCGAGTGAGAACTTCCTCGTAGATGTCGTACATTTGCCGTCCACCGTGTTGGACAACCCATGGATAGGATGTTACAAGAAACGAGTTATAGAGAAACTCTTGGTGCTCGCGCATAATGGTGAACTTGCGCAGGTGCGCTTCGAAACAGCTGTATTTCGTGCCTATGAGATAAAGCGTTTGATTCATGAGATGGTCCCAAAACCAGGTGGACACAGCGGGAATGTCCTCGAAGTACTCGTAAAACGTTGTTCGAGAGATGCCTACTTTTTTGCAAACTTCAACTACGCGCGCTTTCGTGGTCGAGGTTGTCTTCATGAGTTCGTTTGTGGCGGCAACAATCTTGAGCCTGGTTTCAAGCTGTTTTGACATGCATGTCTCCCTAACGGCCCTGCCGGTGTACAGTCTCCGAACGGATTTCATGCCGGGTGATTATAGCATCGGTCTCATACTTTATCTGGTTGCCATAGGACCATGCCGCCTATGACTCCGGCTATAAATTCAGATCTCGCTTTTTCAAGCCGTGCCCCTCGGCAAAATTTTATCTAGAGTTAGCAAAGTTTTGCCTAAAGTTTGCAAACCTGAAATCCATATCCCCTATAGTGCATCCGTTTCTATAACACCCACACTCAAAGGGGGATTCACGCAATGGATAGAAGGACGTTTGTCAAGACTGCAGCCTGCACCGTACTTGCCGCTGGAGTCGGCAGTCTGCCTGCAAGTTTCGCACTCGCGCAGCAAAATGCCGAGGCTTCATATGACCAGGTGCTCGCGCACATTGACACGGCCTTCTCCGAGAGCATCGCAGATGCCATCTCGGCCCTTGGCGACAACCCCGATGTGGGCAACCGCAGCGCCGGTTCTCCCGCAGAGGCCCAGGTCATCGACTTCATGGCTTCCAAGATGGAGAAGATCGGTCTCACCAACGTCACGAAGGACACCTTCACCTGCGACAATTGGACGTTTGAGAAGGCTCGCCTCTACCTGCCGGGCAATGCCGGCACCGATGACTTTATCGCCCTGGGTGGTTTTGCAACCTCTATCGATGCCGACATGGAGGAACTCGCCATCGTCGACGGTGGCCAGGGCACCATCGAGGACCTCGAGGGTCTCGACATCGCTGGCAAGCTCGTGCTCATCTCTATCGACCAGTATGCTGACTGGTGGATCAACCATCCCACCTACCAGGCCCATCTCCTCGGCGCCCGCGCTGTTATTGCGTGCAACACGAGCGGCTTTTGCCAGTACGACGACGACACCGTGGGCTCGCAGGATGCCTGTGGCCCGCATGAGGCAGCAGCGCTCTCCATCAGCGTCAACGGCTACAAGGCCGTGCTCGAGGCTATCGCTCAGGGCGGCGGCGAGGCGCTTGTGACGCTCGACGCGAAGTCCGTCATCACGCTGGGCGGCCAGAGCGCCAACGTTTGGGGCGACATTCCTGGCGCCAGCGACGAGCTCATCCTCGTGGGTGCTCACATGGACGGTTACTACCACTCCTTCTTCGACGACGCTTTTGGCTGCAGCATTGCGCTCAGCATGGCCAAGGCCGTCATTGAGAGCGGCTACAAGCCCGCCAAGACCCTGCGCTTTGTGTTCCACGGCGCCGAGGAGTGGGGCAAGACCAACTGCGAGAGCGACTGGGCCGTCGGCTCCTGGAAGATGATCACCGAGCTGCATCCCGAGTGGGCCGAGCAGGCGTTCATGATGCTCAACATCGACGACATGTTCAACCCGGAAGGCGAGGTCAACTACTGGCTGACCTGCCCCTATGAGCTCTTCGACTACACGTGCGGCGTGCTGGACTCCGTGTTTGCGGGATACCCGCAGTTCAACGTTGTCGTCGACGCTCCCTCCGACACCGGAACCGACCAGTTCTGCTACTCGCAGTGCGGCGTGGCCGTCATCGACGCCGCCATGGGCGAGCCGGACGAGTGCTACTACAAGCGCAACCTCTACCACACCAACATGGACAACAAGTGCGTGGGCACCGACCCCGAGGCCTACCAGATGGTGCACGAGGTGTTCACCAAGCTGCTCGTGAGCGTGGATGCGCTCACCGTGCGCCCGATGTTCTTCGCTCCCGAGTTCGAGGCGCTTGAGGCGAGCTTCTCGCCCGAGGTCGTCTCCAACCCCGAGGAGTTCCTCGAGAGCCTCGCGGCTGTTAAGGATGCTGCCCGTACGCTCGATGAGCTGACCGAGTCCGCCCAGGTCAGCGACGCCCCCGCTTATAACAAGGCCCTCTTTGGCATCTACCGCGACATTCGCGCCGGCCTCTACGCGTGGGACTGGAACGGCAGTGTGGTGTTCCCTTACGAGCAGGCTCAGGGCAACATCGCCGCACTCGACGAGGCCATTGCCGCGCTTGAGGCGGGCGAAGGCGACCGTGCGTATGACGACATCATCTACCAGGTAGATTACAACTGGTACGCCTACAGCTTCTCCCAGGAGTGCTTCGAGGCGCAGCTCGTGCGCGTGCGTGACAACGCCGAGGGCACCTGGGGCGAGGGTCTCATCAAGCGTCCGTGCGAGAACCTCTACGACGTCATTGCCTTCCTGGGCGAGCACTACGGCGAGGAGGGCGTCGACTACTCCGAGGTCATCGCCCGTCTGACCGAGGCGCGCACCAACCAGCAGATGAACCTCGACGAGATCACCGCTGAGACGACGCTCTGCCTTGCCGCTCTCGCCGATTCGATGGGCGAGGTCGTGGCCGCGAACGCGTAGGGGACGCTGCCTGAAGGCGACACGCATCAACGTCGTTGGTATTTGCTAGGAATACCAACATAAACGGGCGGTGCGGGACACACGACCACTGGTCGTTGGGTCCCGCACCGCCCACGTGCTTTTTAGAGCCCCATGGCCGCCTTGACGGCTTCTTTCAGGGCGTTGGAAGCGACTGCGGTGGTTCCGCCTGACGTGTTGACTGCGCCATTCACTTTGAGGCCGTGTCGACGATGCCCATGGAAGCCTGTGGCTCCGCTCACCGTGTCGAGTGCGTCGATTTCCTCGGCAGTCGAGCGTGCCGATGTTCTTGTCCGACCTCTACGGATTGCAGTTCTTGCAGGGGACGTAGCCTTGTGCGATGAGCTCGTCGCGGGTTTGGTCGCTGTCCATGCGGTTCTTGGCTTTGATCTTCGACACGGATGGGCAGCTGGGATAATGGAACTTGCCCGTGTTCTTGTTGACCACGTAGGTCACGGTTGCAGGCGTGTCGCTTGAGCTGCTGGTAGCCTGGTCGCTTGCGGCTGCGATTGAAATGGGGGAGAGCGTCGAGGCGCCGACCACTGCGGTCGTCGTGCCCCAGCCACCCGCCGCCCCTGTTCCTGTGCCCGTGCCCGTGTCCCAGCTGTCGCCCGTCGCCGTCTCGTCGGCCCAGTTGTCGCCGGTTGCATAGTCGATGGCCACGCCGGGCTGGATGTTACGCAGGAACACGTTGAGCGACACGCCCTGCCCGCCGTCTTCCATGGAGAGGGCCTCAATCTGCACGCCGCGCGCCACCAGCTCGTCGCCTTTGAAGACCGGGGTCACACGGTAGAGCACGTGGTTGCCGGTCTGCTCGATGTAGTCGAGCGCCATCGCCTCGATAGGCTCCATGACATCGGCGTTGAAGTGGCGTGTGCCGGTGATGAGGTTGCGCTCGTTGGCGTTCTGGCCCGACAGGCAGTGGGCGATCAGATGGCTGCGGTTATAGAGGGACTCCCCGTCGATGAAGTCGTAGAAGTTCTGTACCCAGCCGCTCGGGTGCACATCGCTTATGTCGCCGCGCGCGTCGGTCGGCAGCGTCTCGGGGCCTAGGCACGCGTATGCGGTGCCGCAGCGACCCAGCCAATCAAGCTGGGAGAATGACTGAAAAGCCTCGGTTGTCGTGTCATCGGCGGTGAACGAGGGCGTGTTGTTGTCTATCTCGACGTAGTCGCCCGCGTCGGTTGCGGGGTTCGCGGCGACATAGGCGTCAAGCGCGGCGAGGAAGTCTTCCCCCGTTACCGTCGAGGCCGACGGCAGAGTTTCCGCTGCGGCCCCTTCGCCCGTGGTCGCCGCCGTGGCTGCGGTCTCAACGTCTGCAAATGCCCTGGCAGGCAAGCCGGGCTGCGCAAGTGCGAACGTAAGGAGGATAGCTGCGGCCAATGCGAAGGCAAGGGTCGCTAAGCCGTGCGTTATCGAGTGCGTGTCTTCAGCTTGCATGTACGATTCGTTTTCCGAGTCTTCAATGCGCATGCGTGATGTCCTTGTCCGCAGTAGTTTTCCGAGCATCACCTTACCATGTTCGGCTCTGCGCCCAAGCGTTTTTACGCAGTCTCCTTGTGCGCCGCTCAGATATGTGCAGTGGACAACGGTGGTCCCATTCTATCGTGGATGCGCCGCTGTCACTGCCACGGGTCAATCTCATTGCCGCTTGCAATGCTTGCAATGCCGGCGGCTTCTCGACGCCCCGCTTTGCTTGAACGTCGGCGAACAGCGGTTAAATCCCCAGCATCGCCTGAAGCTCGTCGCGGGTGTGCACACCAAGCTTGGTGTAGAGGCGCCGGGAGTGGCCGCGCACGGTGTTCTCGGAGATGTAGAGCGTCTCGGCGATGTATATCTTGCTGCGCCCTTTGGCCAACAGCTTGAGCACGTCGACCTCGCGGCCGGTGAGTCCGTATTGCTGGCCAAGCTGCTCGCAGCGCTCGTCGATGCTCGCGAACTCCTCGGGGTCCACCTTCGTGCGCAGGTCGGCAAAGAGTCGCTGCACATCGGGGTCGCGCGTTTCCAGGCAGAACGCCATCACCACGCCGGTCACCCACAACAGGGTCACACCCAGCTCCGCCGTCATGGTTGCTCCGCCGGCAACGAATCGTACAAGAACGAGGCCCAGGTAGTTAGCCCCTACGTACAAGCCCCATCCCAGGCCGAAAATCACGTACGGGTGGTGGTCGCTGTGATGCGCCACGTCTGCGAGCACAAGCCACAGAAGCATGACGATGAGGCTGATGGCAACGCCGTCGCACAGGCGCGGCAAAAGGGAAGGCTCAAAAAGGCAGTCGGCCGCGATGGTGCTCGCTAAAAAGAGAAACACGAAGCGCCACAGCTGGGGGAAGTCGAGCGCTCGGTTGAGACGAAACACCCAGGCCAGGGCCGCAAGGGCAAAGGCGACTTCTACGAAGTGGCCCACCAAGCGCCCCGCAAGGGCGAATCCATTCGATGTGGTGGTGAGCGACGCCACCTGGCGTACCAGGCAAAACGCAAACACGCACAGTGCCACGCGCCAAAGCAACTGCAGGGCGGACATGCCGCTGTAGAGGATCTCTCCGCGCCGGATCTCGCCTTGGGGCAGCTCGATCTTTGCGCAGAGTTGCAGGGAGATGAGCGAGATGATGGGCAGCGCGAATGCCAGGCAGAATCCAAGCCAGCCGGGGGCGGCGTCGAATGCGATCTTGATGGTCGAACCCGCGACGTAGGAGCCGAACAGGCACGCCACGGCGCTCCGGATGCCCATGTCCGCATACGGTGCCGACCAGCGCAGATAGCCCCAGCCCATGCACACGCCCGCCAAGGCGACGTTGACGGTCGCCCAAATGGTTGAGCCGGCGGCAAGAACAGACGCAAGCAGAACGGACGCGGTGCACGCGCACATCGCGACGGTCATGGGGATGTCGAACCTGCCGATGCGCGAGCAGTCCTTCTTGGTGCGGAATGCGAGCGCGACGGCGAGCAGCACGACGGCCATCGCGCCGTAGATGCCCGCCCATGTGGGTGCGACGCCCGAGGGGCGCAGCGGTGTGGTGTTGAACCAATAGATCCAGACATGCATGGTCCACAGGCTGAAGAGGGGCCATGACTGCTTGAGGGGCATCGCCAGGATCCCCGAAGTTGTGCCCTTGTCGTCCGCCACAGTTCCCCCTGTGTTGTCGTTGCGTGCGATATGAGGCGAAGTGTACTCCAGAAGATGCCGTTACGTGCTCAACTATCCCGAACATCAATAGGCACGATTCGTGTCTATCTTTCAAATTGCCTGGTATATGCCCATGTTTGCAATACGCACCGAACGTGTCTGCCTCTGGGGCGAGTTGCGGCGCATGATGGGTGTCGTTCAACCGCATCCGGCTCAAACCCGTCTGCGCCCTGTGCAACGATTCATCAGGCAAGGGCATTTTCGGGTTTGTAGCTGGCTCGGTCCGACTCATGCTGCGCACGGCAAATCGTCCTTGTGCAGCAAAGACAAGAGAAGGGGAATCACATGAGCGTCAGCACCACCACTTCGCGTCGTTCCTTCCTGAAGGGCGCCACTGCCGGCGTCGCCGCCAGCGCGCTCGGCATGGCCTCGGTTGCCCTGGCCGACGAGGCTGCGGGCGACCCCAACGCCGCTCCCGAGGCGTGGGACGTCGAGACCGACGTTGTCGTCATGGGCTACGGCTATGCCGGCCAGGCTTCTGCCATCTCGGCTGCCGTCGAGGGCTCCAAGGTGCAGGTCTTTGAAAAGGCTCCCGAGGAGTATGCCGGCGGCAACAGCTCCGTGTGCTGCGGCTACTTCAACATCGTGACGGGTGAGGGCTCGTTTGACTACTGGAAGGCTCTGGCCGACGGCGGCGCGTCCGACGAGGAGTGCCAGGCTGTGGCCGAGGCCACCGAGCTCATGCCCGAGTGGTTCAACGAGAACATCATCAGCGCCGACATCACCGAGAACGACGCTGACCGCACCTCCAAGAAGTTCAACGGCGTGGAGTACCCCAACTCCAACAAGTACTCAATGATGATCAACTTCGACGAGGCCTTCGACGGCCAGGGCGGCGGCCAGCGCACCTGGAACAACATCGACGCCGTCATCAAGGACCGCTACGCCGACTCCATCACGCTGAACTACGACTCCGAGGTCACGCACCTCATCCAGGACCCTGCCACCAAGGAGGTCCTCGGCGTCCGCGTGCAGCAGGGCGACAAGGAGATCTGCGTCAAGGCGGCCAAGGGTGTCATCATGGCATGCGGCGGCTTCGAGGCCAATTACGAGATGATCAAGGATTTCGTGATGCCCGGTTTCGACCAGTTCCACATCGGCAGCCCCTACAACACGGGCGACGGCGTGCGCATGCTCATGGAGGCCGGCGTGAAGCTGCGTCACATGGCCGCCACCGAGTACGGTGCCATCTGCCATTACGACCTGTCGCAGGAGTACCAGCAGGCCGTGTGCACCTACAACTCGGGCGATACGACGCACATGGTGTTCGTCAACAAGCACGGCAAGCGCTTCATCGGCGAGAATAGCGGCATGGGCTGGCCCGCACACGACAAGCGTTACCCCTATCCCTGCTTCAACCAGGAGAAGCCCAGCCTCGAGAAGGCCAACTATCCCTTCTGGATGGTCTTCGACGAGACCCGTCGTACCGCCGGCACCACCTTCGGCTGGTCCAACACCAAGGCCAACGAGGGTTGGATGTCCGTGCACGGCCCCGTCCAGTGGAGCGACGACTGCGCACCCGAGATTGAGGACGGTTACGTGCTGAAGGCCGACTCCATCGAGGAGCTCGGCGGTCTCATGGGCTACGAGGGCGACGACCTGACCGCTTTCGTTGACGAGATCAACGCCTTCAACGAGAACGGCGCTAACGGCGAGGACCCCGAGTTTGGTCGCACCCTTTCCGAGAACGACCAGAAGAACGGCGTCACCCTCGGCGTCACCGATGGCCCCTTCTATGCTATCAAGTGCGGCCTGTGCTACCTCAACACCAACGGCGGCGGTGCTCGCAACACCGACTACCAGCTCGTTGACTGGAACGACCAGCCCGTCGCCCGCCTCTACGGCGCCGGCGAGTTCGGCTCGATCTTCTACCACTACTACTCCGGCGGCGGCAACATCTGCGAGTGCTTCACCTCTGGCATGAAGTGCGGCCAGAACGTGAGCGCCCTGGAGCCCTGGGCATAAGCGCGAGCGGTCCGATTCGCTAAACTGAAGCAAGATGCCTGCCTGGGTTTTCCTGGGCAAGCGAGGCCCCCATCCTGCGAGTTTGCGGGATGGGGGCCTTGGGCGTTAGGGGGGTGGCATTCGCTACTTCTCGAGGAGATAATTCCATCTTGCAGTTGCGCATGGACCGAAGAACAGAACGAAATTGCCCAAAAGTATGCGCTTTAACTTTAAGAGGGGCCGTCAGTGCTGTGAAGCTGTTTTAGTGCAACGCATCTAGCTGGGAGAATGAGGCCATGGGAATACGTCCAGTGTTCCCCTTTACAGCAAAGCGCATACTTTTGGCGTTTTTGGCAATCACGTTGGGGGAGAAGGGCCGGACTGGCGGGAAATGAGTGCGCGAAATGTTGCGCTTGGCCCTCGGTTGCCACCGCCGCACGTCTTACCCCCGCCCGCGCTCCTCCACGATGCGGCGCATCTCGTCGAAGAGCAGACCGCCGTTTTCGCTTTCGGCAAATGATTGCTTGCACAAGGCATAGAAGCGCGTCTCAAGTGGCATGTCGGTGCAGTCAAACGCCCGATATTCCTCACGGGCGTCGATACCGTAACGTGGGACGAGCGTGTGCGGCACGATGCCGAGCGATTGCCCAAACTCGTACGTGAAGTACTCGGTGTGTCCCGAAAAGGCCAGCGTACGCATGGTGATGTGTGCGCCATGCTGCGCAAATCGCTCATCTACGTGGTCGCGTGTCCAGGAACGGTAGATGTCCGGCGGCAGCACGAAGGCGACTCCGTCGAGGTCGGCTGCAGCAATCTGCTCGCGCCCAAACAGCGGGTTTTCTTGTGTCATGAGCAGGTGGATGGGCTCGGTGTCGAGCGCAAAACCGCAGATGTCTTCAGGGATGGGTCGCTCTTCTTCGCTGAGGTAGCTTTTGAAGCCTGCCACGACGATGTCGTTTTCGCCTGCATCAAGCGCTTCGATGCTCGAGCGGGCGCCCGACACGGGGGCAATCTCGATGCGCTTGTAGGGGTGTCGTTCTTGAATGGCACGGCGTGCTTTGTAGAGGACGGTTTCGAGCCAAGGGAGATTCGAAGACGCCACGCGTACCGTGAGCAGGTTGTCCGCCAATTCGCGGTACTCAACGCGCGCGGCGTCCCAGTGCTCGATGAGCTCTTTTGCGGTGCGTGTGAAGCGGCGTCCAGCCGGGGTGAGTTCGGGGCGCGGTTGGCGTTGGCTGCTGACGATAAGCTTGCATTCAAGCTCCGCTTCGAGGCAGCGCATATGGTCGACGAGCGTGGGGCGCGTCGTGAACAACTTCTCGGCTGCAACCGTCCAATTGAGCTCCTCGGAGAATACCAGGAACTCCTTCAAATACTGCGTGTTCATCGCGCATCCCCCCGTTTGCGACGCTGCGACATCCCCTTGCTGTAAAGGAAACTTTACAGCTAAACAGCCTCGGGCGCCACCCCGTATAAAAGACTGTCCAGCTGGCAGAAAAGCCCTGCAGGGTTGCGTTCCCGTAGCGTCGTACCATGTGTCTTGCGTTGTTGTACCAGCAACTTTCCATTTCGAGCAAAGGGGAGATCGTATGGAAACCAAGACCGCTACTTCGCTGAATCGCCGTGACTTCCTGGCCGCCTCGGCCGCCACCGCCGGAGCCACTGCCGCGCTTGCCGCTGTGCCTGGCCTTGCTTGCGCTGATGCCGCGAGCTCTGCCGACGATGAAGCCCGTGCCGCATTCGAGGCCGTCGCTGCGCCCATTCCGCCCGTTGAGGTGCCTACCAGCTGGGATGAGGAGCGCCAGATCGTCGTCGTGGGTTCGGGTGCTGCCGGCGTGAACGCCTCCATCCGCCTGGCCCAGGCCGGCTACGACGTGCTCATGGTCGAGCGCAGCATCTCGACCGGCGGCAACTCGCAGTGCTCCAGCATGTTCTCCAACTTCGGCGGCCACCGTCTGGCCGAGGAGGCCCAGTGGGCCTACCCGAGCTACCCTTACGACGTGGACAACATCGTCGAGTTCATGCTCAGCTGCCAGCAGATGACGGGCGACCCCGAGCTCATGCGTGCCATGGCGGTCGAGGGCCCCAAGTGCATCGACTGGATGATTGACCATGCAGACGCCAAGTGGGTGGCGAGCAACCCCTCGCCGGCCGGCGCGGGCCTGCTTCAGTGGGACGGCATGAAGACGGAGACCAACGGCATCAACGTCAACTACATCCCGCTGCAGCTTCTCGTGCAGAAGGCTGTTGATGACGGCGCCGAGGTGCGCACGAGCTGCGAGGTCGAGGCTCTCGTGTTCGACGAGGCGGCAGGTGCTGTTGTGGGCGTGAAGGTCAAGCAGGACGATGGCGAAAAGCTTATCCATGCCACGCGCGGTGTCGTTTTGTGCGCTGGCGGCATGGAGGTCAACCGTGCAATGATGGCCAAGTATTCGGCCACCTGCCTCAAGGGCATCGCCAACATCGCCACGCCGCCTAACGGTACGGGCGAGTGCATCCGCATGGGCATGGGCGTGGGCGCCGATCTGGCTGGTTTCGATTCTACGGGCGCCTTTGACGGCGGCGTGTGGTGGCGCGACTACGACGAGTTCGACACCCAGATGGAGTGCCACATCAACAAGGACGGCAACCAGGTGGTTCGCCAGCCGTGGTTGCGCATCAACAAGCTCGGCGAGCGCGTGCCTTACATCTCCACCTCGGGTCGTAGCTTCCCCTACACCACGAACGAGTCTCCCAGCTCGGCTGGCTTGTGCGACACCGCTTCCATCGAGATGGCCCAGCCCGACGGCAAGACGTACTGCATCTTCGACTCCAAGTACGAGCAGCTCATGCTTGACAACTACTTCGGCCAGGTCATCTGCCGCAAGGCGACGATTGTTGCCGACGACGACCCCTACATCGATCGCGTGCCGCTTGACCTGCGCGATTGGCGCACCGGCTTCCAGCAGATGATTGACGCCGGTGCTATCAAGTGCTGCGATACCATCGAAGAGCTCGAGAGTGCGCTTGGCCTCGATGCCGGCGTGCTGACCGGGGCGGTGGAGAAGTGGAACGCCGCCTGCGAGGCTGGCGAGGACTACGTCGCTTCCTACAAGTATCCCGCCGAGTGGCTGCTCGCCCTCGACGAGCCGCCCTTCTACGCGGCGGCTGTGGGTGGTCACGTGTTCGGCTCCAAGTGCGGCCTGCACGTTACGCCTTCCATGCAGGTTGTGAACACGGCCGGCAAGGTCATCCCCGGTCTGTATGCTGCCTGGCACACCGCGGGCGGTTCGGCAGGCGAGGGCAATGCAGCCGGTCAGCCCCTCACCGGCATGTATGCCGACCTTGGCCTGGCGTTTGTCGGCGGTTACATGGCTGCCGGCGGCATCCTCGCTGAGGACGGTGTCGTCGAGGGCTAGGCGACACTGAGCGCTCGCGGTAGATTGGAAGAAAAGCGGGCCGCCCCCATTGAGGGCGACCCACTTCTTTTTGTGCGCCTGGATATGTCGCGGCTTACAAAACAACATACATTTCAAGATTTTGAAAATCGCGCCAACTGGGACTTTGATGATTTAACATACATTTCAACTCGTCAAATGTATGTTAATCCAGTCTGCTGGCAATGGGTCTCGACCCGCCTCAACCTAAAAGTGGTACCCAAAGGTGTCGCTGAGCAGGACGTCGAACTCAAAGCCGTTGTCGATGAAGTATTGGATGATGCGCGGCAGAGCCTCCACGGTGGTGTCCTTGGCGGCGGAGTCGTGCATGAGCACGCAGCAGGAATGGCATCCGTCAGCCTCGCCAATCGTGTAGCCCACGAGCTCATCGGCCGTGTGATCGGCGCCGTCACCGCAGGAGACGTTCCAGTCGAAATAATGGTAGCCGGTCTCGTTCATCTGCTCGATGATTGCGCCGCGCACTCCGGCGTTGAAGTCGTTGACGCTGCCGCCGGGGAAGCGCACAAGCGTGGGGGAGTGTCCGATTTGCTCGGCGATGGCGTCGCCGCATTGGTGCAGGTCGGCCCAGTAGGCGTCGACGCTGGCATATACCTGCTCGTACTCGTGAGTGTAGGTGTGGATGGCCACCTGGTTGCCCTGCTCCCAGATGCCCGGGAGCTCCTCGAGGCTGCCGCAGTTGCCCTTCACAAACCATGTGGCCCTCACGCCGTAGTCGTTGAGAATGCCCAGGATGCGCTGGGTGTTCGTGCTCGGTCCGTCGTCGAAGGTGAGAAAGCACACGTGGCGGCCTGGGAACTCCTCGTTGGTGCTGTTGCTTGTTGCGCGGCGCTCGTCGGCACTGCGCACGATGCAAGTGGCGCCGCTGGCACTCGTGTAGGTGGTGTTTCCTTGCGCGGGAACTTGGAGGGTGCCCGAGGCAGGGGTGGACTGAGCGGCGCCGTCGTCTGCGCTGGTAGAAGGCATGTCTGTACTTGCTCCACTCGCATCGCTCACGGTGGCAAGATCGTTGGGCTGCACGCTGGCTACGAGGTGCGCTCCGTCGGAATCCTGCTGACTGCCCTGTTCATTGCAACCGGTGAGGAGCGCCGCGACTCCGCTCAAGGCGAAGACGCCGAGGACTCCGCATGCCTGACGGCGGGAGAGGGGAGCGCCGTCAAGGTCATTCTTCGAAAAGGCGCCAATCTGCTTGCGAATCTCTTTCATGCCCATCTCCTGCCCCCAGTGAAAATCATTGCTCTAGTCGAGCCAAGAAGCATAACGCATCTTCGTGCACGGGACGTGTTGAGGTGTCGGGGTTAGCGTGCTTTGGGCTACATCCACATCGCAAGTCCCGCCAGTACGCCGAGTGAGAGCCCGCATACGACGTCGCGCGGGTAATGGACCCCGGCGAGTACGCGCGCCCACGCCATGACGAGGCTGGCGAGCAGGATGAGAGTTCCCGTGGCGGGCACGTACCTTAGCCAGCACATGCCGATTACGGCAATCGAAAAGGAGTGCCTGCTAGGAAACGACTTCCCTTGGGTGTCTTTGTCGATGAGCTTCTCGATGCCGCACGCTTCATACGGACGCGGTTCGTCGATGGCGCGTCGCATGAGGCTCACAAGGACGAAGCCAACCGCCGGTACTGCGAGGGCTTGAAAGAAGTTCCACGGTGTCCCCGTACAGTCGCCGTGTGCCCACTCCATCGCCAACATGACAAGCAGCGCAGGATAGAGCAGGTAGCAGGCATATTTGAGCACCTTGCACGTACGGCCGAGCATTTTGGCGCGTCCTGGCTTGATGCGCCACCAAGCGCTTGCACGCGCATGCCACTCTGCGTAGTTCGCCGGGGGCTTCCTCAAATATGCAAGCGGTGATTTCACAGTAGGCACGCCTTTCTGGTTGCCAATCGAAGCGGGTCAGCCACTGCCAATGTGCGACAAGCCATGATACCGCACACGCATGCGCGGCCGCCGCTCAAGGACGACTGCCCCGCAGTGACTGCCCCCAGCGCCCAAAAGAAACCACGTGATCCCCGCAGGCGCAGCGGCTCGATTGCCTATCGCAGGTCCTTTTGCGCCGAGTGGCGACCGAGATGCCAGGCGGCAGCGCCAACGCTTACGAGCGCGGCCAAAAAACATGCGCCGGTGATGGCGACGTGCTTCATCTTGGTCTTAAGCTTTTCCTTCTCTTCTATTATGCGCCGCTGTTTTGCGCTCACTTCAGGATCGAGCCTGTATTTTCCTGGTTTGTCACCTCGATACTGCTGTTGTTCTGGGCTGCGGTACTGGCGGTAGTAAGGGATTTGGTCTTCTGGCATGTCGAAGAGATATGACTGATTGACGCAAGGTATGTATTCATCAATCGCTGCTTGCCCATAATCGCGGCGGTGGCGGTTCCTGATTTCGTTGAGCTGCTGTTCTGCATCGTACGCGATTCGGTCGTATTCCGCGTCCATCGTTGCTCCTCCCTGTCTGGAAACACGTGCATATAGTAACTGCTTCCAGCTTCGCGGAATGGAGATGCTGGGAGTTTTCTGGGGGCGCGTGTTTCCTTTTATGCCGGCGATACCGTCCGAGGTCATGGCATTGCTGGTGTCAGTGTAGCGAAGGCGCAGGGGTCGAAAAGCGCGCGTTTGTGTAAATCCTACTGACAAGACACCTAACATTGCAGAAAGCTTGACCCAAGAGACGGGGAGTTTTAAAACTACCCATCCAAGCGACGCTGGCGTGCGCCGCGCATATGAGTTCCCAGCGAAAGGATGCATGGTGGGTCGCAAGGTTGCAGAACTGTTCAAACGCAAAGACGTTGAGATTAGCGTGCAGCGCTACCTCATTGACGCAATGGGCGCCATGGCGCAGGGCCTTTTCGCCTCCCTGCTCATGGGCACCATTTTGGCCACGTTGGGCACGCAGCTCGGCATCGGCGTGCTTGAGGAAATCGGCGGGTATGCCAAGGCCGCAGCCGGTCCCGCCATGGCGGTGTCCATCGGCTTTGCCCTGCGTGCTCCGGCGCTCGTGCTGTTCTCGCTGGTAGCAGTGGGTGCTGCGGCAAACACCCTAGGTGGCGCGGGTGGCCCGCTTGCCGTGCTCGTGGTTGCCATTGTGGCTTGCGAGGCTGGCAAGATTGTTGCCGGTGAGACGAAGGTCGACATCCTTGTGACCCCCTTCATCACCATCGTAGTGGGCTGTGGCCTGTCGATGCTGTGCGCTCCCGCCATCGGTGCGGCGGCTTCCTGGCTCGGTGGCATCGTGATGTGGGCAACCGACCTGCAGCCCTTCGCCATGGGCATTGTCGTGTCGGTGGTTGTGGGCATCTTCCTTACGCTTCCCATTTCCTCGGCTGCCATCTGCGCGGCTCTGAGCCTTACCGGCCTTGCCGGCGGTGCGGCTGTTGCGGGATGCTGCGCTCAGATGGTGGGCTTTGCGGTCATGAGCTTCAAGGAGAACGGCTGGGGTGGTTTGGTCTCTCAGGGCCTGGGCACCTCGATGCTGCAGATGGGCAACATCGTGCGCAACCCGCGCATCTGGATTCCTGCCATCCTGGCATCTGCCATCACGGGACCCATCGCTACCTGCCTGTTTGGCCTGCGTATGGACGGCGCTGCCATTTCTTCGGGCATGGGCACCTGTGGTCTCGTGGGTCCGATCGGCGTGTACACCGGCTGGCTGAACGACATCGCAGCTGGTACGATGACTGGCATCGGTGCCATGGACTGGCTGGGCCTTGTCCTCATCTGCTTTGTGCTGCCCGCCGTGCTCACCTGGGCGTTTGGCCTGGTGCTGCGCCGCATCGGCTGGATCGGCGAAGGCGACCTCAAGCTCGAGGCCGCCGACAAGGCCCGAGCCAAGACCGAAGCGGCTGCCGAGTAAGCAACCCTTAGGACGCAATCCGTGCCCCCATATCGCGCGACATGGGGGCACGGGTCTGTGCGAGGGTCTTCTCTTTCTATACCAAGGCATTTAACATACATTTCAATAACTCAGATGTATGTTAAATCATCAAAACACCAGTTGACGAGTTTTTAGAAATTCTTAAATGTATGTTAATTGGGAGTTGAATTGCCTTGCATTGCGGTGTGCCGTGCGATTAGGGGCCTGCGCTTGCTCAGAAAACTCGATATCGAACCAGCGAGCGTATCTTGCAAGCAAACGGGCATAATCAGACGTCCAACTAAACGGCGAACACCCCAAGCGTGTTTTGCAAACGAGTCCATCCAATCAGTCGCTGGATCAGATGGCGAATGTCGCCGGGCACAACTCGCTTGTATGCAGGTGCAATTACATTCTTGCTCTCATGGAAAGTGTGATGAGCTTGTTTTGCGTACATACGGGTACAATGCGGCGTTGACAATGAAGGAAAGCGACTGCGAGGGACTAACGAGCGATGGAAGGCGTGCAGAGAAGAGAAGCCCTGCTTGCGGCGTTGCGCGAGGCCGAATCACCTTTGAGTGGTGCAGCTTTGGCTGGCCGCTTTGGCGTGAGCCGCCAGGTCATCGTGCAAGACATCGCCCTGCTGCGCACCTCGGGTGCCGAAATCACTTCCACCAATAGGGGATACGTGCTCGCTGAGGCCACCTCGGCTACACTCGCCCGGCGCCCCAGCCGTCTTTTCAAGGTTCGCCACACCCCCGAGCAGGTGGCTGACGAGCTTAACGCCATCGTTGATTTGGGTGCCACGGTCGAGAACGTGATGGTCAACCATCGCACGTACGGCCGCCTGAGCGCACCGCTCAACATCAAGTCTCGCCGCGACGTTCAGCACTTTTTGTCGGACCTCGCCCAAGGCATCTCCTCGCCGCTTATGGCCCTCACTGACGGCTATCACTTTCACCTGGTGAGTGCCGATGCCCCCGAAGTCCTCGACGAGGTAGAAACCGCCCTCTCCACCCTCGGCTTTCTCGCCCCCCTCACCGCTTTTGAGCGCGAAGAGCTCCCCGAGAGCTAACCCCTCGGCCTGTCGTGTCACATGTGCCAGCTCTAGACCATTCGGCTATCATTGAGAGTGGACCGATGCGGGCTAAATCGATGAGGCAAAAACTATGCTCTGGGACACCTGAGGTAAGCGCAGGCGATTGAGTTCGACGCTGCCCGAAACGGCGGTCCCCAAAGTGCCCCTCGCATACAAGGCAACAAAGCATTGCCGACAACTTCAGCAACAATGAGAACCGCCTCGTTCCGCATGGCTCTACATACCCCGCCGTTTGTCAGACGGAAAGGCGCGGCTCCGTTTTTATCCCTTTGGGCCATCCGTGAATGGCGAGTAGTCTAACGCCTGCTTTTAAATACTGCCCCCACCGCCTTACCGACAGACAAGCGTAGGCCCCGCCTTTTCTCTCGGGACATCTTCGCGAAACCAGTGTCACGAGGGAAAAGGCGGGGCCTCGGGGAGACCTGCCTATTCGCAGCGCCCTACATCAGCGCGCACACGTTCTCCGCGAACGCCACGGGGTCGTCCACAGGCATGCCGCTCACGAGCAGTGCCTGATCGAGCAGGAGCTTTGCGTACAGCGCGACCTTCTCACCCTCGCCAGCCTGCTGAGCGGCGCACAGCTTGGCGAACACCGGGTGCTGAGCGTTGAGCTCGAGCACGCGCTGGGCCTTGGGCGCCATGGCGGATTCGGGCATCATGGCCATGATGCGCTCCATCTCGAGCGACACCTGGCCCTCGCTGGTCAGCACGGCGGGGGAGTCGCCCAGGCCTGCGCTTACCTTCACGGAGCTTACCTTGTCGCCCAGAGCTTCCTTCATGGCGCTCAGCAGCGTCTCGTTGTCGTCGCTGGCCTTCTCAGCGGCCTGCTTCTCCTCCTCGGTTGCCAGGTTGAGGTCGGCGCTGGCCACATTGGCGAGCTCAATATCGCGGGCCTCCTTGCCTTCGGTCTCATCGGTGGCAAGGACCTCCGGCACATGGTAAGCGTGCATCGCCTGCAGCATGAACTCGTCAACGTCCTGCGTGCACAGCAGCACGTCGAAGCCGCGCGCCAGCGCCACCTTCACCATCGGCAGCTTCTCGAGGCGCTCGCGCGAGTCACCGGCGGCGTAGTAGATCTTGTCCTGACCCTCGGCCATGCCGTCCACGTACTCGCGGAAAGTGACCATCTTGTTCTCGCGGGCGCTCCAGAAGAGCATGAGGTCGCCGAGCTCCGCGGCCTTCATGCCGTAGCTTGCATAGATACCGAACTTCAGGCCGCGGCCGAAGTTCTCGAAGAACTTCTCGTAGCCCTCGCGGTCCTCGGCGAGCATCTTGCCGAGCTCGGTCTTCACCTGGCGTTCGACGTGCTTGGCGATGGCCTTGAGCTGGGAGTTCTGCTGCAGCGTCTCGCGCGAGATGTTGAGCGAGATGTCGGGGGAGTCCACCACGCCGCGCACGAAGTTGAAGTAGTCGGGCACGAGGTCGGCGCACTTCTCCTGAATGAGCACGTTGGAGGAGTACAGCGCGATGCCCTTCTCGTAGTCGGCGCTGTACAGGTCGAACGGGGCCTTCGAGGGGATAAAGAGCAGGCCGTCGTAGCTGATGCGGCCCTCGGCGTGGAAGCTGATGGTGCGCGCCGGCGCCGCGTAGTCGTGGAAGGTCGCCTTGTAGAACTCGTCGTAGTCCTCCTGCGAGACTTCCGACTTGCTCTTTTTCCAGATGGGCTTGATGGAGTTGATGGTCTCGAGCTCGGTGTAGCTTTCCCACTCGGGCTTGTAGTCCTCGGGCGCGTCGTCGGGCTTGGGCAGCTGGCGGCGCTTCGTGACCTCCATGCGCACGGGATAACGCACGTAGTTGGAGTACTTGCGGATGAGCTCCTTCAGGCGCCACTCGCTGAGCAGTTCGTCGGTGTTCTCGTCCTCGGTGCTTTCGCGCAGGTACAGCGTGATGCACGTGCCGTGGTCCCCCACGAGCGCGGCCTCTTCGGGCGTGGCGGGCTCGATGGTGTAGCCGTCCAGGCCGTCGCATTCCCATGCGTTGACTTCGTCGGAGCCGAAGGCGCGGCTCACCACGCGCACCTTGGAGGCAACCATGAACGAGGAATAGAAGCCCACGCCAAACTGACCGATGATGTCGACGTCGGTGCCTTGGGCCTCGGCGTTGTCGGTCTTGAAGGCTTCCGAGCCGGAGTGGGCGATCGTGCCCAGGTTGGCGTCGAGCTCCTCGGCCGTCATGCCGATGCCGTTGTCGCGCACGCTGATGGTGCGCACGTCCTTGTCAAAGGAGACCTGTACACCCAACTCCGAGCGGTCTACCTGCACGTTTGCATCAGTGAGACTCTTGAAGACAAGCTTGTCCACAGCGTCGGAGGCGTTGGAGATGAGCTCGCGCAGGAAAATCTCGCGGTTGGTGTAGATCGAGTTGATCATGAGGTCAAGGAGCTTCTTGCTCTCAGTCTTGAATTCCTTCATCGGTAAGGCTTCCTTTCTGGGGCGATGCACGCGTGTGCGTATTTGCATGCACCGTGTTGTACCCCCAATAAGATTCTCTGTACATGCAATGTAAGAAAATCTCACAATAACACGCTTAGGTCTTGTGATGAGTGCAAGCCTGCTAACCATTGCAACGTCGAAGCGCTACCATGCCGCCATCCATTTCCGAGATGGCACAAAGAAACGGGTGCACTGTGTCATGCTGAGTCTGATTCTTGCCGAGAAGATACTATCCCTGTTCGTAATGATGGCGATGGGGTTCGCGTTGGTCAAAGCCGGTTTTGTAAAGCCGCAGGACAGCCGTGCCATCTCTATGCTCAACCTCTACGTCATCAACCCCTGCATGATCATTTCGTCGTTTCAGGTGGACATGACCCAAGAGGTACGGTTGGGCTTTCTTGTCGCCATCATTGGCGCGGTGGCTACGCAAGGTTTGTTCCTCGTGCTTACCACGGTGTTCAAAAAGCCGCTCAAGCTCGACGAGGTGGAGCAGGCCTCGCTCGCCTATTCCAACTGCGGCAACCTGATCATTCCGCTCGTTGTGATGATCATGGGGCAAGACATGGTCATCTACTGCACTGCCTACCTGGTGGTTCAGACCGTTCTCCTGTGGTCGCATGGCAAGTCGCTCATGCGCGGCATTCGCGGCATCGACTGGCGTCAGGTGTTGCTGGGCGTCAACATGATCTCGGTCTACATCGGCTTGCTGTTGTTCATCACCGGTTTGCGCCTGCCGGAGCCTGTGCAGCTGGCCATGAGCTCGGTGGGCTCGATGATCGGCCCGTCCGCCATGATTGTGACGGGCATGATCATGGCGGGCGTCAACTTCCGAGAACTGCTCTCTTTCAAGCGCCTTCCCTTCACGGCAATCATGCGCCTGATAGTGCTTCCTCTCATCGGCCTTGCGATTCTCAAGTTCACGCCGTTGGCAAGCCTGGCACCCAACGGGGAGAACGTCCTGCTTATCACGTTGCTTGCCGCAAGTGCACCTTCGGCCTCCACAATCAATCAGATGGCGCAGATATATAATCGCAACGCGTCATATGCCAGCGCAATCAATGTCGTCACCATCCTGTGCTGTATCGTGACCATGCCCCTCATGGTGTTCCTCTACCAGCTCTAGCGAAATGGTCCAGAGCGGCGCGCCGTGTCATTTTGACGCGCGACCCCACGGTGTGGCCGCCCACGACTGAAAGGTGCCCGACCATGCCCAACGCTTGTGTGACGTGTGCCGTGCACGTGACCCCCAAGTCAGGTAAAGACCAGGTAGTCGGTGTTTCCTGTGCCGATGACGGCACCTGCGAGGTGCGCCTGCGCGTGACCGCCCCGCCCGACAACGGCAAGGCCAATAAGGCCGTGTGCAAGCTGATGGCGGGGGCTTTGGGCATCTCAAAAGGATCCGTCTCAATCAAGCGCGGCGAGACGAGCCATCATAAGATGCTCGAGCTCGCGATGGACCAGGCTGCCTATGACGCCTGGTACGAGGCTCTGCCGCGGCTGTAAGGCAAAGGGCGCGGTCCCCATCATCTTTCCTGGCACAAAAAACGCGGCGGGGCCCAGGTTGTACCGGGTCCCGCCGCGCTTGCGTGCGGTGCTATGAAGCGATGCTCGCTTAGGCCTGCTCGGCCGTCTTGGGAGCGCGCTCGTCGCGGTAGTGATCGAACTCCTCGAGCACGCTGGCGTCGGGTTCGGGCGTGAGCTTGGAGACGATGAAGATGGCCAGGCAGCCCAGCACAAAGGCGGGGAGCAGCTCGTAGATGCCGAAAATGCCGCCTAGGGGCTTGATGAAGTTGTGCCACACAAGCACAGTGATGGCGCCCGTGAGCATGCCAGCCACGGCGCCCTGCTTGGTGGTGCGCCTCCAGTACAGCGAGAACAGCGTCAGCGGGCCGAAGGCGGCACCCAGGCCGGCCCAGGCGTAGGACACCACGCGGAAGATGGAGGAGTTCTCGTCCCATGCCACCCAGATGCCAAACAGGAACACGCAGATGAGCGTGATGCGGGCCACGATCATGACCTGGCGCTCGGTGGCGTCCTTCTTGAACACGGCGTGGAAGATGTTCTCGGCCACCGAGGAACCGGCGATGAGCAGGTAGGCAGAGCTCGAAGACATCGAGGCGGCCAGGATGCCCGACACTGCAAGGCCGCACATGAAGGCGGGCAACAGCATCTGCGAAAGCACGATGAGCACGTTCTCGGCGCTCGACTCGGTGACGAACTCGGTGGGAATTACCACACGGCCGATGAGACCGATGCAGATGGCGGCAAAGAGCGAGATGACGACCCAGACCACGGCGATGATGCGCGAGGCGCGCACTTCCTCATGCGAGCGAATGGAGAGGAAGCGGGTGAGGACCTGCGGCATGCCAAAGTAGCCCAGGCCCCAGGAGAGCGTGGAGACGATGGTGATAAGGCCGTACGAGACGGGCTCGCCGAACACAGGCATGCCGTTCTCAACAACCTGCATGCCGTCGGCACCAATGACGGGCGTGGAAGCCATCGTGGCAGAGATGAAGCCGGGGATGTCCGAGAGGAATGCTGCCGTGTTCTCAACGCCGCCGGCGGCGGTGATGGAACCGATGAGCACCATGATGAGCACGAAGAACATGAGGCAGCCCTGCATGAAGTCGGTGGCAACCACGGAGAGGTAGCCGCCCACCATCGTGTAGAGGAAGACGATGAAGGCGCCCAGGGCCATCATGGTGGCGTAGTCCACGCCGAAAAGCGTGTGGAAGAGCTTGCCCACAGTCACGAAGCAGCTGCCCACGTAGACGCAGAAGAAGAGCATCGTGATGAGGGCGGCAATGGTGCCGATGATGTTCTTGTCGTCCTTAAAGCGGCGGTTGTAGAAGCCCGACACGGTGATGGAGTCGGTTGCCTCAGAGTACTGGCGCAGACGCTGAGCCACGAGCTTCCAGTTGAGCCAGGTGCCGATGGCCAGGCCGATGGCGGTCCAGCCTGCCTCGGAGAAGCCGGCGAAGTACGCCAGACCCGGCAGGCCCATGAGCAGATATCCGCTCATGTCCGAAGCCTCGGCCGATAAGGCCGTAAACCAGGGGCCGATCTGACGACCGCCCAGGAAGTACTCGGACGTTGAAGAGTTGGCCCTCTTCGAGTACACAAAACCGATGGTGAGCACGACGATGAAGTAGAGGATCATCGCCAAAAGTACGAGGAAATCTCCGGATTCCATAAGCTGCCTTTCGGGTGAAGCTGATTAAAACACGCGTTAATGGGAAAACTATACTGCTTATCTGGGAAAAAAGATTTAAAAACCTATGGATAAACTGGTATTTTACGTGATGGAAAACCCAAACGGGCGGTTTGCGGCTGTTGGTGGGGGAGTTTGGCGGGCACGATTCGGGTGTTCCTGCGCAGTATATGCGCCGGGGATGAATCAGGCGTGCGAAGAGGTACAATAAACCAGTCTGTCCCGATGGACGGATGCCTTGCGAGATTCCGCCGATTCTTGTCGGCGTGGGCAAGGTTGGCCACGTTGATTGGAGTGTCGTGAGCGGCTTATCCCATTTGACCTCGTACTCGGACATGTTCGACCAAATTGAGTCCATCGTGTCGCACGATTACGCAGGTTGTGATGGAAACGCCGCGTTGCTGCCCGACGTGAGGCCGCGCGTCTCCAAGCTCGGCTCGCGCGCAACGCATCGCCGCGACAGTGAGTTCCTCCGCCTGGTGCGCTATTACCTTGCATGCACCGGTGACCCCAATTTGCGCATCATCAAACTCGGCTCAAACCCTCGTCACGACTGGAACGTGGGTTTTTCTGCACGGGCTGCGCAGGACTGCCTGTTTGTCGATGAGGTGTGGGACGACGACCGCCTGTGCAAGGGCGACCGTATCCTTGCCATCGACGGTCAGCCTATCAACGCCTATCGCAACGACGAACGTCGTCGCGCGCTGCTTGGTGTGACGCCCGAGCGCGAGGACTGGGGCTTCTTCCTGCATTACGCCAAGACCCTCGAGATTGAACGCGCGGCGACCGGTGCTCGCCTCGACATCAAGCCCAACCATAATGCCTTGGATGCCCGCGCCTTGGCCGAGATGGAGCCGGTGCTGTACTGCGAGCCGAAGGATGACGAGACCGTGTACATGCGCATCGACTCCCTCGAGGATGCCGATGCGGTTGCCGGCGTGGTCTTTGAGAACGAGGGGCTGCTGCGCCGCGCCGACAAGCTCGTGCTCGACCTACGTCATTGCAAGGGAGGCTCCTTCGAGGGTGTTGAGCCGCTTCTGCCGTTCCTCATCGACACCCCTCAGTCGTTCGCCGACTTCATGGGTGACATGGGTCTGTTCTGCCTGTACTCGAAGGGCAACTGTGACCGCATGGTAGCCAGTGTCGAGGAGCAGTCGCGCCTGGAGGGCTGGTCGGAGGAAGAGGAGCGCGCTGAGGTCGACCGCATCGAAGAGCTTGCTGAGACGGGCTTCGTGTGGGAGCCGGCCCTGTTGCCCGACGAATGGCTTGTGCCCGTTGAGCCCGACGAGGGTCCCCGCCGCGTTGTCGTGCTGTGCGACGACGGTTGCGCCGGTGAGGCTGAGACGCTGCTTCAGGCGCTGCAGCGTCAGGAGAAGGCCACGATTGTTGGCAGGTCCAGCAGGGGAGCGAGCGATTTCCAGCAGCTCTTCACCGTCAACTTCGACGATGACATGCTGTTTATCTACCCCATGGCCCAGACGCCCCAGGCGCATGCCGGCCACGGCATCAACGGTCGCGGTGTGGACGCCGACGTGTATGTGCCTTGGACCGAGGCCGAGCTCGAAGAGGACGCCATTCTTCGCGAGGCGCTCGAGCTGTAAAGCACCCGTGCGCCGTGTTTGGATGGCGCGCTTGCTTTGGTAAGACAGGGAAGTCCCTGCTGTAGACCCTTTGCGGGTCGCAGCAGGGGCTTCTTTTAGTTTTGGCGCATAGACGCCGACACTTAGCGTGCCTACGACCTCTTGGTGCGCAGTCGAGTGGTTGCTTCTGCCGCCCTCGCGCTGACGTGCTGAGGGCGGCAGATGTGCAGCGGAGCTTCCCGATATGCCTGCGAGCGTGTTTCTTTACTCGCCGGTCTCTTCAAGACCCGCCTTACCAGCCTTCTTGATGCGGCGGGCCAGGTAGAGGGCAGGGGTGTCGAGCAGCGACGTCACGATGTAGATGAGGTAGCTCGACACGAAGATGGACACGAGCGTGGGGAACTCATAGGTGCCCCAGAAGGCGAACGCGGTGAAGAGGGCCGTGTTCACAAGCTGGCTCGTGAGCGTGGAGGCGTTGTTGCGCACCCACAGGAAGCTGTCGCGCTTGCCGCTGCGCTTCTCGGTGAGGGCCCAAAGCTTGTGGTAGAGCCACACGTCGAGCAGCTGACTGATGGCATACACGGCCACGGAAGCCAGCATCATGCGCGGGGTGTTGGAGAAGACGGTGTGGATGGCCGGCGACACCCAGTCAGACTCGCTGGGGGTGTAGAGCAGCCAAGCCTGGCTCAGACACAGGAAGAACACCGAAATGAAAAGCCCCAGGAACACGGCCTTGTTTGCAGCCTTCTTGCCTTCACATTCGCTCAAGATGTCGGTGATGAGGAACGTCACGGCAAAAAGCACGTTGCCCAGCGTCTGCTCGATGCCA
The DNA here is from genome assembly GCA_902464015.1 of uncultured Coriobacteriales bacterium. Taxonomy (GTDB): domain Bacteria; phylum Actinomycetota; class Coriobacteriia; order Coriobacteriales; family UMGS124; genus UMGS124. The sequence goes on along the minus strand of CABQHM010000013.1, from coordinate 25,917 downwards.
AAGGCGCGCACCATCATGAGGGCCTCGATGTTGGCGAGCACCATGGCCAAGCCAGAGACGCAGTACAGGCCGGTTTTGCCGAAGAGTCGGTAGGCGAGCAGCGCCATGCCGAAAATGAAGACGACAGATCCAATGAGAAGAAACTCGTTCATACGTAAGTTCGCCTTTCAGGTAAGGCCACGCAAGGTTTGGTTGTATGCAGGATCGAGGACGCGTGCCTTATGCGCCGACACCGAAATCGGTGTTGTTCACGAGCACGTCGACCCTCGGGTTGGCCTCAAGCGCGGGATAGAACTCTCTCATGAAGAGCTCGATGACTGCCTGGTCGGGCTTGACGGGGGTCGTGTTGGGGCACATGACGTTGACGCAGAGGCGATCGAAATGCTCAAGGCCCAGCTCAAAGTCGCGCTGAAGGCTTTCGCGCGTCTGTCCGGTGATGCCCACCAGCATACTTGCCTCGTCGAAATCCCTGGCAATCGCTGCGGGATTGGTCTCGGCGATACCCTTTTTGAGCACGTCCTCACGCAGGGCGGGGTCGAAAGACTCCAGCCCGAGCTTCATCTTGAGTTCGATGGGGGCAAATTCGGCTCGCAGGGCCTCGATGCGCTTATGGTAGAGCCAGTGGGACTCAAAGTGCAGCGTCGCGATGCCGCGCTCGGCGCAAATCTGCTTGATAAGAGCAAGCGTGCGCGTATCCAGCTCAAAGACCGAGCCTGAGTTGATGACTTCGAGGTCGCCGTAGCATCCCGTCACTTGGGCGAGAACCTCGGCGTTGAGCGCGAAGTTGGCGTCCTCGTCATCGCATCGGTCGAGATGGTAGTCGCAGAAGGTGCAGCGCTTGTACACGCACCCCGAGCCGCGCAGCAGCACGATCTCGCGCTTGCGCTTGGTGTCAACGACGCTGTAACGGTCCATATCCATGCATATATCCGGGCTTGCGCCCTCTCCCTAGTTTTGTTTGAGCGGCCACGAGAAAGCCTCGCCCGCAAGGCAGGATGGTTACGAACTGCCCGACAATATTTCACGTGCCGTTTTCTGGCGCTGGGCGAAGGACGCAACCTCGCCTGGCACAGCTTGCCTCCATGCGGGTTGCGTCCCCACGTGCAGACACCTGAAAACAACGGCGATACACGATACCACAGTGTGACGGCGCGGAATGGCATTGCCGGGCGGTTATCTGCCATACACAAGAAAGGCCCCGAGCCCATGTGGGTCCGAGGCCTTTGAATCTCTCTATGGGGTGCAGCCTGCCGCGTCGTTAGAGGAAGAACAGCACCGAGTCGAGGATGAAGAGGGGCACGAGGATGGAAAGAGACCAGCCCATGTAGCCGAAGAAGGAGGGCATCTTGGTGCCCTTGATCTCGGCGATGTTCTTCACCAGGAAGTTCGGGGCGTTGCCGATGTAGGTGATGGCGCCCATGAACACGGCACCGGCCGAGATGGCAAGCAGCTCCTGCGTGGCGACATAGCCCACGGTCGATGCCACGCCGCTCGTGGCACCCAGGGCGCCGGCGGTGGTGAGGAACACGACGTAGGTGGGGGAGTTGTCAAGGAACGAGGAGAGCAGGCCCGTTGCCCAGAAGAACTTGAGCGGGCTGTCGATGCCCAGGGCGGCGCCGTTGGCACGCAGGATGATGAGGGCAGGGATCATCGTGATGAAGATGCCGATGAACAGCTTGGCAACCTCGGCGATGGGGCCGTAGCCGAACTCGTTGTGCTCGCGGCAATGCTTGGGCGTGGTCTTGAGCGAGAGCACGCATGCAAGCAGGATGAGGCCAATCTGCACGAAGAAGTTGAGGCCCAGGTAGATGTCATCGTAGAGGTGGACGCGGACCGTCTGGCTGATGTCGGACAGGGCGCCGTTCAGGATGACGGCCACGAGGATGATGCCGATGTACAGGAAGTTGATGCCGCCCTCGATGTGAAGCTTCTCGGCCTTCTCACCAGGTGCGAGCAGGTCGGCGGGGCTGCGGCCCTCGGCAGTCTCCTTGCGCACGTAGTGGTTGTCGATGAGGGCGAAGACGACGCACAGGATAGCCGTGTTGAGCAGGAGCAACGGCCAGATATGCTGCAGGGTCCAGAAGAAGGGCACGCCGCGCAGGTAGCCCAGGAACAGGGGCGGATCGCCCAGGGGCGTGAGGCAGCCGCCGATGTTGGCAACCAGGAAGATGAAGAAGATGACGATGTGCGCTTTATACTTGCGCCAGGCGTTGGCACGCAGCAGCGGGCGGATGAGCAGCATGGCCGAGCCCGTGGTGCCGATCCAGCTGGAGAGCAACGTGCCTACCAGAAGCAGGAGGACATTGTTGCGCGTGGTGCCGGCAATGAGGCCTTTTATCGCGATGCCGCCTGTCACGACGAACAGGCCGAAAAGCAGCACGATGAACGGGATGTAGTCAAGCACGACCGACTCGATCAGCTCATAGACGAGCTCGTGCGTGCCATGGAAGATGGCGAACGGGATGCAGAAGAGCAGGGCCCAGCCAACGGCGACAAGCAGCTGGTGCTTCTCGTACCAGGCCGGAATCACCAGCGGCATGATGGCGATGGAAAGCAACATGCCCGCAAAGGGTATGACGCTCCATAGCGACAGGGTCAAGGCGTCCATGTGCGGCGGACCTCCAAACGAACGGGACGACTGAACGCGCCTGATGCCATGCAGCTCCAGATGCGCCCAAGCTTACGAAATCCCCATTTTGACACAAATACGGAATTGAACGGCGAACGGGGCAATGTTCCATGCGAATGGCGTGAACGAAACGGCATACGGTGCGAAATGACCGCTCGAAGGAGGGGGGTGGTGCGCACATGTGCTTGCGCTGAGAGCGGAGCACAGGGGGTCCAAGGCGCCGCCAGTGCATGCGGGCTTGCGGAGGTATCGGGCGTGCAAACAGGGGCAAAGTGCCTGTTCGCACGCCCAATGGCGCAGCTACACTTCCACGCGCAGGGTCGAACCCTCGCGGCCTCGCTCCACCACAATCTTGCGGTCGATGGTGCCCATGAGCTCTTCCACGTGGCTGATGATGCCCACGAGTTTGCCCGAGGAGCCGGGGCGAGACATCGCACGCATCACGAGACGAAGCTTCTCCTGGTCAAGCGAGCCGAAGCCCTCGTCGACGAACATGGTGTCGAGCTGGATGCCGCCTGCCTGGCGCTGCACGACTTCGGAAAGGCCCAGTGCCAGGGCAAGCGATGCCATGAACTTCTCGCCGCCCGACAGCGACTTAGCCGAGCGAGCCTTGCCGGTGAAATTGTCGAGCACGTCGACGTTGAGGCCCACCTTGGCGCTGCCTCCCTCGAGGCGCTCACAGCGCACGAGCTCGTACTGGCCCTGGGTCATTTCGGACAGGCGCGTGTTGGCGGCGGCGAGCACCACCTCGAAGTAGCGCATTTGCACAAACGTCTCGAAGGTAAGGCGTTCGGTGCCTGCCATGCTGCCGTTTGCCAGCTGCGCGAGTCTGTCGAGGCGGGCGAACGTCTCTTGAAGCTTGGCGTCGTTTGCGGCCAGCCTCGTCATTTGGGACGTGAGCTCGACAAGGGTGGCAAGGGCCTGGCCATCGGTGCGTTCGCGCTTTTTGGCGCTTACCAGCGCCTCGTCTGCCTGGGTGAGCTGCTCGGTGAGACCCAACGTGTCGTGGTCGCCCAACTGCTCGAGCTGATGGCGCAGCGTCTCGAGGCCTGAAGCAACGCGAGTTTGCTTAGTGCGTGCGGCCTGCAGTGCTTCGCGTGCCTCATCGAGTGCGGCGGTGATGCGCTGCGCTCGATTCTCGATAGACGCGAGCTCCTTTTGAGCTGCAGCCTCATCGGCGAACTCAAGGCGCTCAGCCACCATATGCGTGTGCTCCTCGGCAACCTTGACGTCCTGTTTTGCCTGCTCAAGGGCGCGCATGGCGGTTTCTTCTGCCGCACGGGCTTCCTCGGCGCGAGGCTTTGCGGCTTCGAGTTGACCCTCTGCTTCGCGCAGGGCCTGTGCATCGCGCTGGCAGGATTCCTGGGCACGAACCGCCTCGTCCAGGGCGTGTCGGGACTCTGAGAGCAGGGTGTCGACCTCGCTAGCATCGTGGCCGCTGGCAGCAAGCGCCTCCAGTGCGCCTTGTCGCTTTGCCTGCTCGTGTGCCAGCTGCTCCTTGATGCTGGTCAGAAGCGAGTTTGCTTCCTGGCGCTTCTGGGCACGCTTGGCGACTCTGTCGTGCAGGGCCGCTTGCTCGTGCCTGGCCGTGTCCAGCTGGGCGTTTTCTTCCTCAAGGGCCTGAACCGTTGCTTGCTGCGCGGCAAGGTCGGCCTTGAGCTGGGAGATGCGCTCGGATAGGGCCGCGCTGTCTCCGTTTGCCTGCTGAAAGCTATTCAGATTCTCCTGGCAGCTTAGCACCAGCTTGTGGGCAGCTTCTGCTTGCCCACAGAGTGCGGAGGCATGCTCGCGTGCTTGCGCCTCCCGTTTCTGTGCCACCTGCACGTCGTCTTTTGAGGGGGTGTTGCCGCCGACAAGGGCGAGATGGGGGTGCTCGGTCGCACCGCACACGGGGCACGGTTGACCTTCGGCAAGGCCTGCGGCAAGCACGCCGGCAAGGCCGTCCTCGTAGGCTCGACGCAGGTTCTCAAGTTCATGGGAACGCGCCGCATGCGTGTCTGCTGCCTGGCTGTATGCCTTGGCGGCATCCTGGTGCGCTCTCGTTTTGGCTGCAAGTTCGCACTCAACGCCGCCGAGCTGCTTGACCAGGTCCTCTGTCTGAGAGATTTGTGCCTGCGTGTCACGGGCTTCAAGGCGAGCCTGCGAGAGACGCTGCGGAGCTTCGGCAAGGTCGTGCTCCTTGGCCACACATGCGTCGAGAGCTGCCTGGTCGTTTACATCGGCTTGGTCGAGCTCAGCCAAGAGCATGTCGACCTTTTTGAGGCGAACATCGATGGCCGCGATCTTTTCATCGCAGCCGGTGACGGTCGCAACGGCATCCTTGAGCGTCTGTGCGTCCTCGAGGCTGCGCTGAGCTGCCGAAGCGTCGCCCTCGGCCTTGGCAAGGGCCTCGCGTGCATGGGCAAGCTTCTTTACTTGCTCGTCAAGGTTCTGCACGAGCGTCTGTGCGCGGGCGCTTGCGTCGGCGCGGGCCTCGAGCGTCGTTTGGGCCGCCACGCATGTGCTCTTTGCACGCGCTTCCTGTGCGAGAGCCTCCGTGTGTCGGGCGTAGTTGGGGAGCTGGTCGCGCAGGGCACCGGCGCGCTGCTGCAGCCCCGGCAGCTCCTCGGCTGACTTGCTGCAGGATTCCTGCGTCGCCTCGAGCTGCGGCAGACGCGCGGCGATCTCGTCAAGCTGAGACTGTGCCTGCTCGGCGCGAGCGCGGGTAGCATCTGCCTGCTGTGCTCGGTCAAGGTCGCGGGCAAGTTTCTCGCGCTTTGCCTGGGCCCCATCAAGCGCCTGCGCCGCCTCGTTGTGACGTGCGTCAAGCAGCTCTTTTTCGGTTTTGAAGGCCTCAAGTGCGTTTCCGGCCTGCAGCGCGTCCCTCTCGACCCAATCGGAAAGGAGGGCCTTGGGCTCGTCGCCGTCCTGCATGCACCCCAAGGCCTGCCTGGCAAGCAGCTGCGCCTCATGGCGGCCGTCCTCACAACGTTCGGCAAGGTCTTTGCGCTGTTTGCCCAGCTCGTCTTGGAAGCGCTGGTACATGTCGGTGCCAAAGATCTTGCGGAAGATGGCCGTGCGCTCCTTGGTGCCCTCGGTGAGGAGCTTTTCGAAATCGCCCTGCGCCAGCATCACAATCTGGCCGAACTGGTTGACGTCGATGCCGAGCAGCTCAACCACCTTTTCGGTGACGCGCTTGCCACTCAGCTGCGAGCCGTCGGGCATCTCGAGGGTGGCTTCGGCCAGGCAAATCGTGGTGCCCTCGCCGCGTTTTTTCGCTCGCGGATACCCGCCGGGGTCGCGCTTGATGCGATAACTTTTGCCGCGCAGCTCGAAGGTGAGGTCGACGTACGTTTGCATGTCGGGGCTTGCGTAGTCGCTTCGCAGGTCCTCGGGCTTGCGCAGCTCGCCGGAGCACTGGCCGAACAAGGCGAAGGTGATCGCATCGAAAATGGTGGTCTTACCTGCGCCTGTTTCGCCGGCGAGCAGGTAGATGCCCTCCGTTCCCAGCAGCGTGAAGTCGACTTCTGCCACGCCGGCAAAGGGTCCAAAGGCGCTCATCCTGAGTCGTGTGGGCCTCATTTACAGCACCTGCGCTTTCTCGAAGGCGTCGAGCACAATCTTACGGTCTTCTTCATCTAAGGGGGCACCTACCTGGCCTTCCCAGAACGTCTCGAACAGTTCGAGCGGGCTGAGAGATGCCTGGCCCTCGAGTTCAAGCTCCTCAAGGTGTGCCTCGTGGCGAGTGCGCGTGTTGTCGACGCTCAGCGACATGAGGTTGGGGAAAGCCGCGCGTAGGCGCTGGAAGGCGTCGGCGGGCGGAATTTCGTCGGTGAGCACGGCGCAGATGTAGTCGTGCGTATCGGTGGTGGCGAGACGCGCGGGGTCGAGGACCTCCTCAAGCGTGCCACGTACGCGACGCAAATCGTGCAGGACGGGCATCTCTGCCAGCTCGATTGTTATGTCGCCCTTGTCACCCAGCTCTACGATGGGCACGGATTTGGGCGAGCTCCATTCGCTTGCTGAGTATTTGAGCAGGCTACCCGAGTACCGCATCGTGTCGCGACCCACGCGCTGCGGGCGGTGGAGATGGCCCAGGGCCACATAGTCGAACGGCTCGTAGACGCTCGCCTCAACGTTTTCCGAGCCGCCGACGCTCATCTCCGAGTCGCATGTGTCGGGCGTCCAAGCGCCGGCGGTTACAAACTGATGCGAAAGCGCCACGTTGCGTTGCGCGGTGTCGATGGGAAGGGATGCCACTACAGCCCGCAGGGCTTCGGTGTAGCTGAGGGAGTTGGTGATGGCGGAAGCGTCGGAAGCCTCGGGGTCGACCGAGGCGAGCCAGGGGCGCACCGTGGCCGGCTTGAGGAAGGGGATGAGCCAGAATGTGACGGGGCCGTGCTCATCCTGGAGGGTGACGGAGTCGATGTGCCCGTCGAACACGCGTGAGACATGCACGCCCTGGTCGGCCAGCAGCTCGCGCCCGTATGCCACGCGCTCGCTTGAGTCATGGTTGCCTGCGCACACGAGCACCTGCGTGTTTGTGCGAGCTAGGGCGGTGAGGAACCAGTCGACCAGCGACACCGCCTCGGCGGAGGGGGTCGACTTGTCGTAAAGGTCGCCGGCAATGAGCACGGCGTCTATCTGGCGTTCCTCCACCATGCGGAGAAGCTTTTCAAGGGTATAGCGCTGGTCGTCGAGCATGGGGAACTCGTTGACGCGCTTGCCGATGTGGAGGTCGGCGAGGTGCATGAGGCGCATGGACATACCTTCCTGCCGGAAAACGGGATGGCCCCCGCCGCAGGAGGGTTGGACTGCGGCAGGGCCTCCTTGCATGATAGCCATGCGGCGGACAAAAATTCGCGTGTTGGGAAAGTCGTATGGAAGGATTTTGGCAGGGGGAGGGGATATGCCTGAAGCGTCAGGGAAATTAACGTACATTTCAGAAATTTTGAAAATTCGCCAACTGGTGTTTTGTTGAAATAACATACATTTCAACTGGTGAAATGTATGTTATTTCTTATGCGGCATGCTCACGGATTCCAAAATTCGCATGCCTGCCTATTTAACTGCCGCTGCCACGAGGGCTTCGAAGATGCGCATCTGGCGGATGTCTTTGTCCCAGAGGTACTCGGGATGCCACTGTACGCCCAGCACGAAGGGACATTCGGGCATCTCGACGCCTTCGATCACGCCGTCGGGGGCCATGGCGTTGACCACAAGGCCGCGTGCCACGCTGTGGATGGACTGATGGTGCAGGCTGTTGACGTGCAGGTCTTGCGGAGCCGAGCCCATGACCTGGCCGAGGAGCGAGCGGGGGTATACCGAGACCTCGTGCCCCTCGACGCCCTGCGTGTCGGGCGACTGGGAATGCCTGATAGCGTGAGGCACGGGGTTGAGCGTCGCCTCGGGCTGCGTGGGGATGTCTTGCCAGAGCGACCCTCCCAGTGCGACGTTGAGTATCTGCGTGCCGCGGCAGATGGTGAGCAGCGGCTTTTCGGCCTCGATGATGCGGGGGATTAGCGCGCATTCAAAGCGGTCGCGCATGGGGCTTATGGGACCGCAGGTGGGAAGGGCATGTTCACCGTAGAGTTCGGGATTGCAGTCGTACCCGCCGGGGATGACGAAGGCGTCGAATGTCTCGACCATGCGTGCAAGCGATCCGGGGCCGCACGGTCCAGGCAGCATAACGGGGATGCCGCCCGCTTGCTCGATGGCGTCGAACATGGGCTGTTGGGCATAGATGGTGGCCCCGTCGCGCTTGGTCGCGCGGTCCTCGGTGCGCGGCGCCACCCCGATGAGCGGCCTGCGCGCCGGCCAGTTGCAAAGCGATTCTTCCATGCACCCACCCCATCAAATAAACCTGCAGTTGAGACAAACAAGTGTGCCACGTGATTGCGACAGACGGGTTACAGGATGGGGGGATGAGAAGGAGCCTGCACTTTCTGCCGCGTCTCTTTTTGCGTCGACGGGGGCGCGTCCAGATGGGGTATGTCCAGATTCGGCGGGTGGTGGGAAAGGGGCCGTTGTGGCGAAGACAGTTTCACGCCTGTTGGTAATGGCGGCCGTGGCTCCGGCTTTGGTATTTCCCGGTCTGGCTTTGGCGAATGCCGACTATTTGCGACCTAGTGCATGGTCCCAGGAGGCTCTCTGCCCTTAAACCTGCAATTTTAGACAATGATAACGACAAACCTGCCGTACAGACGCGTTACTGAAGAAAGCGATTGGGCGGGTGTTTGCTTGATGACGACCCTAAAGCAATTCCGCGACCGCGATGCTTGCTGCGCTGTCCCAAATGCCTACGGGGATGGGCTTGTCGAAGGGATAGGTTGTTGCCCAGCCCCGCTCGGAGTCGTAACAGTAGACGACAGTCTGCTTTTGCATGGGGTCGACAATCCAATATTCTCGCACGTGGGCCTGTTCGTAGCGGGCGGCCTTGATGAGGTAGTCCATGCGGCGGCTTGAGGGCGAAACCACCTCAACTACAAGATCGGGCGCACCCTCGCAGCCACGCTCTGAGATTTTCGAAGGGTCGCAGATGACGCTGACATCGGGCTCGAGGTAGGTGGTGTCGTCAGCAAAGAGATTGACAGCGAAGGGTGCCGGAACGACCTTGCACGGACCGTTGTTGGCCTTGACATGGTTGCGCAACGCCTGCGTAAGTCCGCCAACAATCATTTGATGTGTAAAGCTCGGCGGTGCCATGTCGTAGAGCTTGCCATCGATAAGCTCTGCTCGTACGCCCGCAGGTAGGTTCCAATAATCATGGGCAGTATGCTTGGTGGGAGCGGTATAGGTATCAATTTTTGGAAGCGGCATACGGCACCTGCTTTCAACATGAGTTTGTCCTGCTATGACAGTATACCCGAGCGCGTGGATGAAGAGCCACCTTGTACCCGCAAACCAACAATCTGGGTCAGGCATGAATGGCTCGTTCATGGGGACCCGAGGTTATGCGTCAAAAAGTCTCGTCACCCCGCAAACGCAAAAGCCCGGGCACCTCGGCTTGGTTGCGGGGCGCCCGGGCTTATCGTACGTACTTATATATGAGATGCTTCCTCCACGTAGGCGGAGCATCTCCGAGCTAGACCCTTAGGCCAGCTCGGCGGCAGAGGCGCCGGCGATGCGGCCGAAGGTGATGCAGTCGGCAACGGCGTCGGAGCCCAGACGGTTGGTGCCGTGGATGCCACCGGTGACCTCGCCAGCTGCGAACAGGTTGGGGATGGTCTCGCCGGTCTCCTTCACGACCTGGGCGTCGGTGTTGATGTGCACGCCGCCCATGGTGTGGTGCACGGAGGGCACGCAGGCGCCCAGGTAGTAAGGAGCAGTCTCGAACTTGTTCATCTTGGAGCGGTAGTTGAAGTCGGCATCGGCGCCGGCGTCGCACATCTCGTTCCAGTGCTCAACGGTCTTCACGAGCTCCTCGGCATCGACGCCGGCAGCCTCGGCGACCTCCTCGAGTGTGTCGCCCTTGAAGAGGGTGCCCAGGTCATAACCCATCTTGACCTCGCCGGGGTGTGCGTCGAACAGGCCGGTCTCATCCACGCCGGCCTGGTCCCACAGCAGGTAGGCGACCTCGCCGGTCTGGGACTTGATGGCGTTGGAGATGACGTCGCGGCGGTCGAGCTCCTCAACGAAGCGGTCGCCCTCGGCGTTCACGAGGATGCCGCGGTCGTCAAGACGCATGTCGTAGATGTAGAGCAGGGCGCCCGTCACAGGGTCGCAGGTGGGGTAGGTCTGAATCCACTGCATGCCCACGAGGCCAGCGCCGATGCCCTGGGCCATGACGATGCCGTCGCCCGTGGTGGCCACGGTGTCGGTGGAGTGGACGTTCTCGTCGAGGTCGGGGTTGTACTGCAGGCGCATCTCAACGTTGGAGCCGAAGCCGCCCGTGGCCAGGACGAAGGCCTTGCCGGTGAACTCGTACTCGTTGCCGTCGGGGTCGGAGGCCTTGACGGCGGTGATGGTGCCGCTGTCGTCAACGACGAACTCGCTGGCGCGCATGTTGGTGTAAATCGTGACACCGGCAGCCTCGGCGTCGCCCTTGAGAGGCCACGTGATCTGGGCGCCAGACTCGCCCTTGGGGACGAGGGAGCGCTTCACGGAATGGCCGCCGAAGAAGCTCATGCGGGCGAACTCGACGTTGTGCTCGCCGCGCAGCCACTCAGCGGACTCGAGGGCGCTGTTGGCAAGGACGTTGACCAGGTCGTGGTCCTGGTCGGTGTCGTCGCCGCCGGCGATGATGTCGCTCTCGAAGAGCTCGGGGGAGTCCTCGATGCCCTCCTCCTTCTGCATCCAGTTGCAGGGAGCGGCCATGCCGCCGCCGGAGATCTGCGTGTTGCCGCCGATGCTGGGCAGCTTCTCGAGCACGATGGCGGTCTTGCCGGCCTTGACAGCAGTGAGGGCAGCGGACAGGCCAGCGCCGCCGGCGCCGAGGACGATGACGTCGGCGTCGGTCGTGGCAGGAGCCTCGTACACGGGGGCGGCGTGCTCGGCGGCGGACATGGAGGCCTCGAGGCCGGCCTGCTTGCAAGCGTCGGTCACGGCGTTGAGGACGGCCATGCTCGTGATGGTGGAGCCGGTGACGGTGTCGACGTTCAGGGTCTGGTTGTCAATGATGAGGGGCAGCATGACCTTCTCGACGGACTCGACCATGCCGGGCATCTCGATGTTGTCGCCGATCTTGATGTCGGTGACCTTGCCACCCTCAACGGTGACCTCAACGTTGACGTCGGCGTGCTTGCCACGGGCGGCGGCGGTGTAGGTGCCGTCCTTGACCTCGGAAGCCTTGGCATCGTCGGCGAAGGCAACGCCGGAAATCATGGAAGTGGCGGCAACGGCTGCGATGCCTGCGCCAGCGCCCTTGACAAAGCTGCGACGAGAAGTGGTGATGCTCATAACAGATCCCCTTTCGAAGTTGCTCTAACCGTTGGCGTGCAACGGTCTGTGCATGCGGTGCTCGGTGCCCCGCGTTGACTTAAACCATAGCAACTTTCGCGACAGAATGTGGTTTAATGTGGTAACCCCGCTGGTAGATGCGGTTTCAAGAGGGGATGGGTTACACGATGGGTTCTTTTTCACATAGCTTCTGGCCACGCTGGAAGGCCATGTTTCTCCGCTTGTCCGCCATGCCCGTGGCCTTCTTGGGCGTGGGCGTCTATCGCGCGTGGATCGCGACCTTCTTCCGTTTCGGGGCTTTTCCTGGGATAGAGTTCACCGACTACGTGCTGTTCGAGACGTGCATCGGTGTGGTCTCGCTTGTGGTGGCGCTCCTCGCGCGTCGCATCGTGCCTATGTGGAGCAACCGCGCCTGTCTTGCCGTTACGGGCGCATCAATGACGTTCGGCTCGATTCTGCTTGTGGCAGCGTGCTTTATTCCAGCCGCGGTGGGCGCGCCCGTGGCGGCGGGTTTTACAACGCTCAAATATATGGGCCTCGTTCTCACCGGCGGCGGCCTGGCGCTTCTCATCTTGCTGTGGTGCGAGTTCTTCGGGGCGCTCAACCCCATGCGCGTGGCCGTGTACCATGCGGCGTCCATTTTTGTGGGCGAGCTCATTTGCTGGGTGTTCATGGGACTCAACCCTGCATGGATTGCCGTATTCTCCTGCGTGCTGCCCATTGTGTCCCTGGGCTGGGCGCATCGCTCTTTTGTGACGCTTCCTGTGGCCGAACGGCCTCATGCAGGCGAGGTCATTTCGCGCACGGCGGTGCCGGTGAAGCCCATCGCACTCATGGCGGTGTGCTCGTTTGCCATGCAGTTTGCCACGATGCCCGGCCAGCCCATGGTTGCCGGAAACGTGCTCGGTACGCTTTTTGCCTGCGCTTTTGTGATTCTGGGATCGCTTTCCACCTCGCGTTGGTTCAACTTCGACACCATCTACCGCGTGGCCTTCCCGCTCATCTGCGCCACCTCGCTGCTCGTGACGCCACTTCTTGCCCAGTATTCCCAGGCCACGGCCTTCTTCTTCGATGCGGGCTACACGATGCTCTCTATGTTCATCATGATCATCCTGAGCAACATCACCTATCGCTTTGGCATCAACGCTGCGTGGCTCAACGGCATCGAGCGTGCGGCGCGCTACATCATGGAGAGCATGGGCTGGGTGGCCTACATTTTGGTGGCCCAGACGTTTTCGGTGGAAGTAAGCAATATCGCGCACCTGGTGGTTGCCCTTGCGGTGTTCGTGGCATTCCTCGTCATCGTGCTGCCTGAGAAGAGCCTTGGCGCCCGTTGGGGCATCGATTTGCACGAGGACTTTTCTGGTCCGGTTGAGGCCCCCGTGGAGGCTGCTGCGGCCTCGTTTGCAGGCGGTTCCTTCGGGGCAAATGCGGCACCTGCCGTGGTGCAGTTCGAAGCTGCGCCGGTTGTGCCTTCCAGGCCCGATCCCTTTGCGCCCGGCCGCCTTGCCATGCGCGTGTCCGACATTTCGCGCGAGCACAACCTTACCGACCGCGAGGAAGAGGTCCTCCAGCTCATGGCGCGCAAGATGCCCATTGAGCAGATGGAGGAGAACCTCTTCATCGCCCGCGGTACCATCAAGGCGCATACCGGCCGCATTTACAAGAAGCTTGGCGTGCATAGCCGAGGGGAGCTTTTTGTATTATTGGGTGTGGAAGAAGATGAATAAAGTTCTCTGGTAATCTGGGGATTCAGGAGTTTGAAACATCGACGCAAAATATTATGCTAGATTTGTCGTATGAATGTTACATTCAGTAGAAATATGACCATCTATCTGGTATTCTGCAAATCATTACAACTATTGCGCAAATTATTTCAAATAGTCGATTTTGACATAATGTAGGCATGACCGGTTATTTTTTCCGTCCGGAGAATGACTAAAATATATATCTGTATGGTTCTATCGTTGCATATGCCACTGTGTGCATTGGTAGGGCCATATAGGTGTTTGTCATGCGTGGGGACGCCCACACGGTTCGAAGGAGTGGAGAGATGACGAAGAGAAGCGAAAGCGAAGCACGACGGCACAGTGTGCAAGCGCCCTTGTCGCAAAGGGTCGTTTCCGCAGCAATGTCTGCGCTGCTGGTCTTTTCCATGTGGCCGACGGGTGCTACCCGTGCCCTGGCAGAGGCCATTGCACCGCAAGACGCTCAAGAGGCCGTAGAGGAGGTGTATGAACCTGAGGCTCAGGGGCAGGCCGTAGCGGAAGACCAGGGAGCCAACGGGGCGCAGGCTGCCGATGAGGCCCAGGCAGCCGCGGCGGCTGCCGAAGCTGAGCGCGCTGCGGCCGAGCGCGCTGCGGCCGAGCAGGCTGCAGCAGATCAAGCCGCTGCCGAGCGGGCTGCCGCTGAGCAGGCTGCGGCCGATCAAGCCGCCGCTGAGCAGGCTGCTGCTGAAGCAGAGGCAAATCGCCAGGTAAACGTGGGGATTGATGTTCCCAACGCCACCCTGCACTACAATGGTCAGGCCTTTGCGGCACCCACTGAGTCTATCACCGTGCCTGCGCATGCAGCGTTTGTCTTTAGCGTTGCACCCATGGCCGGCTATGACCTCAAGGCTGTAAAGACCCTGGTCAACGGCCAGGAAACCGAGCTCCATGCGGACGCGCAGGGACTCTACACCGTATCTGAAGCTACCCTCAACTCGAACGTTACCGTTAAGGTTGTCACCGAGCCGACCACTCAGTCCGATCCCGCCCCGGCACCTGAGGTAGTCGCGCCCGCCGGCGATGCCTCGCAGGGTCAGGATGCCGCCGAGACTCCTGCCGACGAGCCGAAGACCGACGAGGGCGCGGCCGACACCGTCGCACCCAGCGAGGGCAGCGCGACCACGACCGAGGGCGCCGCGACCACGACCGAGGGCGCCGCGACCACGACCGAGGGCGCGAGCCCCGCGGGCGATACTGCCGCTGGCGCCAATGGTGCCGCCTCCGTTGCCGAAACGGGCAATGGCGAGGCCGACGTCAACGCGGTGGCCCTTGTCGCGGAAAAGACAATCACGGTCGGCCAGACGATTACGCTGACCAGTTCCTATGATGGGTACACGCATACCTGGACGACCGACAACGACAGTGTCGCTACTGTTGTAGGCAATGGCTCGACTGCTACTGTAACAGGCGTTGCCGAGGGTGATGCGGTTATCACTGATGCGGTTCCCTCCTTTTTTGGGACGATTAAAGACACCTATACAATTCACGTTGTCGCCTCAACGCCCGCTACGAGCGTTTCGATTTCGGGCGAGAGCTCTGTAACTCAGTTCTCCACGCTTCAGCTGACGGCTGTGACTGATCCTGCCAATGCGGATGGCACCGCCTCCTGGTCTTCTTCCAACGAAGCAATTCTGACCGTCGATGAGAGCGGTTTGGTCACGGGCCATCGCCAGGGTACCGCAACGGTGAACCTTACGTTTGCCAATGCTGATGGCTCGTCGGTGATGGCGACAAAGGACATCACGGTTGAGGCCGTTACCGAGGCGACGGATCAGGCTGGTGTCTACTACCTGCTTGACCCGACAAAGGACGCAAACTCCAACGACACGGGACACTGGGGCCCTCAGTACGGTATTGCAACGGTTAACGTTACCGGCGCGACCTGGTCCGATGGCAAGAACTGCTTCGACAACGTCGACCAGCGCGTGGTTTCTTGGCCCAACGGTACAAATGTTGTGCCGAGGGGCTCTGACGCCTGGAATCAGATTTACGAGAACTACAAGTCGGTCATTCAAGCTCAGCTTCCTGGTGTTGAATTCACTAAGGATGATGTCGAAGAGATTTCGCTTGTACCTGCGAAAATCTCTAAGAACAATCAGAGTAATCCTGACAAGCACCTTGATTGCAACGTGTCCATCAAGTGTAAGGGCGTCGCACTTGTTAAGTACTACCTGCGTGATGCGGACAGCACACAGTTTGCCCTGCTTGGATCGCAGAACTATGTGAAGGGCGACAAGACTAATCTGTCCGATGTGTATAACGGTAGCCTTCCTGATACCAAGGTCGTGAACGGTGTCACCTATACGTTCTCTGGCTGGTATCTCGATCAAAACTTTACGCAGCCTGTTACCTTGCCGTATACGGTGAATGACTCCACGAACTTCTATGCCAAGTACGTTGGCGGTTATCAGGTTATCTATGATTTGGACGGTGGCACTTGGGGCAGCTCGGACGCCACCATGTACACTGCTCCGGAGGGTTCGACTCAGACCGTGAGGCACGAGCCTACGCGTGAGAACTACAGGTTCACTGGCTGGACCGTTACGGGCCTGGATGGCGTCACCACTCTTAAGAGCGACGATACGTTCACCATGCCTTCCCACAACGTGACTCTTAAGGCTACGTGGGCGCCGCTCGTTTCTTACCAGGTGAAGTACCTGGAGAACGGCACGAATAAAGAGCTCGCTCCGGCTGACACGTGCTATGGCGAGCTGGGCAAGGAATACACCGAGACGGCCAAGACGATTGATGGCTACCACCTGATCGTCCCTGCCGAAAAGACGCATATCATCGTTGAGGGCGACAACACTGTTGAATTCCTGTACGAGAAGGATGCCGTCAACTACACGGTCAACTACTACCTCAACGGTACCGAAACCAAGGTTGCTGATTCTGACACCAAGTCTGCTGCTTGGGGTACCGAGGTCAGCGTGACCGACTGCGCCAAGACTATTGACGGCTACACCGTGGTACCCGGTCAGGATGCGACCATCACGGTCAACCGCGATGGTTCCAGCGTCATCAACGTCTACTACTACAAGAACGTGTCCCTGACCGCGAATTCCGACACCAAGACGTATAACGGCTCCGAGCAGAGTGTGTCTGGCTTTACCGGTGCGCCCGAGGGTGCCGATTTCTCGGCCATCACCGTTGGTGCCGCTGGCACGAACGCTGGCACCTATGGTGCACTGTTTGCCAAGGGTACGGTCGGCACGGTGGACAAAACGGGCAAGTACATTGTTACTGAGGCCCAGAATGGCGGCCTTCTCATCACCCCCTACGCCGATGAGATCGTCATTAAGATCAAGGGTGCCACGGACTCTAAGACCTATAACGGCACTGAACAGTCCGTCGAGGGCTTTACGGTTGAGTCTATCAGCACCAATTTGATTACTAAGAATCAGGTTGTCCTGCGCACCGACGTGGCTGCCAAGGCGACTGGCACCAATGTTGGCACCTACAACATGAGGCTTGCTGGCACGAGCTTTACGCTTGCGGACGGCGTCTCTGGCAACTTTGCCAGCGCCAGCATTCGTTTTGATGTGACCGACGGCGCGCTTACTATTACTAAGCGCCCTGTCACCCTCAAGTCTGCCGACCTCTCCAAGGAGTACGACGGTACCCCGCTTGTCAACGGCGCCACTCCGGTCAAGGTTTCCGGTGACGGTTGGGTCGAGGGCGAGGGTGCTTCGTACGCCTTCACGGGCACTCAGACAGCTGTGGGCAGCTCCGCCAACGCCTTCACCTACACGCTGAACGAGGGCACCAATCCCGACAACTACACCATCACCAAGACCGACGGCACTCTCACGGTCAAGGACCGTGCAGAGAAGTACAAGGTTACGATCAAGGCAAACTCTGCCACCGTCACCTATGACGGCAAGACCCATGAGGCCAAGGGCCTCGAGTCCACAACGGTCATCGCCAACGGCCGCACGTTCACAGTCGAAGGCCTTACGACTACGAATTCTAAGGGCACGGGTGTCGGCGCTGAGGGCATCGACGCTGGCGATTACGCCAACAAAATCACGGGCACGCCTGTTATCAGGGATGCGGCCGGTAACGACGTTACCTCCCAGTTTGAGGTGACCACTGTCGACGGCAAGCTGACGATTGCCAAGCGCGACGTGCGTATCAAGCCTGCGAAGGCTAGCAAGCAATATGACGGTACCGCACTTGTCGCAACCGATTTCGAGGTCGTCTCTGGTTCCTTTGCCGAGGGCGAGGGCATCGAGAGCTGCACGTATGCCGGCCAGCAGATTCAGGTTGGCACGAGTGAGAGCACCATTGAGACCGTTACGCCTAAGGCCAACACGAACCTCGATAAGAATTACAACTTGAGGAAGGACCCTGGCGCACTGACCGTCACCAACCGTGACGCTGACGCGAAGTACAAGATTGAGGTCGAGGCTAAATCCGCCACTGCCACCTACGACGGCGAGGAGCATACTGCTTCCGGCCTTGCGACTGACAAGTTCACAATCAAGGGTGTCGAGTACACCGTTTCCGGCCTGACTGCTGAGGTCAAGGGAACGGACGCTGGTACCTATCGCAACTTTATCGTTGGCACCGCCAAGGTGACTGACCCTGCGGGCAACGACGTGACCGATCAGTTTGCTGTTTCCACCAAGTCTGGCAATTTGGAAATCGCCAAGCGTTCCGTTACGCTGACCTCCGCCGACGCTACCAAGGCGTATGACGGCACGGCTCTGACCAACGACAAGGTCACCGTCTCCGGCGACGGCTTTGTCAAGGGCCAGGGTGCGACCTTCGATGTTACTGGTTCCCAGCTCAACGCTGGTAAATCTGCCAACTCGTTCACCTACGCGCTGAACGAGGGCACCAACCCCAACAACTACACCATTACCAAGTCCGAGGGCACCCTCAAGGTGACCGCGAACGAGCAGGCTGTTGTCGTCAAGGTCAAGGGCAACACGAATACCCAGCTGTACGACGGCGCCGAGCACGCAGCGACTGGCTATAGCGTCGAGGGCGTCACTGTCGACGGTGCGGATTCCAGCCTGTATGACGCCAGGGCAGACGTAGACTTTAAATTCAAGGGCACGGCGAGCGCCAAGCGCACCGACGCCGGCAAGACCGACATGGAGCTCAAGGCCGAGCAGTTCGAGAACATCAACAAGAACTTCTCCAACGTGACCTTCGAGATTGTTGAAGACGGCTCCGTGACCATCACGAAGCGCGTGGTCACGCTGACCTCCGCCTCCGCTTACAAGACCTACGACGGCACGGCTCTGGTCAAGGACGAGGTCACCGTCTCCGGCGACGGCTTTGTCATGGGCCAGGGTGCGACCTACAGCGTCACCGGTTCGCAGACTAACGCCGGCGAATCCTTCAACACGTTCAGCTACACGCTGAATAAGGGTACCAACGCCGACAACTACACCATCAAGAAGCAAGAGGGCACCCTCGTGGTCAACCCCGTGATGGCCTCGGTTGTTGTCACCATCGTCGGTAACCACGCCAGCGGTACTTACAACGGTAAGGAACTCTCTGCTTCCGGATACACCTTCTCGTCCAACAACGAGCTTTACACCCAGGACAAGGCCGTTTTCACGGGCACTGCCGAGGCGAAGCGCACCGATGCCGGCAAGACCGACATGGGCCTCAAGGCCGACCAGTTCTCCAACGGCGACGCCGTTAACTTCAAGAACGTCGTCTTTAAGGTAAGCGACGGCTATGTCGACATCGCCAAGGCGCAGGTCACTCTTAAGTCGGCCGATCTCTCCAAGCAGTACAACGGCACGGCGCTTGTCAACGGCACTGCTGCTCTCGAGATCGAGACTGGTTGGGTCGAGGGCGAGGGCGCCACGTACACCTTTACCGGCTCCCAGACTGTTGTGGGTAGCTCGCCTAACGCCTTCACCTACACGCTGAACGAGGGCACCAAGGCCGGCAACTACACTATCGATAAGACCGAGGGCACCCTCACGGTCATGAACCGCGATGCTAAGTACGAGGTCACGGTCAAGGCGCACTCTGCCACCGTCACCTACGACGGCAAGGCTCATGAGGCCGCGGGTGTCGAGACTGACACCTTCGTCATCGACGGCGCTACGTATACCGTCTCTGGCCTTACGACCGAGAACCCGAGCAAGGTTGACGCCGGCACGTACACCAACAACGTCACCGGTACCCCCGTTGTGAAGGATGCCGACGGCAACGTTGTGACCGACCAGTTTATGGTGAATACCGAGAACGGCAAGCTCGTCATCAACCAAGCTGAGGTCACCCTGACCTCTGCTTCCGGCGAGTGGACCTACGACGGAACCAAGCACTCCAAGCATGAAATGGAGACCGTCTCCGGCTTTGCTGAAGGCGAGGGTGCGACGTTCACGTACTCTGCCTCCATCACCAACGCGGGCAACGTTGAGAACGCATTCGTGTACAAGCTCAACGCCAACACCAAGTCCAGCAACTACAGGTTCACCACGAACAACGGCACCCTCAAGGTGACGCCCGTCACCGACAAGGTCACCGTCATCATCACGGGCAACAGCGCAACTGCGGCTTACGACGGCACCGAGAAGACTGTGACCGGCTATATCGTCACCTCTGACAACGCCGCCTACACCGAGGCCAATATCAAGTTCACGGGTACGGCTGTGGCCAAGGGCACCGTTGTCGGCACGTATGACATGGGCCTCAATGCTGGCCAGTTCTCCAACATCAGCGACAACTTTACGAACGTCGAGTTCATCGTCCATGACGGCAAGCTCACCATCACGGGCGGCCAGATCGACGTCGCCGGCGTGGACTGGCGCACCCAAGACGTCCAGAAGGTCTATGACGGGAACCCGCTTTCGGCCTACGCCGCCAGCGCGACCGACAAGAACGGCAACGCTCTCAAGGTTGAGTACAGCGTCGACGACGGCAAGACGTGGGTGAGCGACCCGGCCAAGGTCAACCTCACGCACTTCGGCGATCAGGCTGTCATGCTCCGCGCGACCGGCCCCAACTACGCCGAGGGCCAGTACGCCTTCAGTTCCGAGAAGGTCGCCATCACCAAGCGCCTCGTCACGCTTACCTCCGAGGGCGCCAACAAGAAGTACGACGGCACCGCGCTCACCAACGGTACCGTCACCGCCACCCCGAAGGGCGAGGGCGTCGGCTTTGTCGACGGCGAGGGCGTGACCGTCACCGTCACCGGCTCTCAGACGGCAGTGGGCGAGAGCGACAACACCTTCACCTACGAGTTCAACGAGGGCACGAACGCCGCCGACTACCTGGTGACTTCCAAGTACGGCAAGCTCATCGTCACCGCTAATGACTCCGAGGTCGTCGTCAAGATCACCGAGCACAGCGGCAGCTTCGCTTACGACGGCACCGAGAAGACGGTCGAGGGCTACGACTTCGAGACCTCCAACCCGTTCTACACGCAGGCCGACTTCGAGTTCTCCGGCAACGCGACCGTGAGCGGCACCGACGCCGGCACCTACAACATGGAGCTCGAGCCCGGCGACTTCAAGAACACGAGCGCCAGCTTCTCCAAGGTCACCTTCGTGGTCGTGGACGGCGCCCTTACCATCACGCCCAAGGGCATCGAGCCCACCGAGGACAACGGCATGACCGTGGGCGAGCTGCCCGACGTCGTGTACAACGGTCAGCCCCAGCGCCAGGCCCCCGTCGTCAAGGACGGCGACAAGAAGCTGGTCGAGGGCGAGGACTACGAGCTCTCCTACAGTGCTGACGTGACCGGTGCCGATGTCACCAACGCAGGCACCGTGACCGTGACCGTCACCGGCAAGGGCAACTACACTGGCAAGTTCGATGTGACCTACCAGATTCTTAAGCGCCAGGTGGACCTGACCTCCGGCACCCAGACCTGGACCTACGATGGCCAGGCCCACAGCCTGACCGAGGTCAGCGGCTGGCAGCAGTCCGGCGACAGGGGCTTCGTCACCGGCGAGGTCTCCGACGTGCGCGCCACCGGCTCCGTGACCTACGTGGCCGATGGCAAGGTGACCAACGCCATTACCTACGCCAAGTCCGCGGACTTCAGGGCCGACAACTACATCATCACCAAGCACGAGGGCACCCTTGCGGTGACGCCCGTCGCCGATAAGGTCACCGTTACCGTCAAGGGCAACAGCAAGACCGAGGCTTATGACGGCACCGAGAAGTCTGTGACCGGCTACACCGTCGCGTCCATCTCCAACTCCCTGTACAAGCAGGGCGACTTCGCCTTCTCCGGTAAGGCTGTGGCGAAGGGCACCGCTAAGGGCACCTACACCATGGATCTCAATGAGGGGCAGTTCTCCAACACCAACGCCAACTTCTCCAATGTCGAGTTCATCGTCGAAGACGGTACGCTCACCATCGAGGGTGGCCAGATCGACGCTGATGGCGTTACGTGGTACACCAGCGATGTCAAGAAGATGTACGACGGCGCTCCGCTTTCGGCTAATAGGGCGAGCGCTCGTGACAAGCATGGCAACGCCCTGACCGTTGAGTACAGCCTCGACGGCAAGACCTGGATGAGCGATCCGGCTGCCATCACCGCAACGAACGTTGGCGACAGCGCGACTGTTTACCTGCGTGCCACGGGGTCCAACTACGCCGAGGGCCAGTACGCCACTTCCTCCGAGAAGGTCGGCGTGACCATGCGCCCCGTGTACTTGACCTCGGCGGGCGCCACCAAGGTCTACGACGGCACCCCGCTCACGAGGAACGCTCAGTCTGACGTGACCGTCAAGGGCGCTGGCTTTGTCGAGGGCGAGGGCGCGACCTACAACATCACCGGCTCGCAGACGCTTGCCGGCGAGAGCTTCAACGAGTTCACCTACACGCTGAACGAAGGCACGCTTGAGGAGAACTACTTCATCGTGTGCTCCTTCAGCAAGCTCATCGTCACCGCCGACGACTCCGAGGTCGTCGTCACCATCACCGAGCACAGCGGCACCTTCGGCTACGACGGCACCGAGAAGACGGTCGAGGGCTACGACTTCGCCGCCTCCAACAAGCTCTACACGCAGGCCGACTTCGAGTTCTCCGGCGACGCCACTGTGCGCGGCACCGACGCCGGTACCTACGATATGCAGCTGAAGCCCGGCGACTTCAAGAACACGGCCGGCAGCTTCTCCAAGGTCACCTTCGTGATTGTGGACGGCACTCTGACCATCACGCCCAAGGGCATCGAGCCCACCGAGGACAACGGCATGACCGTGGGCGCCCTTCCCGACGTCGTGTACAACGGCACCGAGCAGGCGCAGAAGCCCGTCGTCAAGGACGGCGACAAGACGCTCGTCGAGGGCGAGGACTACGAGCTCTCCTACAGCGCCGACATCACCAACGCCGGCACCGTGACCGTCACGGTCACCGGCAAGGGAAACTACGCCGGCAGCGTCGACGTGACCTACCAGATCCTCAAGCGCCAGGTTGAGCTCACTTCCGGTTCCAAGACCTGGACCTACGATGGCCAGGCCCACAGCCTGACCGAGGTCAGCGGCTGGCAGCAGTCCGACGACGACAACACGGGCTTCGTCGACGGCGAGGTCGCCGACGTGCGCGCCACCGGCACCGTGACCTACGTGGCCGATGGCAAGGTGACCAACGCCATCTCCTACACCGAGCTCGCGGGCTTCAAGGCCGGCAACTACGAGATCACCAAGCACGAGGGCACCCTCGAGGTGACGCCCGCCACCGGCAAGGTCATCGTCACCATCACCGAGCGCGGCGGCTCCTATACGTACGACGGCACCGAGAAGTCTGCCGAGGGCTACGACTTTGTGGCCTCCGACCCGCTGTACACGCAGGCCGACTTCGCCTTCACCGGCGACGCCACCGTGCGCGGCACTGACGCAGGCACTTACGAGATGCAGCTGAAGTCCTCCGACTTCGCTAACACGAGCACCAACTTCGCCGAGGTTGAGTTCGTGGTCGTCGACAGCGAGCTGACCATTGCCAAGCGCACCGTCACCCTGACCTCCGCCGACGGGGCCAAGGTCTACGACGGCATTGCGCTGACCAAGAACGAGCAGTCTGACGTCACCGTCACCGGCGGGGAAGGATTCGTGGCAGGGGAGACCCTGGCATACGAGATCTCGGGCACCCAGACTGTTGTTGGATCCAGCGAGAACACGTTTGTCGCCACCTCGAGCGAGACCGCGAAGGTCGACAACTACGACGTCACGTACGTCTACGGCACCCTGACGGTTTCCGCCCAGTCCATCGTTCCTGACCCCGAGAACCCCGATACCTACAAGGGTGTCACGGTCGACGACCCGGTCGACTCCGTCTACGATGGCCAGCAGCACAAGTGGCTCCCTGTTGTGACGGATGCCGAGGGCAACGCTCTTGTCGAGGGTGAGGACTACACGGTCTCTTACGACAAGGACGACTTCACCAACGTCACCGGCGACATCACCGTTACGATCACCGGCATAGGCAACTACACCGGCACCGTGACCAAGACCTACAAGATCACCAAGGCCCCGCTTGCCGTGGCCGCCCTGAGCGCCTCCAAGGTGTACGACGGAAGCGCACTTACGGCCGGCGGCACCATCGACGGTCTCGTCGCCGATGAGACCGCGCAGGCTGTGACCTCTGGCTCGCAGACTGAGGTTGGCTTCTCGGCCAACGTTGTCGACAGCATCGCGTGGGGCACGGCCCTGGAGAGCAACTACTACATTGCTTCCCAGGCTGACGGCACCCTGACGGTCACCCCCAAGGGCATCGCGCCCGAGCCCGGCAACGGCATGACCGTGGGCACCCTTCCCGACGTCGTGTACAACGGCTCCGAGCAGGTGCAGAAGCCCACTGTCAAGGACGGCGACACCGAGCTGGTCGAGGGCGTCGACTACGACCTCACCTACAGCGAGGACCTCACCAACGCCGGCACCGTGACCGTGACCGTCACCGGCAAGGGCAACTACGCCGGCAGCGTCGACGTGACCTACCAGATCACGCCCGCCACGCTGACGGTCTCCACGCCCAGCGCCTCCAAGGTCTACGACGGCGAGGCCCTCGCCGCCGAGGGCTCCGTCTCCGGATTCGTGGCCGGCGAGTCCGCGCCCTTAGCCACCACCGGCTCCCAGACGCTCGTGGGCTCCAGCACCAACACCTACGCCATCGACTGGGCCGCCGAGGGCGCCACGGCCAAGCAGTCCAACTACGTCGTCTCCGAGGAGCTCGGCACCCTCACGGTGACCGAGACCACCGACGAGATTGTGGCCACGCCTGCCAGCTACACCGGTGTCTACGACGGCAACGCTCACGGCGTCAATGTCACCGTGACCGGCCTGCCCAAGGGTTACTCGGTGAAGTCCGCGATTTCCTATGCGCAGGCCACCGACGTGACGGGCGACGCTCCTGTCGTTGCCAACGTCGACGAGCTCGTCATCGTCAACGCCCAGGGCGAGGACGTGACGGCAAACCTCAACATCCAGAAGGGCACCGGCACCATCGCCATCACGCCTGCCACGCTGACGGTCACCATGCCCAGCGCGTCTAAGGCGTATGACGGCTGCACACTTACGGCCGAAGGCAAGGTCTCTGGCTTTGTGGCCGGCGAGTCTGCAACGCTTGTCACGACCGGTTCCCAGACTCTCGTGGGTATGAGCGACAACACCTACGAGCTGGTTTGGGACGGCAACGCCAAGGCGACCAACTACGAGGTCGTCGAGAACATCGGCACTCTCGAGGTGACCCAGAGCCAGGCGGCAATCGTCATCGTGCCCCAGGGCGCTTCCAAGACCTACGACGGCACGCCTCTCGAGGCCGCTGGTTACGACGTCTACGGCCTGCCCACCGGCTTCACGCTTACCGCTGCTGTGTTGGGCTCTCAGACCAACGTAGGCGGCAGCTACGCCGAGGTCGACTCCTACGTTATCGAGAACG
Organism: uncultured Coriobacteriales bacterium; assembly: GCA_902464015.1. GTDB lineage: Bacteria > Actinomycetota > Coriobacteriia > Coriobacteriales > UMGS124 > UMGS124. The sequence continues at coordinate 786 of CABQHM010000013.1, read as the reverse complement.
CGGCCGGTGAGGACGTGACCGACCAGTTCGCCAATGTTTCTTGCGGCATGGCTACGCTCTCCGTGGCCAAGCGTCCCGTCACGATCACTTCTGCCGATGCCACGCAGGTCTACAACGGCACCGAGCTCACCGCCCATGAGGCCACGGTTACCGCTGGCGAGGGAATCGTGGAGGGCGAGACTCTGGAGTACGAGTTCTTCGGCTCCCAGATCTCGGTCGGTTCCAGCCAGAACACGTTCGTTGCAAGGTCTGGCGAGGGTACGGATGTCGACAACTACGACATCACGTACGTCTACGGCACCCTGACGGTCACCCCCAAGGGCATCGCCCCCGAGCCCGGCAACGGCATGACCGTGGGCACCCTTCCCGACGTCGTGTACAACGGCTCCGAGCAGGTGCAGAAGCCCACTGTCAAGGACGGCGACACCGAGCTGGTCGAGGGCGTCGACTACGACCTCACCTACAGCGAGGACCTCACCAACGCCGGCACCGTGACCGTGACCGTCACCGGCAAGGGCAACTACGCCGGCAGCGTCGACGTGACCTACCAGATCACGCCCGCCACGCTGACGGTCTCCACGCCCAGCGCCTCCAAGGTCTACGACGGCGAGGCCCTCGCCGCCGAGGGCTCCGTCTCCGGATTCGTGGCCGGCGAGTCCGCGCCCTTAGCCACCACCGGCTCCCAGACGCTCGTGGGCTCCAGCACCAACACCTACGCCATCGACTGGGCCGCCGAGGGCGCCACGGCCAAGCAGTCCAACTACGTCGTCTCCGAGGAGCTCGGCA
>CABQHM010000012.1 GCA_902464015.1 uncultured Coriobacteriales bacterium | reverse complement strand
CCGGACCGGTCCGAACGGGGCGTGAATTCGTTATAGGGGCTTTTGTTACAGCCCCCTCAAACGACATATCCGAGTTTTAACTCGGTTTTATCCGAGTCGGGAGGAACCGAGTTAATTGCCTGACGTGCCGTGTTGCGTGACTACAGTCCGCGGGTCTCGTAGAGCTTCTGGTCGTGCCAGATGACAGGCGAGAAGGCGGCGAGGTCTTCGTTGTGGGAGAAAGCTGCCTGATAGGCAGCGAGGGTGACAGGCACGTCGATGATGCGCTGGTTGGCAGAGCCGCGGAAGCGCAGGGAGACGTCGTACTCGGCCTGCAGGAAAGGCCCGTCTACCAGCACGTCAAGGCATGCGAGCAGGCCATCGGTATCAGGCGTGCGTTTGCGACCACCCACAGGCAGGATGTCGCGGTCAAGCAGGTATCCCGTGAAGCACCAGATGCTCTTGGCGGGGAAACGACGACGCGTCTCCTCGAGGAACGGCCGCAGCGCCGCCTGGTTCTCAGGCTCAAAGGGCTCCCCTCCCAGCACCGTGATGCCTTCCACCCATGGCGCCTCCAGGCTATCCCAGATGCGCTGCGCCACCGCGTCGTCAAACACCTCGCCCGAACAAAAGTCCCACGCCACCTCGTTGAAGCACCCTGGGCAATGCACCCGGCACCCCGAGACAAAGAGCGTCGTACGCACACCGGGGCCATTGGCGATGTCGCAATACTTGATGTTGGCGTAGTTCATACGGGGGCCTTTCTCGGAGCGGGGGGTAAGGTTCTGTGCTCAAACAGTCCTCGCCGCTTCGCGGCTGCGGAACTGCGCCAGAACCTTACCCGCCGCCTGCGCTTGCTAACTACGAAACACATCCAGCAAGTTGCTTGAGGGCTTTGGGGGTATTCACTTGCAAGCTTCCAGCAAGCCACCGCGCCCGCAGGCTGCCCAGGGTTTTCGCGCTCCCCTGCCTTTACCGGGAGATGCGCAAGGGGCCGGGGCCTTTGTTCTGGCGCAGTTCCGCAGTGAGGGTTTGGGGTCAAAGGCGCGTTGCATGCCTGCATGCATAAGCGCGATTGGCCCCAAGCCCTCGGTACGAGGACTGTTTGAGCACGGGATAAAGCCCTGAGGCCCCCGGGAGCACTTACAGGTGAAGCACCCTGTCCTTGATCTCCTCCGTGCGACCCTGGTTCCAGAACTGGGTGCCGATGTAGCCGCAGGTACGGCGGGCGACGTTCAGCTTGGCCTGGTCGCGGTTGCCGCACTTGGGGCACTCCCACACGAGCTTGCCGTCATCCTCGACAATCTGGATCTCGCCGTCGTAGCCGCACTCCTGGCAGTAGTCGCTCTTGGTGTTGAGCTCGGCGTACATGATGTTGTCGTAGATGTAGCGCAGCACGGCAATGACGGCCTCGAGGTTGTCCTGCATGTTGGGCACCTCGACGTAGCTGATGGCGCCGCCCGGCGACAGACGCTGGAACTCGCTCTCAAACTTGAGCTTCGTGAAGGCGTCGATATGCTCGCTCACATGAACGTGATAGCTGTTGGTGATGTAGCCCTTGTCGGTGATGCCCTCGATGACGCCGAAGCGGCGCTGCAGGGCCTTGGCGAACTTGTAGGTCGTGGACTCGAGCGGCGTGCCGTACAGCGAGAAGTCGATGTCGGTGGCGGCCTTCCACTCGTTGCACTTGTCGTTCATGTGCTGCATGACCTCGAGGGCGAACGGCGTGGCCTCGGAGTCGGTGTGCGACTTGCCGGTCATGTACTTCACGCACTCGTACAGGCCCGCGTAGCCCAGGGAGATGGTGGAGTAACCGCCCACGAGCAGCTTGTCGATGGGCTCGCCCTTCTTGAGACGGGCAAGGGCGCCGTACTGCCACAGGATGGGGGCGGCGTCGGAAAGCGTGCCCTTGAGGCGCTTGTGGCGGCACATGAGCGCGCGGTAGCACAGATCGAGGCGCTCATCGAACACAGCCCAGAACTTGTTCATGTCGCCGCCGCTGGAAAGCGCCACGTCGGGCAGGTTGATGGTGACGACGCCCTGGTTGAAGCGGCCGTAGTACTTGGGCTTCGTGGGGTCGTAGTTGCCGGCGTTGGCCACGTTGTTGAAGCCGTTGCCGCTGCGGTCGGGCGTCAGGAAGCTGCGGCAGCCCATGCAGGTGTAGCAATCGCCCTCGCCGGGCTTCTCGCCCTTGGAAAGCTTGAGCTCCTTCATCTTCTTTTCGGAGATGTAGTCGGGCACCATGCGCTTGGCGGTGCACTTGGCGGCCATCTGGGTGAGGTAGAAGAAGGGCTGGCCCTCCTCGATGTTGTCGTCCTCGAGCACATAGATGAGCTTGGGGAAGGCGGGGGTGATCCACACGCCGGCCTCGTTCTTCACGCCCTCGTAGCGCTGGCGCAGCATCTCCTCGACGATCATGGCGAGGTCGAGCTTCTCGCGCTCGCTGCGGGCCTCGTTGAGGTACATGAACACGGTGATGAAGGGGGCCTGGCCGTTGGTGGTCATGAGCGTGACGACCTGGTACTGGATGGTCTGCACGCCGCGCTTGACCTCTTCGCGCAGGCGCTTCTCAACGACCTCCTGAAGCTTCTCGGCAGAAACCTCCACGCCGAGCTCCTCCATCTCGGCCTTGGCGTCGCGGGCAATCTTCTGACGGCTCACGTCGACGAAGGGGGCCAGGTGGGTAAGCGAGATGGACTGGCCGCCGTACTGGGAGGAAGCGACCTGGGCGATGATCTGCGTGGCGATGTTGCAGGCGGTGGAGAAGCTGTGCGGGCGCTCGATGAGCGTGCCGGAGATGACCGTGCCGTTCTGCAGCATGTCCTCCAGGTTCACCAGGTCGCAGTTGTGGATGTGCTGGGCAAAGTAGTCGGAGTCATGGAAGTGGATGATGCCCTCCTCGTGAGCCTTCACCACGTCCTCGGGCAGCAGCATGCGGCGCGTCAGGTCCTTGGAGACCTCGCCGGCCATGTAGTCGCGCTGCACGGAGTTCACAGTGGGGTTCTTGTTGGAGTTCTCCTGCATGACCTCCTCGTTGTTGCACTCAATGAGCGACAGGATCTTGTCGTCGGTGGTGTTGCGGGTGCGCTTGATGTTCTGCACGTAGCGGTAGGTGATGTAGTGGCGGGCGACCTCGAAGGCCTCGGCGGCCATGATCTGGTCCTCCACCATGTCCTGCACCTCTTCGACCGACACCGTGTGACCGCAGGTGGCGCAGGCGTCCTCCACCTTGTCGGCGATGCGGCGCACCATGAAGGCGGGAAGCCTGTGGTCCTCGTCAACGACGGCGTTGGCCTTGGCGATGGCGTTGACAATCTTAGTTACGTCGAACGTCTCCTCCGAGCCGTTGCGCTTCAGAATCTTCATGGGAGTGCACCAACCTTTCACTGTCGTAACTAGCGGAAGCAATGATAGCCTTTGTTTCGGACAAGAAGAGCCACCACATGATGTTGTGTTTATAAACATACGATTGACTATATGTATGGTTCTCGCGAACGAGCAGGTCAACGAGTCAAGGGCTTGCGGGCAAAAAGGGAGCGCCGTTGGCAGAATAGGCGACTGTGCTGGGACTTTGCCCGCACGGCGATGGAGCAGCCGCACATATCCTTCCCCAGGCCCCAAGTCGGCGAGCGGCAGGCTTTCTCCACAACCTGTGCGGCACCTGAGGTCATACTTGAACACCATATGTAGTTGTACGAGACATTCAGGAGCACAGCATGAGCGAGGCAACAGGCACTACCAACAAGCAGCAGGTGCGCGCTGCGTGGATTGAGGCAATGCGCCCGCGCACCCTGCCCCTAGCGGCGGCGGGGTCGGTCGTAGCCGCAGGCATCGCAGCGGCGGCAGGCCAGTTCCGCATCGAGGTCCTCGTGCTCATGTTCGTCACAAGCATCCTTCTGCAGATCATCGCCAACTTCGCCGACGACTACGGCGACCTCTCCCACGGCCTGGACGACGAGACGCGCGTGGGGCCCAAGCGCGGACTTCAGCGCGGCGTCATCACCATGAAGCAGATGAAGCTGGCCCTTGTCGGCACGTGCGTGCTCACCTTCGCCGTCGGCGTCGCCCTCATCCTCGTCGCCTTTTCCGGCGGCCCTGCCATGACGGGGTCGAGTTGGACCGCCATCGTTGTGTTCGTGGTGCTCGGCGTGGCCTGCATAGCCGCCGCCATCTGCTACACCATCGGCAAGCACCCCTACGGCTACATCGGCCTGGGCGACTTCATGAGCTTTCTGTTCTTCGGCGTCGTGGCCGTGGTGGGCGGTACCTTCCTCTACCTGCATGAATTCACGCTTGTAAGCCTTGTTGCCGGCATCGCCCTGGGGCTTCCCGTCATGGCCGTCATGAACGTGAACAACATGCGCGACGCCAAGCGCGACGCTGCCAAGGGCAAGCGCACCGTGGCCAACATGCTCGGCGACCCCAAGATGCGCATGTATGAGACGGCGCTTCTCGCCGGTGGCGCCATTCTCTTCCTCGTGAGCCTGGGCATGCTGGGCATCAGGAACTTCCTGCCCTTCTTCATCGTCACGGTCTCCTTCATGAGCTGGGCGCGCGTGGTCGCCGTCATGTGGACCATGGCCGACCACGAGAAGTTCGACTGCCTCATGGCCCCCACGAGCAAGGGCACCGTCGTGGTTGCCGGCGTGTGGCTGATCGCCGTATTGATTGGCTAGGCCCCGTTTCCTGCGCCTTCCCGTGTTTGCGCCCGGCGTGCTCGGTACCTTGACCGTCCCATCCGCCATGCTTCCGACATAATCCCGCACAAAAGGGGGCGGCCCGCCATGCTCACGGCGGGCCGCCCCTTCTTCTTGGGAACACTTATGTGGTGCTGCAGGCTGGCCTACTCAGCCTTCTTCTCCTCGTCCTGGCCATCCTTGCCAGGCTCGCCCTCAACAGGGGGCAAGGTCTGAGCGTGGCCGTCGTAGACGACGGTGGTGGAGCCGTCGGCGTTCGTGCGCACCTCGGCGTCGCAGGAATCGACCTTCACCACGGACTCAGCCTCGGGGAGCTGGTTCTCTGCCTCCTTGGCGGCGCGCTCTTCGGCCGTCTTGGCGGCGTCGGCAGCAGCGACCTTGGCCTTCTGTTCGGCCTCGCCGGCCAGGTACTCCTGCCAGCGGTTGTCGAGCAGCGCCTGGCAGGCATCGCCGTCCACCGTCTCGCGCTCGAGCAGCACGGTCGCCATGAGGTGCATCTGCTCGGCGTTCTCAGACAGCACCTTGCGGGCGCGCTCGTGGGCCTCCTTGATGAGGCGCGAGACCTCGAGGTCGATGCGGTGCGCTGTCTCGGGCGAGTAATTGCCCTGCGTGGCGATGTCGCGGCCCAGGAAGACCTCGTGGTTGGGCTCGCCGTACATCTGGGGCCCAAGCTCCTCGCACATGCCGTAGCTCACAACCATGCTGCGGGCCACCTTCGTGGCGCGCTCGATGTCGTTGGAGGCGCCGGTGGTGATATCGTCGCAGAAGAGCTCCTCGGCGGTGCGGCCGCCCAGCATCATGGCAAGGCTGTCGAGCATGGAGTTGCGCGTCTGCAGGAAGTGGTCCTCATCAGGCATCGAAAGCGTGTAACCCAAAGCCTGGCCGCGGGGGATGATGCTGATCTTCTTGACCGGGTCGGCGTTGGCGAGCATGTGGCCCACAAGCGCGTGGCCCGACTCGTGGTAGGCAATGGTCTTGCGCTCGATGTCGGTCATGACGCGGCTCTTGCGCGCGGGACCGGCGATGCAACGCTCCATCGACTCAGTGATCTCATCCATGCCGATGCGCTCATGGCCGCGACGGGCGGCGAGAAGGGCACTCTCGTTCATGAGGTTGCCCAGGTCGGCGCCGGAGAAACCGGGTGTGAGCTGAGCGACGCGGGCAAGGTCGACGTCAGTCGAGAGGGGCTTGTTGCGCGCGTGGATGCCCAGGATGGCCTCGCGGCCCTTCACGTCGGGACGGTCCACCGTGACCTGGCGGTCGAAGCGGCCGGGGCGCAGAAGAGCCGGGTCAAGGACGTCGGGGCGGTTCGTGGCAGCCATGAGGATGACGCTCTGGTGCTCCTCGAAACCGTCCATCTCAACAAGCAGCTGGTTTAGAGTCTGCTCGCGCTCGTCGTGACCGCCGCCCACGCCCGTGCCGCGTTGGCGACCCACGGCGTCGATCTCATCGATAAAGATAATGGAGGGAGCCTGCTCCTTGGCCTTGGCGAACAGGTCGCGCACGCGGGAGGCACCCACACCGACGAACATCTCGACAAAGCCCGAACCGGAAATCTGGAAGAACGGCACGCCGGCCTCACCGGCCACGGCCTTGGCAAGTAACGTCTTACCGGTGCCGGGAGGGCCCACAAGCAGCACGCCGTGCGGGATCTTGGCGCCGAGGTCCTGGTACTTCGCGGGGTTGTCGAGGTAGTCCTTGATCTCCTTGAGCTCCTCGATAGCCTCGTCGCAACCGGCGACGTCGTCGAAGCAGACCTTGGGACGGGTGGCGTCGGTCGTCTGGGCCTTCGTCTTGCCGAAGCCCATGGCGCCGCCCGTGGGGTCGGAGAACTTGTTCATGAAGTACACCATGACGCCGATGAGGATGAGCATCGGCAGCATGCTCGTGAGCAGAGAGACCCAGGTGGGCGTCGTGGAGACGTCGGCCACATACTTGACTTCGGGGTGGGAAGCCATGAGCTCGGCCAGCGAGTCGGTGCCCAAGTAGGTAGAAGTGAAGGGCGCGAGGGCGTTCTCATCGCCGATCTTGTCGGCCTCGGGCCAGTACTCGCCCTTGATGGTGTAGGTCATCGCGACGTAGGTTGCCTCGCTGACCTGGCCGTCCTCGACGGCGCTCACGAACTCGCTCGTGGCGAGCTCCACCGTGTTCTCGTTGGCCTGGCGCTGCATGGCGCTGCCCACGGCCACCGCGACAACCACGAGGATGAGCGCATACAGCAGGATGCTGCGCCAGTTGGGCTTGCGCGGACCGGCGTTTTTGTCAGCCGTGCCGTCGATGGGATTGAGGAGCTCCTTCATCTTCGCGCGACGTTCTTCCTCGCGCTTGTCGCCCTTTGCGTCGGGCTTGCCGGCGTCTACAGACTTGCCGGCCTTCTTCTTGTCGTTGTTCTCTTCACTCACCTTGTGACTCCTTGTTGCCGCACTGGGCGGCCGTGTTGGTCGGACAGGCCCGCCGAGGTGTTAACCCTCAACGAGCTCCGGCTTGAGCACGCCGACATAGGGCAGGTTGCGGTACTTCTGGTTGTAGTCGAGGCCATAGCCCACCACGAACTCGTCGGGGCACTGGAAACCCACGTAGCGCGGGTCGACGGCGGCAGTGCGGCGCTTGCACAGAAGCGTCGCCACCTCGAAGGAGCGCACGCCGCGGGCCTGCAGGTTGGCCGACAGATAGCGCAGGGTCAGGCCCGAGTCGAGAACGTCCTCGATAACGATGACGTCGCGGTCCTTAATCTCGGTGTCGAGGTCCTTCACGATGCGCAGGATGCCCGAGGAACGCGTGGCCGCACCGTAGCTGGAGATGGCCATGTAGTCGATCTCGATGGGCAGGTCGATGGCGCGCACCAGGTCACTGGCGAACGTCGCGGCACCACGCAGGATGCAGATGACGAGCGGCGGCACGTCGTTGTCGGCATAGTCGGCCGTGATCTGGGCACCAAGCTGAGCCACACGCTCGCTGAGCTGCTCGGCGGTGAACAGGACGTGGTCGATATCGTTGGACATGTTGTACGGCAAGGGATCCCCCTCATTGTGAGACGGCAGGGCAAGTCCTACCGTTCGGCCGGCTTATATATGAACAATCGATAATTGTATCAAGCAGGTCGTTTTATCGCTCCATGCCGCACGCTCATCCAGGCGAATTCCCCCAACCCACACACTGGAGACGCCCTGGGGAGCGCTCGGGGAGCTGCGCACGACAGGAACCCAAGGCCTGTCGCGAGCGGGCACACCCGCTTGGGGAAGCACGTCGCTCAGCAGCTTTGACGCCCCCAGGCCAAACGGGCGCATGCGTTCGCCGAGACGGGGCGAGCCCACGGTGAGATAGCCCGTCGCACCTGGGGCGGGGCAGCCGCACACGGCGCCGTCGACAAGGACGAAATCACGCCCCTCGCGCATCCCCTCGGCTTGCAGCTGGGCCGAACGGGCACGCGCGACCTCGGCCGCCGGACGTCCCTGCAGGAACACTTCCCGCGCCTCAAGCACGACTTCCCCCCACACCACGCGGCCAGGTACAGGGAGCTCGGCATCGGCGGGAGGGCTCGCTGCATCGGGACCCTGCATGACGAGGGTCCCCGCCTCCATGCGCACCTGCATCCCGCCAGGCAGGCTGCACGAACCTGACCCGCGACGAGCAAGCGCGACCACATCAAGGAGGTGAGCCGCCTCAAACCGCGCCTCGCGGGCTGCATGGCAGCCCAAGGCCTGCTCAAGGGCCATGCGCACGCAGCGGGGGGCAAGCGCCGGGTCTGCCTGGGCAAGCACGCGCGCATCGAGCACGCAGCTCCCCCGCCGCGCAGGCAAGGCCGCACGTGCGAACAGCTCGCGAGCCAGGCGCGCCAACAGGTCCTCCTCGCAGGCCAAGGCGTCGAGAGTGCGTCCGAGCGTCTTGCAAAACGCCGGGTTGCGCTCCTCAAAGGCAGGCACGATGTGATGGCGCACATAGGAACGCGTGGCCTCGTCGCCCGCGTTCGTCGAATCCTCGCGCCAGCCTATCCCCTGCTTGCGCAAGCCATCGCGCAGCTCCTCACGCGTGCACTCGATGAGGGGCCGCACGACGATGCCGCGCGTGGGTCGCATGCCTACCAGGCCGGTAAGGCCCGAGCCGGAAAGCGCGCGCATGAGAAAGGTTTCCGCGCGGTCGTCAGCCGTGTGCGCCACAAGAATGCGCGCCGCCTCTACGGCAAGACCTTGCGTCCGGGCACGCTCACCGGCCAGGCGCCAGGCGAGGTCGTAGCGCACTTGACGGGCCGCCTCCTCCATGTTTGCCCCGGCTCTCACGAGCGCGGGAACATCGACGCGCTCCGCCCGGCACGCAACGCCGAGCTCGGCGCATAGGTCGCGCACAAAGGCCTCGTCACCGTCGGACTCCTCTCCGCGCAGGCAGTGGTTCACATGGAGCACGCACAGGTTGTCACGATCAAGCGTGCGAGGACCAAGACCGTCCATGAGGTCGACGGGAGCGGTCGCACAGCGCATGAGCAATGCCGTGGAGTCCGACCCCCCGCTCACCATCAAGATGAGCGGCGAGGCGGCCACAACTGGGGCCGGCACAGCGTTGAGGGCCTCGTACACATGCGCTCCTTTCACAGTGATATTGCGAACTCGGCGATTGTACCCCCGAAACGCCAACGCCCCGCCGGGCAATGCTCGACGGGGCGCTGACAAGGAAGAGAGGGAGGGTGAAATTGAAAGCAGACGCGGTTCCGCAACTCACTAAAAGCGGGCCCTCGTCCGCAAGGCGCGCATCAGGTTCCGCAGCCCACTAAAAAGCGGGTTCTGATGCGCAAGGCGCGCAGGGCCGACGTGCGCGGTGCGGGCCTTTGGCCTATTGGAGTACTCTAGGTCCTGCGGAACGCAGCGCATCAGGTTCCGCAACCCACTAAAAAGCGGGTTCTCGTCCGCAAGGCGCCGGGAGACGATGCGTACTGGACGTACGTGAGTCTCCCGGGAACGCAGCGGACGAGGTTCCGCAACCTACTACCCGATCGTGACCTTGGTGACGTTGGCGTTCTGGAGCCTCTTCGGCACATTCACGGTCAGCACGCCGTCCTTGAGCACGGCAGTCAGGCCGGTGGTGTCGGCATCCTTGAGGTAGACGCCACGGGTGGCATGGAACGCGGAGGTCTCGCGCAGGACGTAGTTGCGCTTCTCAACGTCCTCGGAGTCCTTGTGGTCGATGTCGATGACAAGGCGGCCGGCGTTGAGCTCAACGTCGATCTCCTCGCGGGCGACACCGGGGACATGGGCCTCAACGATGTAGCCGTCGGGGTTCTCCTGAACGTCCATCTTGAAGGCGTTGGGAGTCTCGGGGTAACGCTGCTCGAAGTTAGCGAGATCGTTGATGGCGTCGAACCAGTTGTTCAAAGCGTTCACGCGACCATAAGGAAGAATAGCAGCCATGATGAACAGCCTCCTTTTGTGCGGGGGTTCGGACCCGCTTGGTTTTATTGCTGACTGTTCTATTCCACCCGTGAGAACCTATAAACAGGATTGTCTTATCTTCTCAGTTCCTTCACATAAGGAAATCTAAGCCTATCATTGTTAAGTTTTGCAAGCCGCTCAAGAAACGGTATAGTAGGCACAACACGGGCGCAGACGGCGCCCCCATGCAGCAAGGATGCGCCTTTGGATTACAAGAACTTCGGGCGAGGCCGAGACCAAATCGCCCTTGACGAGCATGATGAGCAGGCATATCAGCAGGCATACGGCCGTGCGACGAGCACGCCGGGCGTCTCGGACTCCGTGCCGGGCATACGCCCCGCCCATCCCCTGCCCAGCTATCGCTCCAGCAGGCTCGACTACGACCGCTATCTGGAGCGCCCACACGACAAGTTTCAGATTTTCTCCGCACAGAATCGCAGACGCAAGGCGCGCGCCATTGCCTCGAGCGTCGCGCTCGGCCTTTTCGTGGTGGCATGCATCGTGGCCATCATCGTCCTGCTTACACGCTGACGCCCGCAGCCGACAAAGCCAGCCACGGGCGTCAATGCTCGCTAGTATAACTTGTACCTGCTAGTTCTTTGAGAACATGGGGAATCCGAAGCAGTCGTCCATCTCGCCTGCCTGGCCGGACGCAAGCGCGGAGAACGTGACGTCGGCCACCGCGGTGGGCAGCTGGTTGCTGCGCACGGCACCCGTCTGAAGCATGGCATCGAGCGCCTCGTCCACATCGGGACGCGCCTCGAGGTCGTCGCAGTCCACATCCCCAAAATCACACCAGCGATCAAGACCCGGCTCGTCGGCATCGCGCTCGCTTGCATGGTCGCGCCAGCCGTTCACGACAGGCCAGCCCCTGTCTGCGAAGCAACGCATGGTGACGACAGGCCCCATGGGCTCCTGGCGACGCTTGTACTCGGCGTTTGCGCAGGTCGTGAGCACCTTGTCCACCACATCGGCCGGCATGCCCGCCTGCACCGCGTCGCACGCATCCAGGCCGCGGTCCACATGCATGGTGAGCACCTGGTCGATCTGCTCGTAGGTGGCACCGAAGGACCCCTCGTCGGTCTGATTCTCGCTCAGCTCGGCCGAAGGGGGCTTGACCAGCACGTTTTCGGGAATGACCTCGAAGGGGCTGCAGGCGTTGCGCCAGCGGGCAAGCTCGTAGACGCGGCCCTTGTACACGTCTGCCAAAGGAGCGTACGCGCCCACCGTGTCACCGTACAGCGTGGAGTACCCCATACCCGACTCCGACTTGTTGCCCGTGTTGAGGACAAGCGCACCCCAGGCGTTCGACAGGCTCATGAGCACGCACCCACGCAGGCGCGCCTGAAGGTTCTCTCGGCCGACGCCCCCGAAGACACCGCCCAAAGCCTGGGCAATCCCCTCGTCGGCAACCGCGAACATATCTTTGATAGGCACGGTGCATGTCTTGATGCCCAGGTTTGCCGCAAGTGCCTCCGCGTCATTGACGGAGCCTGCGCTGGAGTAAGGTCCGGGCATGAGGACGCCGTGCACGTGCTCGCAACCAAGGGCGTCCACGGCCAGGGCTGCCACCACGCTGGAGTCGATGCCGCCCGAAAGCCCCACGACCACGTCGGAGAAGCCGCTCTTGCGCACGTAATCGCGCACGGAGACGACAAGGGCGCGGTAGAGGTAAGCCGTCCACTGGTCGTCGCCGATTGACTCGATCTCGTCGACACGGCGGCCCACAAACTGCCCCGCAGCACAAGGGGGCTGCTCGTCGCCCGCGTCGTCGACGTCGAAGACGGAGATGCCCTCCTCGAAGATGGGGCACGAGGCAACGATGACGCCGTCGGGGTCAGCCGCGAAACTGCCGCCGGCGAGCACCACGTCGTCGTAGGCGCCCACGCCCTGCACGAAGGCCATCCAGCACGGCGACTCGGCAATCAACGAGCTCAGCACGCCCTCGCCCAGGCCGAACACGCCCAGAGAGGACGCGTCGTCACGGCAGAAGGGCATGGGCGACATGGCAAGCATCACATCGCACGGCACGTCCTGGGCGCTCGCCGAGGGCGAGCCGGCGACAAAGAGCAGGTCGACGCCGCCCCAGGAAAGCGTGACCGGGGCGCTGGAAACGCCGTCGTACTCAATGGCAGACGTATAGGCCTCGCGGCGACGCAGCGGGCAGACGTCTCCCGCATCGCACAGGAAGAACTCCGTGTATGCGTCCTGCGAGTCGAGCATGTAGGCGGGCACCACGCAGGCCACCGGCGTACGTGCCGCCAGGTCGTAGAGCGCGTCGATGAGGTCGAGCTGGTAGGCGCGGTGCTCGACCAGGCCCTGCGGGTAGGCGCCCGACATCACCGTGGCAGGAAACACCACGAGGTCGGCCTGGGCGGCCAAGGCCTGGCGCGCGCTCGAGAGCATGCGCTCAACGGTCTGCGAGAACTTGCCTGGGTTGGAATTCACCTGTGCAATCGCTATCTTCATAGGGCACCTCTCCCAACGTTGGGATGCTAAACGAATCGTTTGTGTACAGGTTAGACGCATCTGCGTTGCAATGCTGTGAATATACGGCACGCACGCAACAACCAGACGTACCATATCCGCCACAACCACCGCCGGCAAAGGAGCCCCATGAGCGTCACACTTCGCGTGGCCTGCGCACAAGACGCGCCCGCCCTGCTTGCCATTTACGCACCCTACGTGCGCGACACCTTCATCACCTTCGAGTACGACGTGCCGGATGTGGCGGAATTCGCCGAGCGCATAGACGCCACGCTGCAGCGCTATCCCTACATCGTCGCCTGCAGGGAAGACGGGACACCAATCGGCTATGCCTACCTGGGCGTTTTCCATGCCCGACAGGCTTACGACTGGACGGCCGAGACCTCGATCTACGTGGATGGGGCGGCGCGGGGCATGCATGTGGGAACCCTTTTGCACGAGGCACTCGAGCGGGCGGCACGTCTGCAGGGCCTCACGAACCTCGAAGCCTGCATCGCCTATCCCGACGAGGGGGGATCCGTAGGTTTCCACGAGCGCATGGGCTACCGCATGGTGGGGCGCTTCGAGGCGTGCGGCTACAAGTTGGGTGCCTGGCGCGACATGGTGTGGATGGAGAAGCACATTGCCCCGCATAGCGAAACGCCTGCACCCGTGGAATTGTTTCCCCAGGTACAGGCGCAAGTTGAGCAAATGTTGAAAGAGCTTTCCCGCTAAGCTCTACTTTACGTCGGCACCGACCGCAACCATGACGTCGGCGCCCTCGGTGAGCATCCATTCCTCGCCGGCGTCGATGGCCGTGGCGCCCAGCAGCGTGGCGACCTGCGAGGCGATGGAGGCCATCGAGTCGTACTCGTAGATGACCTGCGTCGTGGAAAGCGACAACGTGGATGCGCCTGCGTTCCAAGCGCTGAGTCCTGCGTCGGTGAGAGTAGACACGACCTTGTCGATCGCCTCGGCGCTGCAACCACAGCCACGCACCGACACCGAGATGCCGGCAAACGCCGGGTTCCTTGCCACCGTGGACGCATTTGCGCTGCTCGTGGCGGCATCGGCGCTGTTGATGTCGTTGGTCACCGAGACGTAGTCACTGTCCACCGGCGGTCTCTCGCCCGCATCGACCGCCGCCATGATCTCGTGCCAGCGCTCGTCGTCGTTGTACTCGTACCAGACGCCGTTCACGTACTCGGAGTCGGTGGGGTTCATCGTGGAGTACACGCCGTTGGCGGTGTCGATGCCGCGCATGGCAAGAGCCAAGTTGACAATCTGGTCGAGCGTGAGGTCGGTCGTGACGTAATCCACCACGGTGTTGATGACATTGACCATCTCCACAGGGGTGGCGCTCATGAGCTTCTTGAGGCAGGCGTCAATGAAAAGGCGCTGGTTGGCGGCGCGGTAGCGGTCACCGTCGCCAAGATTGTCGTAGGCGTGGCGCGAGCGGGTAAAGAGCTCCGCCTTCGCGCCGTCAAGCACCTGCGGGCCCGCATCGAGGTGGCCTCCGTTGATGTGGCCCATGTACTCGGTGTCGTTGATCTCGTAAGGCACGTCGACTTCCACACCACCGAGGGCATCAGTCACAGCGACAAGGGCGTCGATGTTGACCTCGGCGTAGTGCGACACGGGGACCTCGGCGAAGTCGGAGATCTTCTCGATGACAGCCGAGGCACCGCCGCGGGCATAGTAGGAGTTGATCTTGCCATCGATCTCGGGGCAGTAGGTGTCGCGGTGGATGGACACGAGCGTCACAATCTTCTTGCCCGGGTCGATGCGGGTCAGAATGATCGTGTCGGAGCGATAGCTGGACGGGTCGGAGCCATACTCCTCGTCGTCGTCGAGACGCTCCTCCATGGAGTCGACGCCCAGGAGCAGCATGTAGAAAGGCGAGGTGTCGGTCCAGTTGCTCACAAGCTCCTGGGCTGCAACCTGCTGGTCCTGGAGCACGGCCTTCGTCGTGTCGTCGACGCCCTCGTTGAGACGGCTGCCGATTGAGTTCACAAACGACGCGGCGGCGGCCACGCCGCCCACCACGAGCACGCCGGCTGCAACACCGGCGCCGATGAGCACGTTGCGGCGCGTGGTGGACTTGCTCTTGCCAGAGGTATAGCGCCCGTGAACGTTGTCACGGGAGTAGGCGGAAGCTCCCTGCGGGGCCGCCGCATACGAGGAACGCGATGCCGGCTGACGACGGGCGCTGGGGCGCGCGGAGCCATCCTGGCTGGGAAATGTCCCTTGACCAGGGATGTTGCCCTGCATGGGGCCTCTGCGATCGTTGCCGTTGTGGGACATGGGTCCTCCTTGGAAATACAGCTCGTACTATGAGTCTTCGCGAGCCGGCTCAATGACGCCCGGCAGGTCGGCGCCTTGTGCGATAAGCTCGGCGACGCGGGTCATTGCTCGCGAAAGGCGCGAACGGGGATGCTGCGTCAGCTGGGACAGCGGGCGGTTACTGGGGTTGAGCACGGCAAACGTGGTGACGCCCATGGACTTGCCCACTTCAGCGAGGGCCGGGTCCATCGACCCCACCACAGCAATGAGCGGAACGCCCGCAGCCTTGCAGCGACGTGCCACGCCGCTCACAACCTTGCCGTGCAGGCTCTGCGTGTCGAAGCAGCCCTCGCCCGTCACCACATAGTCCACGCCCGCAAGGCGGGAGTCAAAATCAACGATATCGAGCACGGCATCGATGGCCAGACAGGGCTGGGCCCCGAAGAAGGCCGCCATGCCCGCACCCATGCCGCCGCCGGCGCCGCCACAGGGAACATCGAGCATGTCGACACCCACGCAGCTCTTCACGACATCGGCCAGGTGGGCGAGGTTGCGGTCAAGGGCCTGGACCACCGTGGGCAACGCGCCCTTGTTGGGAGCGTACGTGGCACTTGTACCCATCGTGCCGCACAGAGGGTTCTCCACGGCGCAAAGCACCTGAATGTCCAGAGCTTTCACACGCGGGTCGAGATCGGACACGTCCACGGTCTGCACCGCGTCAAGCGTGGCGCCCACCGGTTCAAACGGCTCGACGTAGCGGTCGAAGAACTTGACGCCGCACGCATACGCAGCACCCACGCCACCATCGGTGGTGGTAGAGCTGCCCAAACCCAGAATGACCTTAGAGCAGCCGCGCGAAGCCGCGTCGAGCAACAGTTCGCCCACACCGTGCGTGGTGGTACGACCCGTACTCACACCCTCTTGAATGAGCTTGATGCCGCACGCTGCGGACATCTCGATGACCGCCGTGCCATCGGGCAGAATCGCATAGGGCGCGTCGACCGTCATGCTGACGGGGCCGCTCACACGGGCATGCACGACCTCACCGGAACTATGCGCGAGCATCGCCTCCATCGTGCCGTCACCACCGTCGGAAAGCGCGATACAACGCGTCTTCGCATCGGGCAGCGTCGCTTTGATGGCGTCAGACATGACACGGCCCGCCTCAAGTGAGGTGAGTGTGCCTTTGAACGCATCGGAAGCGATAAGGAACCTCGACATTGGTTTCACGCCCTCGTTGAACGCAGACAAACAGAACAAACAGAACAGACAGGCACAGTATGATATGACCGCCCCGCACCCCATATATGCCTTGCTCGCAAAGCAACAACCAATCTCCCAAGGACTGAGGGCGACCTCGAGGCCCTCCTGGGCTACAATGAAACGTTGCAGTCGCCCGCCATTACGTGCGGGCATCTCCTCAGAAAGGCGGTGCATCACGGACTCCCTGCACATTGCGGCTGGTCGCAGCCACATAGGCGGCACGGCCAAAGACGCCCCTATCGGCATCTTCGACTCGGGTATGGGCGGTCTCACCGTCGCGCGCGCCATCAAGACGCTGCTGCCCCACGAGTCCATTCTCTACGTAGGGGACACAAAACGCTGCCCTTACGGCGTGCGCCCGGCCAAGGAGATCCGCTCCTTCGTGCGCCAGATCGGCGCCTGGCTCACTGCCCAAAACGTGAAGCTCATGGTCATCGCTTGCAACACGGCCACCGCCGCGGCCCTGCCCCTGGCGCAGCGCACGTTCGGCGTGCCTGTGATCGGCGTCATCGGGCCCGGGGCCCGGGCGGCCATCCAGGCCAGCGTCACCGGGCAGATCGGCGTCATCGCCACGCCCCTCACCATCGAGAGCGACGCCTACGCACGCGCCATCCACCAACTCGACGCCGGCGTCAACGTGTACTCGCTGGCAACCCCCAGCTTCGTGCCCCTCGTGGAGAAGGAGCTCGCCACGGGGTACCACCTGCATCAGGATTGGCTGGAAGACCGCGACGTCTTTCTCACGCCTGACGCCTTGGACACCGTGCGCGCAGGCCTGGATCCGCTTCTGCGCTCCGACATCGACACCCTCGTGCTGGGCTGCACACACTTCCCGCTGTTGGCGCCCGCCATCCATGAGGCGTTCGGTCGCGACCTCAACATCGTGAGCTCTGCCGAGGAGACGGCGCGCGAAGTAGCCGAGACCCTGGCCAGGCGCAACCAGCTGGTGGGGCCCGAGGCCGGCGTGCGTCACCGTTTCGCCACCACGAGCGACGACATCACCGCGTTTGCCGCAGCAGGCAAGTTCATCTTCGGCGGCGGCCTGACAAGCATCGAGCACATCGACATTTCCGAACTCGAAGAGCTCGTGCACGAACCGTAAAGGGAACCGCCCACACCTTCGTCGAGGTCAATCCCCGCACTCATTGCCCTCACAGAGAAAGGAACGCAAGACAGATGCCCGTTATGTTCAAGGATCCCACGCCCGCCGTCCCCGCCAAGCGCAGCTATGGCCGCCCCGACGGCGGCATCCGCCCTGTCACCCTCACGCGCGCCGTGATGCCCCACGCATCGGGCTCCTGCCAGGTGGAGTTCGGCGCCACGAAGCTCATTTGCTGCGCCACCATAGAGGAGGGCGTGCCCAAGTGGCGCAGGGATGCCCATGCGGGCTGGGTGAGCGCCGAGTACGCAATGCTCCCCTGCTCGACCACCACGCGCTCGCGCCGCGAGACCTCTGCGCGCAAGGGCCGCTCCATGGAGATCGAGCGCCTCATCGGCCGCAGCCTGCGCACCGTGTGTGACATGAAAGCCCTGGGCGAATACACCGTAACCGTGGACTGCGACGTCATCAACGCCGACGGCGGCACGCGTACTGCGGCCGTGACCGGCGCCTGGGTGGCTCTCTACGACGCCTTCGCCGCCATGGTGGATGCCAAGAAGATCTCGCGCATCCCGCTGATCGACCAGGTTGTGGCCTTGTCGGTGGGCATGGTGGGGGGATGCCTCCTTCTCGACCTCGACTACTCTGAGGACTCCCAGGCCGAGATCGACATGAACCTGGCCTACACCGGCCGCCACGAGTTCATCGAGATTCAGGGCACCGGCGAGCGCACCCCCTTCAGCCGCGAGCGCCTCAACGCCATGCTCGACCTGGCCGAACCCGGTCTGCAGGAGCTGCTGCGCATCCAGGCCGAGTGCGTGGGCTGGAAGAAGCTGGCATAGGCCTGACTGGTTAAAATACGGCCTGAACAGGGTTTTGTGCAGTTTTGTGCCATAGACAAACAAAAGGAGGGCGTCCCGCACGGGGCGCCCTCCTTGCTATAGACGATGGTGGAGGCGCGGAGAATCGAACTCCGGTCCATGGCCAAACCCTGGGCGGTATCTCCAAGCTCAGATTCCGTTTAAGTCTCGACTCGCAGCCGCACGGCGTCAGGCAGCCTTGAGTCCAGTCCGTTCAGTCTTAGCGTGGGCTATACAGACTACGATCCCACGAGCAATCCCCTAAAATGGCGTCGCACCGGAGTCGGGGATAAACCCCGGATTGACGTCGCTGACTAATTAAGCAGCGAGGGCGTAGCTAGAACGATTGTCATTTATTTTGACAAGTACCCCTGTTTTGCGAGGTGAGGAGACCTCGGCTTGCTGCCCCCCTCAGAATGACCATGTCGAAACCAGTCGCCCCCATGTGCGAGGTGCGAAGCGTTCCACCTTGTCAGAGTACCGCGCGAAGCTTGAGACCCGCGCATCGCATGGGCATACGGCCTCATGTGGAAAGGAGATACTACCCCCCAAAGGTGTTCGCTGTCAATCGCGAGACGTTGACGCACACCACATGTGGGGTACACTGCATGGCAGACTTACACTGCCAACAAGGAGGCACCATGAGAAACGACATTGCGCTCGTACTTGAAGGCGGCGGTTTCCGCGGCATCTTTACCGCCGGCGTGCTCGACGTCTTCATGGAGCGCGGCCTTGCGGGCTTCTCCACGGCATGGGGCGTGTCTGCCGGCGCCCTCATGGCCACAAACTACCTCGCAGGTCAGCTCGGTCGCAGCTGCCGCATCAACCTGGCCTTTCGCGACGACAAGCGCTATATGAGCGCCTACCAGTTCGCCAAGACCGGCAACATCGTGGGCACCACGTTCCTCTACAACGAGGTGCAAAACGACCTCGACCCCTTTGACTACGAGACCTTCGACGCCAACCCCACGCGCCTCTATGCCGTGGTGAGCGACGTCACGTTCGGCCAGCCCGATTACATCGAGATTACCAGCCTGCCCGAGAAGCTCGACTACGTGCGCGCCTCGGCAAGCCTGCCCGTAGTGTCGCGCATGGTCGACATCGACGGGCGGCTTCTGCTCGACGGCGGCACGACCGACTCAGTACCGCTCAAGCGCGCGCTCGCCGAGCCCGGCAATGGCAAGGCAGTGGTCGTACTCACGCAGGAACGCTCCTACAAGAAGCATTCGGTACCCCTGCTGCCTGCCGCCAAGAAGCTCTACGGCGACTTCCCCTACTACCTGGAAGCCATCGAGACAAGGCCCGAGCGCTACAACGCCCAGCGCGAGTACATTTGGGAGCAAGAAGAGGCCGGCAACGCTTTCGTACTCGCCCCGGCACGTCCCGTGTCGGTGGCGAACATGGAGCACGACGGCGCAAAGCTCCTCGACCTCTACCTCCAGGGCCGCTCCGCCGCCATCGAGCGCTGGGATGAGCTGGAGAAGTTCCTCACCGACTAAAAAGGGCCCGCAAGGGCCCTTTTTTCTTGCACGATGAAAGAGTGGGCGACGGCAGCCGCATAAGCATCCGTACGATTTCGCCCGGTCAGGGGCCCAAGCCACTTCAAACGCACTGAGGTGCGACAGCTGCTAGGCGCTTTGGCCCGACGTGTACTGATGGTACACGAGGGTCAAAGCAACGCCGCAGATGGCGTGCCTCAGTTAGCGTCCTCTCTCCTTCAACGCCCTCTGGATTTCCCGGTCCATATCCCGCTTGGCCATGTCGGCCCGCTTGTCATACATCTTCTTGCCGCGGGCCAGACCAATCTGAATCTTCACGCGGTTGTTCTCGTCGAAGTACATGCGCGTGGCGACAAGTGCGCAACCCTGCTGCTGTACCTTGGAGGCCAGATAGTGAATCTCCTTCTTATGCAGCAACAGCTTGCGCTTACGGTCGGGGATGCCGTTGAAGATGCTGCCGTTGGAGAAGGGCAGGATGTGCACACCGTGGAGCCATGCCTCGCCGCCCCTGATGAGCACGAAGGCGTCAGTGATTTGGCAGTTGCGCTCGCGCAGGCTGCGCACCTCGGTGCCCGTGAGCACCAGGCCCGCCTCAAACGTCTCGTCGATGAAGTACTCGTGCGCCGCGGTGCGGTTCTTTGCAATCTCCTTGGGCTCGCGGCGCTTGCCCTGCTGGAATGACGACTTAGGCTGCATGGGACCCCCTTAGGCCTGCTCGCGCACGAGCTGCTTGAGCGCGCGCGTGGTTTCCTGGCCCACCAGGTCGATGGCGACCCAGGTGAGCTGCTCGGCCTCGTCCTCGTTGCCCTGCTCCATGTAGATGTCGCTCAGCAGAAGGGCGCAGATAACGATCTCGACGTTGGCGCCGTCGGGCAGGCCCTGCGCATCGAGCAGGCTCTGGGTGAGCTCATCTTCCTGCTTGCGCGGGTCGCACTGGTGCTCGTCGGCCAGGCGGTCGCATGCCTCAACGACGCGCGGGTCGGTCGCATTGAGACGCCAGGCACACTTGGCGCAAGCCGCAGCCGTCTCCCACTCCTGGGCAGACTCAAAGGCCTGCGAGAAGTTGAGGTAGGCGCGCACGAGGTGGGCCGAAGAGCTCGCACGCTCAAAGACAGAGTACGACAGACGCAGGAACTCCTCGTCGTCGCCCAGGGTGTTGAGCACGGCAGCGAGGTCGAGCCTGTGCGCGCAGTCCATCGGGTTCCAGCGCACGGCCTTCTTGAGTGCCTCGGCAGCGGCCTCAGGATCGTTGAGAGCCAGCAGGCAGAAGGCATAGTCGGCATAGACGCGGTCGAAGGGGGCCTCCACAACAACAAGCTCGCGGGGGTCCTTCTCCACGCGCTGATAGGCGAGCTTTTCAAACTGCGAGGAGAACGAGAAATACTGACGGGTGTCGCTCGTCACGCACACCTCGTCGATATACAGCTCTACCTGGGCAAGGAGGGCCTCCAAAAGGGGGCGCGCCTCGGCAGTCTGGCCACATGCCAGGTAGCTTTCGATGCTCTGAAGCTTTTCAAGGACGTCGGGCGCCACGGCGACCCTCCCCTTTCTCATAACAGACAACTCGTGCCATACGGCACGGATACCCTAGCACATTCACCTGCAGCGTGTATGTCACGCACAACTCCTACGGCAGCGCAAAGACGACACGGCCGCGGAAGACGTCGCATGAGCGCACGCGCACCTCGACCGTCTGGCCCAGTCGGAACACGTCCTCGCTCTCGCGGCTCACAAGCTCGTAGCGCGTCTCGTCATAGATCCACTCGCCACCCAGGTCACGTGTGTGGAGCAAACCTTGGGCCTGTGTGAGGCCGATGCGGATGAACAGGCCGAACGGCTGCACCGACACGATGACGCCTTCGAACGTCTGGCCGATGAAGCTCTCCATGTACTCGGCAATCTTCACCTGCTGACTCAGCGAGGCACACTCGGCAGCCACGCGCTCCATCTTTGAGGACTGGGCGCACACGCCGGGCATGAGGTAGGCAAGCTCACGGCGCATGCGTGACTTCACGGACCCCGCAAGCACCTGCTTCAGGATGCGGTGCACCATGAGGTCGGGATAGCGCCTGATAGGGCTCGTGAAATGGCAGTACGCAGGCGCTCCCAGGCCATAGTGACCAAGGTTTTCAGGCTCATAGGTCGCGCGCTTCATGGCGCGCAGCAGAAGCGAACTCAAAAGCTCCTCTTCGGGCTTGCCGGCAACCTCGTCGAGCACCGCCTGCACGGCGTGAGAGTCGCACGAGATGAGACCGGGCTTGTCCTGGGGCTTGAGGCAGCCAAGCTCGTCAAGCAGGCCCACAAGCCCGGCCATGCTGTCGTGGTCGGGCGCCTCGTGCACGCGGAAGGGGCACGGCAGCTCCGTGGCCACCAAACGGCGGGCCACGGCCTCGTTGGCCGCAAGCATAGCCTCCTCCACCAGGCTCGTGGCACGCGTCGAGCGACGCACGTCAACGCCAATGGGCAGGCCCTGCTCGTCGAGACGGACCTTTGCCTCGCTCGAGACGAACTCAATGGCGCCGCGCTCGCGACGAAGACCCTGGCGAAGGGTGCTAACACGGTCGAGCCCACCAAAGAAGGCAGCCAGGTCAACGCCCGCACAATCGGGATGCGCGGTACCGTCGGGCGCTGCCCCTTCGAGAATCGCATCGACCTCGCGGTAGGTAAAACGACCCTTCGAGCGAATGACGCTCGGGTAGACCTGCACCTGTTGCACGAGGCCCTGGGCGTTCACGTGCATGTCAACCGTCATAGCAAGGCGATCCTGGCTGGGAACAAGTGAGCACAAGTCGCAGCTCAGTTCCTCGGGAAGCATTGGGATGACACGATCAGCAAGGTAAACGCTTGTGGTGCGGACGCACGCTGCCATGTCGATGGGGCCGTCTTGCGCCACATAGGCGCTCACGTCGGCGATGTGCACGCCGAGCATCCACCCGCCCTCGGGCAAGGCTTCGAGCGACACCGCGTCGTCAAAGTCGCGCGCGTCATCGGGGTCGACGGTCACCACGAAGCGTTCGCGGATATCGTGCCTGCCCGGCTCGCTCAACGCGCGGTCTACGTCGAGCGCGAGCGAGGCGGCTTCCTCGAGCACTTCGGGGTCGAACAACGTCTGCAAGTCGTGCGAGGCGATGATGGCCTCGATAGCAACCTGCGAAGCTGAGTCGTTCTCGATGCGCCTCTCCACCGTGGCGACGCCGGCAGCGTTGCGGGTGGGATAGACAAGGATGCGGGCGCTCACCAAGTCGCCATCGGAGCAGCCCAGGATCTGCGGCGTACGGTCGGCCGCCTCGACGATGAAGTCATGGGAAAGGCGCTCGTCAAGAGGCACGAGCACGCGCAGGTGCCCGTCATCCACGAGCGTGGCGGCAAATGTCGTGTGTGCGCGCTCAACCACCCCGGCAACGGCTCCGACGGGCATGCCGTCGTGCAGCCCAGGCATACGACGAACAAAAACCCGGTCGCCATTCATGGCCTCAGCCACGAAACGACCGGGAATGTGGAAGTCGCCTTCCTGAGTATGAACCGTCCCCGAGCCCCTCATGCTGACGTTGAGATAGCCAGCAAGGGGGCTGCGGGGACGGCGGCGAGTCGGTCCGTGATGGGAACGCTTCTTCTGGGCGGCCACTTACACCTTGAGGTAACGGTTCATGGCGATGAGGGAGCCCACGACACCGATGACGACGGCCAGGACAAGAAGCATGAGGTACACCCACAGATAGGTGATCTCAGGAATGTTGAAGTTCAGGAACTTGAGCGATGTCACGAGCTGGGGCACCACAAGGCGATGGAAGACCTCGAGCACGCCCAGGCTCACGACGAAGCCCATGAGGGCCTGGATGATACCCTCCATGAGGAACGGCCCGCGGATGAAGCTGTTCGAGGCACCCACGAGGCGCATGATGCCGATCTCGTCGGAGCGCGCCATGATCGACAGGCGAATCGTGTTGTTGATGAACACAAAGGCCACGAAGACGAGCAGGATAACCAGGGCAGCGGCCACGACGCGGATGCTGTTCGTAAGCGACAGCAGCTTCTCGACCGTCTCGGCGCCGTACTGCACCGATGCGGTAGGCGTGTCCTTGGCGTCACACACCGTCAAGAACAGGTCGTCACTCACGATCTGGTTGGCGACGGACTCGGCCATGGAGGCGTCGGTCAGCTTGATGACGAGCGAGGCAGGGATGGGGTTGCGGCCGTCGAGAGCCTCGACCGCGTCGGCGGCGTTGGCCGACACCATGGTCTGGCGATACTCGGCGAGAGCCTCGTCCTTGTTCTTGTAGGTGACGCTGTCGACACCCTCCCAGCCGGCAACGCGGGCCTCGAGCGAGTCGACGGCAGCCTGATCGGCGTCGTCGGCAAGGAAGGCCTGGATGGTGATGCGGCTCTCGACGTCGCCCACCACGTTGTTCACCATGATGGAGGCGATGGCGAACACGCCGATGATGAACAGCGACAGGAAGATAGTGATGACGGCGCCGAAGCTCGAACCGAAGTTGCGCTTGAAGTGGTACCCCGCCTCGCGGACGGAGTAACCAAGATTAAATGGCACCATAGTAACCGTACCCTCCCTGCGCCTCGTCGCGCACAATTCGGCCGTTCTCCAGAGCAATGACGCGACGACGCATCGAGTCGACCATCTCGCGGTCGTGCGTGGCGACGACGACCGTGGTGCCGGTGCGGTTGATGCGCTCGAGAAGCTTCATGATGCCCAGCGAGATGGCGGGGTCAAGGTTACCCGTAGGCTCGTCGCAGACGAGCAGCGGCGGGCGGTTGACCATGGCGCGGGCGACGCTGACGCGCTGCTGCTCGCCACCGGAGAGCTGATCGGGCATCTTGTTCATCTTCTCCTCGAGGCCCACCAGACGCAGGACCTCGGGCACCTGGACCTTGATGACGCTCTTGGGCTTGCCGATGGACTGCAAGGCGAAGGCGACGTTCTCGTAGGCGGTGCGGTTGGGCAGGAGTTTGTAGTCCTGGAACACGCAGCCAATCTGGCGGCGCAGGAACGGAACCTTGCGGTCGCGCAGGTTCGAGAGGTCCTGACCGGCGACGTAGATGTGACCCGTCGTGGGCTTGAGCTGGCGGATGATGGTCTTGATGAACGTCGACTTGCCCGAACCGGAATGGCCGACGAGGAAGACGAAGTCGCCGGGCATGATGTCGAGCGAGATGTCGTTCAGAGCAGGCCTGTCAGGCTGGGCGGGATACACCAGCGACACATGGCGCATCGCGATGGTGGGCGGCACGTTGCCGTAGCCGGGGCGCTGCTGGGCAGCGGGCATACCGCCCGTGGCCCCGGCAGCGGGCTGTCCCGCAGGGGCGGGAGCGGCGCTTCCGAAGTGGTTTGCCACTTGTTGACTCCAATCACTTGGGCAGACCGGATGTGTCAAAAGAACGCATGTCTGCTTGCGCGCATCAAGGCGCACGTGCCTGGAATTTTATCAAACCATGACAAAACTGGTATGGAGAAGGGATAGCGCACACCTACGCGCACGGTTTATACGCAGTAAAAGCCCAGGACACTGAAGCTTGTTTCAGCAGATTCGCAGCTACATCGGGACAGGGGCACACAAAGCACGACTTTGGCGTGCATAAAAATGGCCCCACGCATTTGCATGGGGCCAAGATTGAGCACAGAGGCTGTACAAGAAGGGGCGACCTTAGGCCAGCAGCTCCTTGGCGGCGGCCACGATGGCGTTGTCGTCACAGCCGTACTTCACCAAAAGCTCGGCCAGCTCGCCGGAGGTGCCGAAGACGTCCTGCGTGCCAATCATGCGCATGGGGCAGGGGTTGTTGCGGGCAAGCACACTTGCCACGATGGAACCCAGGCCGCCGTTGACGCTGTGCTCCTCGCAGGTCACGACGCGGCCCGTCTTGGCGGCGCTTGCCAGAACGGTCTTCTCGTCGAGGGGCTTGACGCTGTAGGCGTCGATGACCTCGGCAGACACGCCCTGCTCGGCAAGCTTCTCGGCAGCCTTGAGCGCCTGGTCGACCTCGATGCCGCATGCAATAAGCGTGACGTCGGTGCCCTCGCGAAGCACGCGGGAGCCGCCCAGGACCATCTCAAAGCCAGGCTCGTAGACCTGTGGGACCTTGGCGCGACCCATGCGCACGTACACAGGGCCCTCGATTGCTGCAGACAGACGGATGGCGGCGCGGGCGCTCTCGTAGTCGGCGGGCACCAGGACGCGCATGTTGGGCAGGGCGTTCATGAGCGCGATGTCCTCGAGCATCTGGTGGCTGCCGCCGTCGGGACCCACGGAAAGGCCGGCGTGGGTGGGGCACACCTTGACGTTGAGCTTGCCGTAGCACACGGTGTTGCGAATCTGGTCGTAGCAGCGGCCGGTGCCGAAGACGGCGAAGGAGCCCGTGAAGGGGATGCGGCCGGTGAGCGAAAGGCCCGCGGCGACGCCGATCATATCGGACTCGGCAATGCCGACATCGACGAGACGGGCCGGGTCGTAGGCACCAAGCTTCTTGGTGGTGGTGGAACCGGCGAGGTCGGCGTCAACGGCGACCACGTCAAGGCCGGCCTGGGCGAGCTCGACGAGGGTCTCGCCAAAAGCCTCGCGCGTAGCGCGGGCGGGAAGTGCGTTCGTCATACTTGGATGCTCCTCGCTAGTGATTAAGCCTGGGCGGCAGCGTCGATCTCGGCAAGAGCCAGGACCAGTTCGGCCTCATTGGGGGCCTTGCCGTGCCAGCCGGCCTGGTCCTCCATGAAGGAGACGCCCTTGCCCTTCACCGTGTGCAGGATGATGGCGACAGGCTGGTCGCTCTCGTTGGCACAGGCGAACTCGAGCGCAGACTGGCACTCCTCCACGTCGTTGCCGTCGCTGACCTCGACGACACGCCAGCCAAACGACGCGAACTTCGAGGCGATGTCGCCTAGCTCGACGACATCGCACAGATGGCCGTCGATCTGCAGGTTGTTGTTGTCGACGATGGCGACGAGATTGGTGAGCTTGCGGTGGGCGGCGAACATGGCAGCCTCCCACACCTGGCCCTCCTGCAGCTCGCCGTCACCCATGAGCACGAAGACGCGCCTGGGGTCGGTGCCAGCCTTGGCAGCGTCGGCGGCAAGGCCCATGGCCATGCCGGCGCCGATGGACAGACCCTGGCCCAGCGAGCCGGTGGAAACCTCGACGCCGGGGCACTTGTTCATGTCGGGATGGCCCTGGAGATGGCTACCGAGCTTGCGCAGAGTCGGGAGCCACTCGCGGGGGAAGTAGCCGTCCTGGGCAAGAACCGCGTACAGCGCAGGAGCGGCATGACCCTTGGACAGCACGAAACGGTCACGCTCAGGATCGGCGGGGTTCGCCGGGTCATGGCGCAGCGTACCGCCAAAGTACAGGGTCGCCACGAAGTCGGTGGCCGACAGGGATCCTCCGGGGTGTCCCGAGCCAGCCTCATGCAGCATGCTCACGATGTCGCGACGCATCTGGGTTGCCGCCGCGCGCACGCGTGCGACGTCGAACGTGGTGTTGCTCCCGCTCATTGGTTAGACGATCCTCCTTGGTCGACCGCTACAAAATTCGGCATGCATGGTACCACGCCGTTAAAACACGTTGCACAAAAAGAAGCCGTCGCGACAGGTCGTGCACGAGGCACGGTCGCGGCGGCTTCGAAGTCGCTCCTACACTTCCTGCTGGCCCATGACGCGCCAGCGATGGTACGCGACGATGAAGGGATCGAGGTCGCCATCGGAAAGAACGTCTTCGACGTTGCCTGTCTCGTAGCCCGAGCGCAGGTCCTTCACCATCTGATAGGGGTAGAGCACGTAGCTGCGAATCTGGTTTCCAAAGCCGATAGCCGTCTTGGGACCGCGCAGCTCGGAGATTTCAGCATCACGCTTCTCACATTCCAGCTCGTAGAGCTTGGAGCGCAGGATCTGGATACAAATAGCCTTGTTCTGAAGCTGGCTGCGCTCGTTTTGGCAGGTCACGACGATGCCGGTGGGCATATGGGTCATGCGCACCGCCGAGTCGGTCGTGTTGACGCCCTGACCTCCCGGACCGCTCGCATGGTAGACGTCGACGCGCACGTCGTTCATGTCGAGGCTGACCTCGATGTCATCGGGAAGCACGGGCAGCACCTCCACGCCGGCAAAGGTCGTCTGGCGGCGACCCTTGATGTCGGTGGGAGAGATACGCACGAGACGATGCACGCCGGCCTCGGCCGAGAGCATACCGAAGACGTCCTTGCCGTGCACGGTGAACGTCGCACGGTCAAGGCCGATGGCCTCGCCGGCCGGCGCATCGTTGACCTCGACCTTCCAGTTCCTACGATCGCAATAGCGCAGGTACATCTTGAAGAGCATCTCGCACCAGTCCTGGGCCTCAAGGCCACCCTGACCGGGCTTGATAGTGACGATTGCGTCGCCGTGATCGAACTTGCCCGTAAACCAGCTGGAAAGCTCGAGGGCGTCGAGCATCTCCTCCAAGCGGGCCACGCACTCGGCGGCATACTCGCTGGTCTCCTCATCGTCGGCCTCGCAGGCGAGCTCGTCGGCGCTCTGTGCCTCCTCGAGCAGCTCGACCGCGGCATCGTAGTCCTTGATGTCTTCGCCAAGGCGGGAAATCTCGCCCATCGTCTGCTGGGCAGCCTGGGGGTCGTCCCAGAAATCGGGTGCGGCGCTTGACTCCTGGAGTTCGTCGCGCGTGCGACGCTTCAGGTCGATGGCGAGGTAGCGCTTTACCTCGTCCAATCGACCTGCCAGAACCTCGAGTTGGGGTGCGTGAGACTCAACCATCGTTACGCGTTCTTTCCGTGGCAGTCCTTGAACTTCTTGCCGCTGCCGCAGGGGCACTTGTCATTGCGACCCACGCCGGCGTAGGGGTCCTCGTCCTTGGCGACATAGGTCTTGGCCTTGTCCTCGGCAGCCTGGGGCGCGGCGGGAACCTGTGCGCCGCGGCGGGTAGCCGGGACGTGGCGCACGTGGGGACGGTTGTCACCGTCGACCTCGGCCGGGCCAGAGAAGCGGGCACCGGCAAGCATACTGGGTGCCTGGGGTGCGGCCGGGGCGGTGCCGGGGGCCTGGGCAAGCTCGATGCGCAGCACCGTGCGCAGGAAGTCCTCGTACATGGTGTCGACGAGCAGGCCAAAGGCCGCATAGGCCTCTTCCTTGTACTCGACGAGCGGGTCGCGCTGGCCATAGCCGCGAAGACCGATGCCTGCCTTGAGGTAATCCATCTCCTGCAGGTAGTTCATCCAACGCGTGTCGATGACGCGCAGCATGACCTGACGCTCGAGCACGCGCGTAAGCTCGGGACCCAGCGCCTGGGCCTTCTTCTCGTAGGCATCCTTGACCCATGCCACGACCGCGTCGCGCGACTCGTCGGCCTCGCCAGAGGCGATGAGTGCTGCGGCGTCGACCTCCTCCTTGCCCGTGAGCTGCTCGAGCCAGGAAACAAGGCCGTCGACGTCCCACTCGGCGGGATCGACGTTGTCGGGGATGAAGCTGACGGCGCGGCGGGAGACCGTGTCCTCAAGCACTTCCTCCACATGCTCGGAGATGTCCTTGCCATCGAGGATGAGGTTGCGCTCGGCATAGATGACCTGGCGCTGCTTGTTCATGACGTCGTCGTACTCGAGAACGTGCTTACGGGCGGCGAAGTTCATGTCCTCGACCTTGCGCTGCGCGCTCTCAACCGACTTAGAGACGAGCTTGGCCTGGATGGGCATATCATCGGGCATGTTCATGCGCTGCATGAGATCGCCGATGCTGGCCATCTTGTCGCCGCCGAACTTGCGCATGAGGTCGTCCTCGAGGGAGAGGTAGAACTGCGTGCAGCCCGGGTCGCCCTGACGGCCGGAGCGGCCGCGCAGCTGGTTGTCGATACGACGCGACTCATGGCGCTCGGTGCCGATGACGCACAGGCCGCCGGCAGCACGAACCTTCTCCTTCTCCTCGGAGCAAATCTTCTTGGCCTGGGCCAGGGCCTCGGCGCGCTGCTCGTCGGTGGTGTCCTCGGAAGTGGGGTCGATGCCGTGGTCGCGCAGGATGTCGAGCGACAGGAAGTCGGGGTTGCCGCCCAAAAGGATGTCGGTACCACGACCGGCCATGTTCGTGGCGATGGTGACGGCACCCAAACGGCCGGCCTGGGCGACGATGGCAGCCTCGCGCTCGTGATGCTTGGCGTTGAGGACCTCATGCTTGATGCCGCGGCGGGTCAGAAGACCGGAGAGCTTCTCGGAGCTCTCGATCGAGACAGTGCCGACGAGCACCGGCTGGCCCTGGGCATGGCGGGCGATGACGTCCTCGACCACGGCGTTGAACTTAATGTCGATGGTGCGGTAGACCAGGTCGTCCCTGTCGTCGCGGATGACGGGCCTGTTCGGCGGGATGGGCTGCACCGGCAGCTTGTAAATCTGGCGGAACTCGGCGTCCTCGGTAAGGGCGGTACCGGTCATGCCCGAGAGCTTCTCGTAGAGACGGAAGTAGTTCTGCAGCGTGATGGTGGCCAGAGTCTGGTTCTCCTCACGCACAAGCACGCCCTCTTTGGCCTCGACGGCCTGGTGCAGGCCCTCGGACCAACGGCGGCCTTCCATGATACGACCCGTGAACTCGTCGACGATCTTGACCTCGTCACCGTCCACCACGTAGTCCTTGTCGCGGTGGAACATAAACTGGGCCTTGAGCGCCTGCTGCAGGTGGTTCACAAGCTGGCCCGACATGTCGCTGTAGATGTTGTCGATGCCCACGAGCTGCTCGACCTTGCGCAGGCCCTGCTCGGTGGCCGCAATGGTGTGCTTGGCCTCATCCAGCTCGAAATCGACCTCGGGACGCAGGTGCTTGACGGCGCGGGCGAACTTGGCGTAGGTCTCGGTGGAACGGGTGCCGGCACCGGAGATGATAAGCGGGGTACGCGCCTCGTCGATGAGGATGGAGTCGACCTCGTCGACGATGGCGAAGAAGTGCGGGCGCTGCACGCGGTCCTCGGCACGGGAGACCATATTGTCGCGCAGGTAGTCGAAGCCGAACTCGGTGTTCGTGCCGTAGGTGACGTCGGCCTTGTAGGCCTCGCGCTTCGCGGCCGGACGCATGCTGTTCTGCAACAGGCCCACGTTCATGCCGAGGAAGCTGTAGACGCGGCCCATCTGCTCGCCGTCGCGGCGGGCCAGGTAGTCGTTGACCGTGACAACGTGCACGCCCTTGCCGGCAAGTGCGTTGAGGTAGCCGGCGAGGTTGGCGACAAGCGTCTTGCCTTCGCCGGTCTTCATCTCGGCGATCATGCCGTTGTGCAGGGCGATACCGCCGATGATCTGCACGTCGAAGTGGCGCATGCCCAGGACGCGCTTGGAGGCCTCGCGCATGGCGGCGAACGCATCGGGCAGCAGGTCGTCGAGCGTCTCGCCGTGCTCGAGTCGCTCGCGGAAGGCGGGCGTGCACGCGGCGAGCTCGGCGTCGCTCATCTTGACGTAGTTAGGCTCGATCTCGTTGATGTGAGCGCAAATCTTCTCAAAGCGCTTGAGCTCCTTGTCGGCGCCCATGTTGAGAAGCTTAGAAAGAAAACCAGCCATAACATCCCTTATTCGTGTCTGGAGCCGGGCCCTTTCCAGGGGCCGGCCCTGCGGTCTGGTCGGTCAACAGCTGACAAAACTACCAACAATGTGCAGCCTCGCAAAGATGCAATGTAGCACATAGCTCGCTTTATCCCCTTTCACACGGGCATGTTCCAGGAAGAGCACAGGTAAAGACGCATAAACCTCGCAACAAACACGCATGAGTCCAAACGATGCGTTATGACTGCCAGCCCGAACCGGTTGGCCCCTGCAAGGCGCACGCGATGACAGGCTGCACGGACGCTTTCCTCGCGGGCGCCGACGACCCGGACGCAACAGAGGCGCGGGTGCAACAAGGCGACGACGATTCGGGCGCACCCTTGCGAGCCCGGGCTTGCAGCGTTTGGTTGTACGCCGCCTCGACGTCGCCGCGACCGGGTGCCGCAAGGTCGGCGTGTCGGGCAAAGCCAAGCGCCATGTCGAACTCCCCGCGGACGTAGCACGCATCCACCGCCACGAGCATGCAGTCGGCAAATCGGTCACACAGCTGCTCGACACGCCGGGCAACAGGTTCCCCCAACTCGGCGAGTCGCTCGTCGGGGCCCAAACCGAACAAGCACACGAGAGAGTTACACTCGTCGATGAGCTCGCGCAGCGTCATCTCGTCATGCTGCGCCAAAAGGCTCGTCGTTGCCTGCTCGAACCGGCGAACGTCGGTATCGACAATCGAGTAATTGAGCCCCAGGGTGCCCATGCTGCCTATGATGTATTCGGGGCCTCCTCCCGTCTGGCCCAGGGCCGTGCGCAGGCAGCTGAGTGTGGTGTTAAAGGCGCTCATGCGCTGTTGGTGCGTCTCGGAGGAATACAGGACATCCGCCAGCTCATCTCGCAGAATTCTGCCGTCGGGTCCTAGGGCCAGAAGGCATGCAATGAACATCCCCTTCGTGCGGCCCCAGTCACACTGTTGCAGACGCCTGCCGTTCAACGTGCCTCCCATCATGCCGAACACCTGTAAAAACAGGCCCCTGTCAGGGTTGATCAAGCCTGCAGATTCAGCAAACAGGCAAGCATCGTCGTCAACGCTCAAGCGCGTGGGCCTACGGCGGGCATCGCGCACGGCCCCATATTCGCGCAGGAGCTCGCGCGGCATGCACGCCACGAAGGCCTCCCGGTCAGAGCCCAGTGCGCGCCCAACAAGTGCGGCCAAGCGCAGTTGCGTGGGATTCCCCAGGGCGGCAAGCGCCTCAAGCCCCTCGCGGGCGGCCGTGAAATCCTTTTGCGACGCGTCGATCAACGCACGGGCGAGCAGAAGACTCGCCCCCTCGTGACCGCGCCTCGCGTCAGCCTGGGAGCGCACCACAAGCTCATGTTCGCCTATCTCATACTTGTCCCCACGCCGAATCAACGCCACGACGAGATACAGACGCGAGAGGCGCTCCAGACGGGGATAGCGCAGTTTCTGGGCGATGCCCAAAGCAAGAGCAGCATGTTCGCGAGCTTGAAACGGGTGATTCTGCACGAGGGCGCAGTGGGCTTTGCCAAGTCGCGCAATCGCCTGTCCGAGGCAGCACCCCGCCTGCGACCACCGACGCATCTGGACGTCTATCAACACCTCTGCACGCGCCTCGTCCCCGCCCGTCACAAGCAACAGCGCCTCTATGCACGCGCACAGCGAGACGCCGAAGCCCACCTGCCGATCCTCAAGGTAGCGTTTTGAAGCGCGTACAGAGTCAAGCGTCGGAACCGTCGGGGTTTTCGAACTTGCCAGTTCCTCAGCATGGCCCGCCAGAGCCACGCATGCCGCCAACAGGGCATCGGCGACACCGCTCGGAACGCTGGGATTGAATCGAAACCCGCGTTTGCGTTCGGCGAAAGGGGCCAGCCACGCGCGCGCCCGACCCGCCTGCCCGCAAAGGATGCCGCACAGGGCCGCATGGCAGCGTAGGGCGGCCTCGCCCAAGCCGTCCTGCTTTCGAGCAGCCAAGAGACCCTCAAGCCGCGCGAGTGCGCATGTGTAGCGTTCGATGTCGGCAGCAAGGCCGGCCTGCCCCAATTCGTTGACAAGGCCCGCCGCGCTGTCGTCGTCGCGCCTGGGCGCAAACCCCGCAAAACCCTGCCAAAAGCCCAGCACGGCCGCAATGTCGCCGGCAAATCCGCAAGGCTCCTCCCCAGGCCTCTTGTCACGGCATATGTCCGCAAATGCCTGCAGCTGCTCATGCCCTGCACCCACGGGAAACCCGCGCATCCTGCTTGCCTCAACACTCTCGCTTATCATCTCGGGCACAAGCACGTCGGCAAACTCCGCCGGATGCGCCTCTAACAGGCGTGCCCGCTCCCGCGGCGGCAAAAAGCCGAGTATCAGCCCCGCACGCTGCACTTCGCCACGACGAAGCAACAGCTCGACGCATCTGCCTCCAAGCTTCTCGTCGTCCTCAACGCACATGCGCACGCACGAATACCCCATTCCGAGAACAAGGGGCGGGCAACAGAACAGTCCCCGCATGGAATCAATGCCGAGCAAGGGGAAGTTGAACGCAAGCTCCTCAAGCTCGCGGGATTCACAGAGAGCGCCGACCGCCGCCACATCCGACAGCCTTCCGTGGCCCAGCACCATCATCGCCCGACGCGCAAGGTCTGCCCCGTGCGCAAGGGGTTCGACAAGGACATGGCTCATGACATGCTCGCACGTGTGCAGGAAGCCCGCATCGCAACGCGCGTCGCTCGTACGGATGCGCGCGCATGCCCCCACCAGCGCGGGGACACCGTTCGTCAGCTCCTTGACATCCACGTCGCGGGCAATGGACAGCCAGCGCGCCCACATGCCCATTTCCTGCTCAGACACACCGAGCATGTCAGGGCCGAGAAAGTGCGCATGGGGAAGGACCCGTGGGTCGAGTCCGCTGCTGGGCACGCAGGCAATCACGACGTGCGCTCCCCGACTTGCCCAAAAATGCAACGCGCGGGCAAAATCCGTCACTTGGTCGTGCTCGAGGCGCGGAAGGTTGTCGATCAGCAGCAGCGGCCTTGTTTCCTCGCGCTCGCATGCGTCTTTCTGGCCCGCGTTGACAGCACGCGCCCATGGAACCGCAAACCCGCGAAGATGCAGCCAGACGGTGCGCGAGGCGCGATGCACATAGCGCGCAGGAACCCGTATGGATGCCGGTTTGCGGCCGTGGCGACTCTTGACGCATGCGGCATCCTCGGCCCGCGAGGGCGCATGGGTGCGATCGACCGTATCCTGTTCCTCGTCGGCATCGCAATGCCCGCCTCGCACAAGAGCCCTCTCCAGTTCGCCGTCGCTGCCCGCCATGTAGGCCATCACCTCAGGCGATGCAAAGTCAACGTTCACCACCGTACAGGCATGCGTCTGCAGGGCACGAGACGCGTACTCGCGCAACAGCGTCGTCTTGCTATACCCCCACGGGGCCCTCAGCACGACGATGCCCTCTCTGCTCAATCCCTCGTCTATCTCATCCAAGAGCTGCGGCCGAGGCACAAGCGAGCGCTGGGCCGCCCTGAAGGTTCGATCCTGCCCTGCATAGCCCAACTCCGACTCCGCCTCCATTGCGAACAAGGACACAAAAACATGCCTTTTCCTGGTTTTTTAAAAAGACGGTAACATTTGCCCACGTCAGGCTATAACCCAAAATCATATGAGACTTTTATATATAACGCGCTTGTCACGGCACTATGCCCAACCTGGTTCTTTGCGTTCGTGACAAATATGTGACATTCAATGAACTTTTCTCTCGCCACCTGCGGCACAAAAAATGGGCGGCCCGCACACGGCGGACCGCCCAAAAGAAAGCCTCACTTACTTTGCAAGGCAAGCTTTGCCGAAATCGCCCCTAGCGGGCCTGGATGCGCGCGAAACGGCGCTTGCCGGCCTGCAGCACGCGGCCCGCGAGGTCGGAGCCGGGCACGTTGTAGCTCTTGGCGGGCAGTGCCTCGCCGTCGACCTTCACGCCGCCGCCGTCGATGAGCCTGCGGCCCTCGCCGGCGCTGGCGGCAAAGCCGATTTCCTGGAGAAGGCCGGGCAGGTAGACCTCACCGGACAGGTCGCAGGAGAACTCCTCCACATCTTCGGGCACCTCATGGTTCCTGTGCACGCGGTTGAAGGCCTCCTCGGCCTTCTCGCCGTCACCGGGGGTGTGGTAGTTGTCGATGATGATGCGGGCAAGCCTGCGCTTGAGGGCGTTGGGGTCGCCGGTGCCGGCGGCCAGGTCGGCCTCGATGGCGTCGATCTCGTGCACGTCGACGCGCGTGGCGAGACGGTAGTAGCGCACGATGAGGTTGTCGGGGATGGACATGATCTTGCCGAACATGTCGTCGGGCGTGTCGGTGAGGCCCACGTAGTTGCCGTAGGACTTGCTCATCTTGCGCACGCCGTCGGTGCCCTCGAGCAGCGGCATGCACAGGGCAACCTGGGGCTCCATGCCCATCTTCTCCATGAGCTCACGGCCGGCGAGCAGGTTGAAGAGCTGGTCGCGGCCGCCCATCTCCACGTCGGCGTTGATCATGACCGAGTCGTAGGCCTGCATCACGGGGTAGAGGAACTCGTGCAGGGCGATGGGGGTGTGGCTCGTGTAGCGCTTCGTGAAGTCGTCGCGCTCAAGGATGCGGGCGACGGTGAACTTGCTGGCAATCTCGAGCAGCTTGCCCAGGTCCATGGTCAAGATCCAGTCGCCGTTGTGGACGATCTTGGTCTTGGCCGGGTCGAGGACCTTCATGGCCTGCTCGACGTAGGTCTGGGCGTTGGACTCGATCTGCTCATGGGAGAGCTGCGGGCGCGTGGAGTTCTTGCCCGAAGGGTCGCCGATGAAGGCGGTGCCGTTGCCGATAATGAGGGTAACGTTGTGGCCCAGGTCCTGGAACTGGCGCATCTTCTGCAGGGGCACGGCATGGCCCAGGTGCAGGTCGGGGCTCGTGGGGTCAACGCCGAGCTTGATGTTGAGCGGGCGACCCTGCTCGAGCTTCTTCTTGAGACCCTCGACCGGCACGATCGTATCGGTGCCCGAGGTGATGATGCGAAGCTGCTCTTCGACTGAGACGTTCAACAAACTCATCCTTTCAGACGCGCCACTCTGACGCGGGTCGGGGCGGTCCCCAGCTGACCGATAAATATAGAAGTATAGGCCTTGTATAGCACTTTGGGCAAAAAAGCCCGCCACAGCGCAAATTAAGCGGCGATTAGGGGTGAATTTTCACTCAGGCTTCTAGTCAGGCGATGAAGAAACGCCCCCATGGGACCCTTGAGGCTTTAGGGACACAAAGGTTTGAGTGATAATACAAGGTTACATGTGCACGTCGAAAGGACACCCCGCATGACCGCACGCAACCGCACCACGCGCAAGGCTGCCAAGCCACGCGTCGGCAAATACATAGCCATCGTCGCCCTGATGCTTGTCATCGCAGGCATCGCCGCATCGGTATCGGCCACCTACTCGCTGGCGATGTCGTGGCTCAAGGACCTGCCCGACTACTCGGACTCCGACGCCTACCTGCTCGCCGAACCCACGAAGGTGCTCGACGCCGACGGCAACGTCATCGCGCAGTTCTATATGGAGAACCGCACCCCCATCACAAAGGAGCAGTGCTCCCAGTACGTGCTGTGGGCAACGGTGGACACCGAGGACGAGCGCTTCTACGAGCACAACGGCGTCGACATCAAGGGCATCCTGCGCGCCGTCGTGGCCCAGCTGTCCGGCGGCTCGGAGGGCGCCTCCACCATCACCCAGCAGCTCGTGCGCAACACGGTGCTCTCCGACGAGCAGTTTGAGCAGACGCTGTCGCGCAAGGTACGCGAAGCCTACATCGCCACGCAGCTCGAGCAGATGTATTCCAAAGACGACATCCTCATGATGTACCTCAACTCCATCTACTATGGAGCAGGCTGCTACGGCATCGAGGCCGCGGCGCAGACGTATTTTGGCAAGCCCTGCTCCCAGCTCACCATCGCCGAGGCGGCCACGCTGGCGGGCCTGCCCCAGTCGCCTTCCTACTACAACCCGCTCGCAAACCCCAAAAGCGCCATCGAGCGCCGCAACGTCGTGCTTGCCCACCTGCTTGACAAGGGCCACATCACCCAGCAGGAATACGACGACGCCGTCGCAAGCGACCTCGTGCTCAACTACACGCCCCCGGAGAAGTCGGGCGCCTACGCCTACCCGTACTTCGTGGACTACGTGAAGTCGACGCTCTCCACGCAGTTCTCCACCGACGTCATCTTCAAGGGCGGCCTCACCGTCAAGACCACCATCTCGCCCAAGTATCAGCAGGCAGCCGAGAACGCCGTGTGGAGCGTGCTGCAGTACGCCGACGATGAGCTCGAGAGCGCCCTGGTGTGCCTCGACCCCAACACCGGCTACATCCTCGCCATGGTGGGCGGCCGCGACTACAACGTTGACCAGTTCAACCTTGCCACGATGGCGCGGCGCCAGCCCGGCTCGTCGTTCAAGACTTTCACGCTCACTGCGGCCATCCAGGCCGGCATGAACCCCACGGTGCTGGCAAACGGCAACAACGGCGTACTCGTAGGCGATTGGCCCGTCACAAACTACCAGAGCCAAAGTTATGGCAACATCAGCCTGCGTCAGGCCACCTATCTCTCCTGCAACTCGGTATATGCCCAGGTCATCAATGAGATCGGCGTTCAGAGCGTCATCGACACTGCCTATGCCATGGGCATCACGACCGACCTGTCCGACCACGCCTACAACTCGCTCACCCTGGGCACCGCGGGCTGCAGCGTGCTTGAGATGGCGTCGGCCTACGGCACCCTGGCCACCGGCGGCGTGCACTACGACACCACCTGCATCACCGAGGTTCTTGACCGCAACGGCAACACGCTCTACAAGTACGAGCCTGTGGGCACCCAGGCCATCTCCCCCGAGGTCGCCGGCGCCGTGACCGACATCCTCGAAGGCGTCGTGTCCTTCGGCACCGGCACCGAGGCCCAGCCCTACGTGAACCAGCCCGTGGCCGGCAAGACGGGCACCACCGACGACACGCGCGACCTGTGGTTCGTGGGCTATACCCCGCAGATCTCCGTGGCCGTGTGGGTGGGCTACCGCACCGAGACCGAGATCTGGTACCAGGGAAGCCTGGGCTCCACGCACACCCTGCCAAGCCCCATCTTCTCTCACTTCGTGACCGAAGCGCTCCAGGACGAGCCTCGCGCGGAGTTCCCCACAGCCGACAGCCCCGTCTACCGCGACAACTACTCGTGGAGCTTCTCGCAGGGCACCTGGGTCGAGCCCACTGAAGAGGAGACCACCGAAGAAGACGAAACCACCGACGAGAACGGCAACCCCACCGGTGACGGCACCACCAGCGGCGATGGCACAAGTGGCAACGGTACCAGCGGCGATGGTACCAGTGGCGATGGCTCGGGCGGTGACTCCGGCGACGGAGATGTCTCCTACGACGACGTGTAAGGAGTGGGCGCACGCTCAGAGTCTCTCGGCTCACGGCAAGATTTGACACAAAGGGCCCGGCCGTTTGGCTGGGCCCTTTTTCTTGCCGAGACACGGGATAGGGTGTTCCCGGG
Source organism: uncultured Coriobacteriales bacterium (assembly GCA_902464015.1). Taxonomy (GTDB): domain Bacteria; phylum Actinomycetota; class Coriobacteriia; order Coriobacteriales; family UMGS124; genus UMGS124. The sequence continues at coordinate 29,294 of CABQHM010000012.1, read as the reverse complement.
GTGCCTCATCGCCCGCTCCCCGTGTTCAAACGCAAACGGGCCGCCCACGATGTGTGGACGGCCCTTCAAGCAACACATATGCACGGTCGAGCAGCGATGTTCTCGGCGCCCTGCCCTACTTTCCCCAAGCCTGATCGGTGGCGAGCGCCTCCTTGGCCTGGGCAATCTGGACGCGGACGGGCTCATGGCCGGTGCCGCCCGCGGTGGTGCGGCGCTCCACGACCTTGTCGATGTCGGTCGCCTCAAAGGCGCCCTCGTCGAACAGCTCGCTGAACTGCTTGAGCTCATCGAGCGTGAGGTCCTGCAGGCGCTTGCCGGCCTTCTCACAGGACAGCACCATGTGGCCGATGACCGAGTGCGCCTCGCGGAAGGGCATGCCCTTGCCCACGAGGTAGTCGGCCAGGTCGGTGGCGGCCATGAAGCCACCCAGGCCACCGGCGCGCATGTTGTCGCGGTTCACGCGCATGGTGCGGATCATGCCGGCGCACACGTGCAGCGCGTCGGCCACCGTGTCGGCGGCGTCGAAGACGGGCTCCTTGTCCTCCTGCATGTCCTTGTTGTAGGCCAGCGGGATGCCCTTCATCGTGGTGAGCAGGCTCACCAGGTCGCCGTAGACGCGACCCGTCTTGCCGCGCGTGAGCTCGGCGAAGTCGGGGTTCTTCTTCTGCGGCATGATGGAGGAACCCGTGGAGTAGGTGTCGTCCATCGTAATGAAGCGGAACTCGTCGCTCGACCAGTACACGAGTTCCTCGCACAGGCGCGACAGGTGCATCTGCGCAACCGAGCAGGCGTAGAGCAGGTCGAGGAAGAAGTCGCGGTCGCTCACCGAGTCCATGGAGTTCTTCGTGATGTCGGCAAAGCCCAGCTCGTCGGCCACCATGGAGCGGTCAAGCGGGTAGGTGGTGCCGGCAAGCGCGGCGCTGCCCAGGGGGCACACATCGGCGGCGTCGTAGGCGTCGCGCAGGCGCTTGGCGTCGCGGGTGAACATCCAGTAATAGGCCAGCATATGGTGGCTGAAGAGCACTGGCTGCGCCTTCTGCATGTGGGTGTAGCCCGGCATCACGACGCCGAACTCGCCCTCAGCACGCTCAAGCAGCGCCTCGCGCAGCTCGCACACCTTGGCATGCAGCTCGCGGCACAGACGGCGCGCGATAAGGCGGTCGTCGAGGGCCACCTGGTCGTTGCGGGAGCGACCCGTGTGCAGGCGACCGCCTGCCGCACCGATGCGCTGCGTGAGCGACTTCTCCACCGACATATGGATGTCCTCGTCGTTGATGTCGAAGTCAAAATTGCCGGCAGCGATGTCGGCGCCCACCTCGTCGAGGCCGGCACGGATGGCATCAGCGTCTTCCTGCGAGATGACACCCACATGGGCGAGCATCTTGGCATGCGCCTTGGAACCCTGGATGTCCTCGGCCCACATGCGCTTGTCGAAGGGAAGCGACGCGCCATAGCGCTGGAGGAACTCAGCGGGCTGGGCCTCGAAACGGCCGCCCCACAGAGCCTTGTTGGGGGATGCGTTTTCCAATCCTCTAAGCCTCCTCAGTTGGGGCGAACGTCTCGGGATGCATGTCGCAGCGGCGCTTGTAGGCGGCGAGCAACCAGGTGAGCGCAATGAGGCTGGCGGGCACAACGATGAAGTCTGCCAGCAAAAACGTCATGGCGAGCATTAGATGGTGCCTTCGTTGCCGGTGTCCTTGCGATGCTTGGCCCAAACCTTGCTCGGCAGGCCCCACTGCTCAATGAAGCCGGCGGCCGAGTCACGGTTGAAGGTGTCGCCCTCGTCGTAGGTTGCGAGATTGTAGTCGTACAGCGAGTACTCGGAGCGACGGCCCACCACGGTGCAGGTGCCCTTGATGAAGCGCAGCTTGACCTCGCCGGTCACCAGCGTCTGCGTGGAGGCAAAGAAGGCATCGAGAGCCTTCTTGAGGGGCGAGAACCACAGGCCGTAGTACACGAGCTCGGCCCACTTGTGCTCCAGGCCCAACTTGTAGTGGAGCAGCTCGCGCTCGAGGCACAGGTCCTCAAGGGCCTTGTGGGCCGTGATGAGAGCCAGGCCGCCGGGAACCTCGTAGCACTCGCGGCTCTTGATGCCCACAAGACGGTTCTCAATCTGGTCAAGGCGACCGTAGCCGTTGCGGCCGGCGATGGCGTCGAGCTTGACGATGACATCCTGGACGCTCATCTTCTCGCCGTCCAGCGAGCAGGGCTTGCCGCCCTCGAAGCCCACGATGACGTCCTCAGGGGTGTCGGGGCAGTCGGCGAGGTCGGCCGTGGTCTCCCAGATGTCCGCGGGAGGCTCGTTCCAGGGATCCTCGAGCACGCCGCACTCGATGGCGCGGCCCCAGAGGTTGTCGTCGATGGAGTAGGGCTTGCCGTTCTTGGCGGCCACCGGGATGCCATGGGCCTCGGCGAAGGCGATCTCCTGCGGACGGGTGTGGAGGTCCCACACGCGCACGGGAGCAATGACCTTGAGGTCGGGGTCGAGCGCCTGAACGCTGACCTCGAAACGCACCTGGTCGTTGCCCTTGCCGGTGCAGCCGTGGGCGATGTAGGTCGCACCGTACTTGTGGGCGACCTCAACGAGCTTGGCGGAGATCAGCGGGCGAGACAGGGCCGACAGCAGCGGGTACTTGTTCTCGTACAGGCCGTTGGCGGCGATTGCCTTGCAGCACATGTCCTCGCAGAACTCGTCGCGCACGTCCATGACGATGGACTCGATGGCGCCGCAGTTCAGGGCCTTCTGGCGGGCGAACTCGAGGTCGGCGCAGTCCTGTCCCACATCGACAAGCAGGGTGATGACGTCGAGGTCGCGCTCGTTGATGAGCCACTGGATGCAAACAGAGGTATCGAGACCTCCCGAGTATGCAAGTACGCACTTCTCACGTGCCATGGTAGAGCTCCCTTCCACATGCTCCGGCTATGTCGGGGCGACGATAGACAACTTTTGTTTCGAGCAGGAAACCAACGCTAGGGGCGCACGCCTCGCAGGCGGTTGACCATCTTCTCGAAGGACACTGCGGCCTCCTCGGAGCGCGCGACGACGAGGATGGTGTCATCGCCGGCAACCGACCCCAGGACATCCTGCAAATCGGCCGCGTCAAGCGCAGCAGCAACGCCCTGGGCCGTTCCCGTGGACGCCTTGACAACCACGAGGTTGCCGGCGTGCTCCACCGAGGTGACCAGGTCGCACACCATGCGCTGAAGGCGCAGGTCCTCGGCGAGAACGTAGACGCCCTCGGGCAGCTTGCACAAGCCCATCTCGGCGATGTCACGGGAGACGGTGGCCTGCGTGCAGTTGAAACCGCACGCGCTCAACCGCTCGACGATGTCACGCTGGGTCTGGGTGGACTCGGTGCGCACTATCTCGCGGATGGCGGCCTGCCTTTCCTCACGACCCCTCATGCATGCCACCTCCCGGCGACGGCCTCGGCCGCCTCCAGGGCTGCAGCAGGTGCGGGGACGCCCATGAGCAGCGACATGACGGCCTTCTGGGCATGCAGGCGGTTGCCCGCCTCATCGTAGATGACCGAGTAGGGGGCGCGCATCACCTCATCGGTGACTTCCTCGCCGCGGTGCGCGGGCAGGCAGTGCATGAAGAGGGCGCCCTCGGCGGCATGGGCCATGAGCTCGGCGTTGACCTGGTAGCCCTGGAAGGCCGCGACGCGCATGTCATGCTCGGCCTCGTCACCCATGGAGGTCCAGGTGTCGGTGAGCACCACGTCGGCGCCTTCGACAGCTGCAACGGGATCACGCATGAGCTCGAGCGTGGCGCCCGTGCCGTACTTGTCCGCGGCAGCCTGGCACTGCGCAAAGACCTCGGGGTCGACCTCGTAGCCCTCAGGAGAGGCGATGCGCACGTGCATGCCGCACAGCGCGCCGCCCTCGAGGTAGGTGTTTGCCATGTTGTTGCCGTCGCCCACATAGGTGAGCTTGAGGCCCTCGAGCTGCTTGTCGTGCTCCACGATGGTGAGGAAGTCGGCCAGGATCTGGCAGGGATGGTAGGCGTCGGTCAGCGCGTTGATGACCGGCACATCGGCGCAGGCAGCGACCTCTTCGATCTTGGACTGGGCAAACGTGCGCAGCACGATGCAGTCGTAGAAGTTCTGCAGCACCTTCACGGTGTCCTCAACCGTCTCGCCGCGCGAGAAGGCAGAGTGGTCGTCGGCCATAACGCCGGGGTGGGCGCCCAGACGATAGGTGCCGATCTCGAACGAGTTGCGCGTGCGCAGCGACGGCTTCTCCATGATGATGGCGACGGCCTGGCCGGCAAGCGGCGCCTCGTGGATGCCAGCGGCCCAATCAGCCTTCTGGCACTCGGCGGTCTTGAGGATAAGGGCGACCTCGGCGGGAGTGAGGTCAAGCAGGCGAAGCAGGTCCCTGCCGGCAAGCGTTTGGTCCATGGTTCCCCCTAACTGAGTAAACGGCGCCCGCAAACCATACTCAGGGCGTCGCACGGCGAATGCTGTTCGTTGTCGAACGTGAGAATAATACGCATATAACACAGGACGATGTTTGAATTCGGCCCATTCATGCAAATTCAATATTGAGATTGGAGGATTTATTCATAAAAACGAAATAGAGTTCTGCAGCCGCGCACAATGGAAAGCACTGGAAGCACATCGCGAAAGCATCAGGGGCACATCGTGGCCCGACCGTTACATATTACAATAGTTGCCGACCGAACCGCCGCCAATCGGGCCACACAGAAACGACCTGCCATGTCTCAACACAATGTCCTGGAATACCTTGAGCGAGCCGCCCTCACGCGCGCGGACGTGTGCGCGGTAAGCGACGAGCACGCTCGGCTCACCTACCGCGAACTCCTCGACGAGGCGCGTTCGCGCGGCTGTGCCCTGGCCGCTCTCGGTGCGGGCGCGCAACCCGTCATGGTGTTCATGGAGAAGAGCGCCCGCACGCTCGCGACGCTTCTGGGCACCCTATACGCAGGCGGCTTCTACGTGCCCGTCGACCCTGCCGCGCCTGACATGCGCCTGGCCAGCATGTATGCCACACTCGGCAACCCCCTTGTCGTTGTGGGCGACACGACCCGCGAGCGCGCCCGCGCGGCGCTTCCGGACGCACGGCTCGTCGAGGCAGACGGCCTGACCGCGCAGGTCGACACCGCCCTGCTTGAGCGCATTCGCGCCCACGTGCTCGACTGCGACCCTGCCTATGTCCTGTTCACCTCGGGTTCCACCGGGGCGCCCAAGGGCGTGGCGGTAAGCCATCGAGCCATCATCGACTTCATCGACACCTTTACCGCGACGTTTGGGTTTACCTGCGACGACATTTTTGCAAACCAGGCACCGTTTGACTTCGATGTCTCGGTCAAGGACATCTACAGCGCGCTTGCTACCGGCGGCGAGCTGGCCATTGTGCCCCGCAGGCTCTTCTCCCAACCCGCAGCGCTCGTCGAATACGTGGACGCCTGCCACGCGACCGTCATGACCTGGGCGGTGGCTGCGTTGTGCCTGGTGAGCAGCCTGCACGCTCTTGACGAACAGGGCCTGCCCCATGTGCGTCGCGTCCTTTTCAGCGGCGAGGTGATGCCTCTCAAGCACTTGGCCATCTGGATGGAGCACCTGCCCCAAGCCCAGTTCGTGAACCTCTACGGCCCCACCGAGATCACCTGCAACTGCACCTACCACGAGGTGGAGCGCGGGCGCGCCTACGACAAGAGCCTGCCGCTGGGCCGGCCCTTCGCCAACCGACAGGTGATGCTGCTCGACGGCGACGACCACCTCGTCACACAGCCCGGCATCCAAGGCGAGATTTGCGTGTGCGGCGCCTCGGTGGCCCTGGGCTATTACGCTGCCCGCGAGCAGACCGAGCGCGCCTTCGTGCGCAACCCCCTGCAGCAGGCGTTTCCCCAGGTCATGTACCGTACGGGCGACATGGGCGCATACGACGAGAACGGCGACCTCTTCTTCTGCGGGCGCAAAGACAACCAGATCAAGCACATGGGCCACCGCATCGAACTCGAGGAGATCGAGGCGGCGTTCGAGCGCTGCGAGGGCGTGACACGCTGCCGGTGCTCGTTCGACCCCGAGAAGAGCCGCATTCACGCCTTCTATGAGGGAGACGCCGACTCGAGCGTGCTTCTGGCCCGCATTCATGAGGAGCTCCCCGTCTTCATGCACCCGGCAAGCCTCGAGCATGTGGACGAGATGCCCCTCACCAAGAACGGCAAGGTCGACCGCCGCGCCATGCTCGACGCCTACCTCGCCGAGCAGCAGCGTCTCAAGGAGCTGCGCCGTCAGGCCCGCGCCCAGAGAAAGAAGGAAGCCCATGCGTAACGATGAGCTCTTGGGATATGCCCGCACCTTCGGCACGCCCCTCTATGTGTTCGACGGCCGCGTTCTGGAAAGACGTCTTGAGCGCCTGCGCTCGGCTTTGCCCACAAACGTGGAGCTCTGCTACGCCGTGAAGGCCAACACGTTCATCATTCCCCTGCTCGCAGGCTCGGTCGAGCGCCTCGAGGCTTGCTCGACCGGCGAGGCACGTATCTGCCTGGAGGCCGGAGCCCAACCAGACGCGCTCGTGGTGTCGGGCGTAAACAAAGACGCCCGCTTCATGGACGAGCTCATTGGGTCGGGCATGCCCATTGGGCGCTACACGGTGGAGTCGCGCCTACAGTTCGACATGCTGCTTGAATGCGCCCGTCGGCACGACGTGCGCATCCCGGTCCTGCTGCGTCTCACGAGCTCGAACCAGTTCGGCCTGGACCAGGCAGAGCTCGTGGACATCGTGGCGACCCACGGAAGCAACCCGAACCTGGACATCTGGGGCGTGCAGTACTTCTCGGGCACGCAGAAGACCTCGACCAAAAGGCTCGCGCGCGAGCTTCGCCAGGTGCGCAAAGTGATGGATAGGCTTGAGCAGGAGTGCGGGTTCACATGCCGCGAGCTCGAATTCGGCCCAGGCTTTCCCGTACAGTACTTCGAGGAAGACGCCTTCGACGAGGACGCGTTCCTGGCAGAGTTCGCCTCCCAGCTCGAGGACTTCGCCTTCGACGGTCCCATCATCCTCGAGTTGGGGCGCAGCATCGCGGCCTCGTGCGGCACGTTCCTCACCGGCGTGGCCGACGCCAAGGTGAACGACGGGCAGCGCTACGCCATCGTGGACGGCGGCATGAACCATCTCGTCTACTTTGGCCAATCGCTCGCCATGCGCGACCCCAAGTGCGCCCTGCTCGACTACGAGGGGCGCACGGTACACCCCGCGGAGCCTTGGAACGTGTGCGGGTCGCTCTGTTCGGTCAACGACATCCTGGCCAAGCAGCTCCCCTTCCCGGGTCTGGAGATCGGCGACGTCCTGGCCTTCGAGAACACCGGCGCCTACTGCATGACCGAGGGCATATCGCTCTTCCTGAGCCGTGAGCTGCCGCGCGTATGCCTGGTGGGGGCGGACGGCCAGACCAGGCTCGTGCGCGACGCCCTGCCCACCTACCCCCTCAACTCCCCGGTTGCCTAGGCGCACGGACACGCGGCGAGCGGCGTGTTTTGTCGGTAAAACCGCATACCTGAAGAGCCATCGCCTGGCCGTATATGTTTCTAGCTGGTAAAGTATGCCCGTCCCAACCCACATGGGCCCACGACTCAAAGAAAGGTGCACCATGGACGAGATCATTGAAATCCTAGAATCCCTCAAACCCGGCGTAGACTACGAAACCGCCGACAACCTCGTAGACAGCCGCGTCCTGGACTCTCTGACGATTCTGGCACTCGTGCCCGAGCTCGAAGACGCCTTCGACGTGACCATTCCCGCCGTGGAGATCGTGCCTGCCAACTTCAACTCCGTCCAGGCCATTGACGCCCTCGTCACGCGCCTGGTCGAAGAAGACGCATAACCGCTGGGCTGGGCCGCACCTTGGACTTCTCCCTTCACTCGTACTTCTCGATTCTGTATATCGTCGCCTTCCTGCCCATCGTTCTCGTCGCCTACCAGGTGGTAGCGCAGCGACTGCGGTGGGCGGTCTTGTTGGTGGCGAGCTATGCCTTCTTCTGGGCCATCTCCAGCAAACTCATCGTCTTCATCCTAATCTCGACGGTGAGCGTGTACCTGGCCGGACGCAAGATGGGCGCGCTCTTCTCCGAGCGCGACGCCTTCATCGCCCAAGACAAGACGCGCAAGAAGGAGCTCAAGAAGCTCTATCAGAAGAAGGCGCGCCTCGTGTGCGGCCTGGGGGTCGGCTTCAACCTCCTGCTGCTCGCCTGCCTCAAGTACCTGGTCTTCTTCGGCGAGGTGGCAGGGTCGCTTCTTGCGCTCTTAGGCCTGAACGTGCCCGTGGCGGTGCCTTACATCGGCGTGCCCATCGGCATCTCGTTCTACACGCTCATGGCGGCGTCGTACCTCTTCGACATCTATCGCGGCACCATCGCGCCCGACACCAACCTGGGCAGGATCGCGCTTTTTCTGAGCTTCTTCCCCCAGATCATGGAAGGCCCCATCTGCCGTTATGGCCAGACGGCCGAGCAGCTCTGGGCCGGCACCCCCATAAACAAGGACAACCTCTACCGGGGCAGCGTGCGCATCCTTTGGGGCTTCGCCAAGAAGATGATCGTCGCCGACCGCCTCAACCTGGTGGTCAAGCCCATCTTCGCTGACTACACGTCCTATGACGGCGGCGTGGTTGCGGCGGCGGCCGTGCTCTATACCCTGCAGCTGTACTGCGACTTCTCAGGCTGCATGGACGTCGCCCTGGGCACCGCCCGCATCTTCGGCATCGCCCTGCCCGAGAACTTCCGCCATCCCTTCTTCTCCCGCACCGCCTCGGAGTTCTGGCTGCGCTGGCACATCACGCTCGGCTCGTGGCTGCGCGACTACATCTTCTATCCCCTGTCGCTCAGCGCCCCCATGAAGTCGCTCACCAAGGCGGCCCGCCATCGCATCGGCAACCGCTACGGCCCGCTTCTGGCAGGCTCGGTCACGCTCTTCTGCGTATGGTTCGCCAACGGTCTGTGGCACGGCGCGGGCTCGCAGTACATCTTCTTCGGCCTGTACTACTTCGTGATCATCCTTTTGGGCGGCCTGGTAGAGCCCCTCGCCCAGTCGGCATGCGCCAAACTCCACATCAACCGCGATGGCACGGCCTGGCGCACCTTCCAGTGGCTGCGCACCCTCGTCGTCGTCTTCGTGGGCGAGCTCTTCTTCCGCGCCGAGGGCATGGATGCGGGCCTCTACATGTTCGGCCAGCTCGTGGGCAACTTCACGCTTGAATCGTTCACGAACGGTGCCTTCATGGCCATCGGCCTCACCTTCCCCTCGGTCACCACCGAGGTCGTGGGCCTGTGCCTGCAGGACTATGCCGCCGTGGCGGTAATGGTCGTCATCATGACGATCGTGGCCGTCATTGAAGAGCGCGGCTGCTGCATCACGGAGCGCCTCGCGCACAAGAACCTCGCCGTGCGCTGGGTCGTGCTGTACGCACTCATCATCGCCATCGTCATCTTCGGCTCGTACGGTGTGGGAACCGCGCCGCTCGACCCGATTTACGCTCAGTTCTAACGAGGTACCATGACCGAATCCACCGCACCCAAGCCCTCCAAGCCCGCCCGCTTCTTCAAGTACCTGGGCCTGTCGATCCTGTTTTGCGCCATCCTGTGGGGCATGTTCGTCGGCCTGGGGCACATCCTGCAGCCCAAGGGCAACTCCAAGGACGATGGTCTCATCGAATCGCGCGCCTACGGCTTCCTCGCCGAGCCTGACAACTCCATCGACGCGGTGTTCCTTGGCGACAGCCTCGCCTCAACAGGCATCTCGCCCATGCGCATCTGGGGCGACACGGGCGTCACGAGCTATGTGTGCTCGGTCAACGGCGAACAGGTGAGCTATGCCTACACTATGCTGCGCGACGTCTTTAAGACCCAAAAGCCCCAGGTAGTATTCCTGGAGACCGAGATGCTCTACAACCCCTTCTCCGTGGGAAAGGTCTTCAAGCAGTTTGTAAAAGACCAGTTCACCGTTGCCAAATATCACCATCGCTGGAAAGAGCTCACACTTGAGGACTTCACCGGGCAGGTGAGGTACGACAAGGTGAGCAACCTGAAAGGCTGCAACCCCAAGGCGCTGTGCGAGCCTGCCGACACCTCGTCGTACATGCTTCCCAGCGACGAGGTTGAGCTTCCCGGCAAGCTCAACCTGATGTTCCTGCGCGCCCTTGCCGACCTTTGCGAGGAGAACGGGGCTCAATTCGTGCTCGTCGCGACGCCCCACACGCGCGACTGGAACTACGCGCGTCACAACGGCTGCGCCCAGATTGCGCAGGACCTGGGCATCGGGTTCATCGACATGAACACAGACCCCGTTGCCAGCGAAGTGGGCATCGACTGGACGAGCGACGCCCGCGATGCCGGCATCCACCTGAACTACCATGGCATGAACAAGGTGAGCGACTGGATGGCCTCATACCTCTCCGAGACGTTGGGCCTGCCCGACCACCGCGGCGACCAAGCCTATGCCCGATGGGGCAAGTGTCTGGAAGAGTACGAGGAGTACATGGCGAAGGTCGCGAAAGACCCCGAGAAGTACGACATCCCAGGCGTGCATATGTATTAGCATGCGACGCCCCGCGGCAGCGCATGTGGAGTCACAGCTGAGGATACCAACGGGAGGGGCTTTGTCCCTCCCGTTGGTATATACTGCCCTCTTGGCGGAGTGGGCCAGACGGCCGCGCTGGAGATGCCATGGCATCTCGGTGAGGAAAGTCCGGGCTCCACAGGGCAGGATGCCGGCTAACGGCCGGGCGGGGCGACCCGACGGACAGTGCCACAGAAAAGAAGACTCCCGCTGGGGGCTTGCCCCGAGCGAGAAAAGCTGAAACGGTGCGGTAAGAGCGCACCAGCGCGTCGGTAACGGCGCGGCTTGGCAAACCCCATCCGGAGAAAGGGCAAATAGGAACGCCATGGGTCGGCCCGGCCCGCGTTCGGGTTGCTCGAGAGTGAGGCCTGCGGCAACGTAGGCAGAAGATAAATGGTCGTCCAACGACAGAACCCGGCTTATCGGCTCGCTCCGCCAACGCGCAGGTTGATGCGATGAATCCCACGGGCCCCAGGTGTTGAGTCCGTGCTCAAACAGCTTCGCAATGAAAAAAGCCCCGGGAGGGGCTTTTTTCATTGCTGCAGAACTGCGCGCGGACCCAACACCTGGGGCCTTGCTCGTCTTCCAGCCTGCTGGAAACACTTATCTTTCCCAACGTAGACGAAGGGTCGGAGGCGCAAGCTGGCTGGGGGTGTGCACGACAGGCAGACACTGCACGCGGGCCCAACGCCTGGGGCTTTGCGCGACTTCCAGCCTGTTGGGGGTTTAGGCCAGGGACTTGAGGGCGGAGATGAGGGCGTCGACGTCGGAGGTGGTGATGGTGAGCGGGGGCAGAAGGCGCAGGACGTTGTTGTTGCAGGCGTTGGCGACGATGTGGCGCTCCATGAGAGCATCCACCACGTCGTGGGAGTCATGGGCAGCGTCGAGGGTGGCGCCCACCATGAGACCCTTGCCACGCACCTCGGTGACGTAGGGCACGCTCGCCAGCTGCTCGCACAGGTAGGCGCCCACGGTCTGAGCGGCCTCGTCGAGCTTGCGGTCGCGCAGCTGCTCGAGCGTGGCGCGGGCCGCCGCCATGGCAAGCTGGCCACCGCCGAACGTCGACCCCTGCATGCCGGGCTTGAGCACCTGGGCGGCCTCGCCGCGCGCCACACAAGCGCCGCACGGAACGCCCGAGGCGATGCCCTTGGCCAGGGTGAAGATGTCGGGCACGACGCCCTCCACCGTCTGGAAGCAGAAGGGCTTACCGCAGCGGTACAGGCCCGTCTGCACCTCGTCGAAGATAACCAGGCAGTTGTTGGCGTCGGCGAGCTCGCGGACATGCTTCAGGTACTCATCGCTCAGCGGCCACACGCCGCTCTCGCCCTGGATGGGCTCCATCATGATTGCGCACACGTCCGGGCCCATGGCTGCGTCGAGTGCGGCGCAGTCGTTGGCGGGCACGGCGCGGAAGCCCACCGGCAGCGGCTGGAAAGGTTCCTGAAGCCAGTCCTGCGCCGTGGCGGCCAGCGTCTCCATGGTGCGGCCATGGAAGCTGCCTTTGAGCGTGATGACGGTCTGGCACTCCGGACCCTTGTGCTCGATGGCCCAGCGGCGCGCTGCCTTCATCGCACACTCATTGGCTTCGGCGCCGGAGTTGGCGAAGAACGTCTTCCAGCCATACTCCTCCCCTGCCAGGCGGCAGATCTCCTGGGCGACCTCACCGCGGTTCTCGGCATAGAAGTAGTTGGATGTCTGCAGCAGCTTGCCAGCCTGCTCGGCAATGGCGGCCGTCACCACGGGGTCGGCGTGACCCAGCGGGCACACGGCAATGCCGGCGAGAAAGTCGAGGTATTCGGCACCCTCGTCGTCGTAGAGATGGACGCCCTTGCCGCTCACAAAGAGCTTCGAGCGGCCATAGGTGTGCATCACGTAGGTGGCATCGAGTTCGCGGGCCTTGTTCAAAGCTTCGCCCATGGTAGTTCTCCCATCTCAAAAGTGTCATTGAGGCTGGCTGCAGCCGCAATGCGTATGTACCCGCACGCTTTACCGAAGTCAGCCCCATATGCATGCTATTTATTGACGACAATCCTCTTCACGCGAGAGAGGATGTCGTGACGGTGCAGGTCGGCCTCGGTGCGGGCGATCATGGTGCCCACGCCGCAATCGGTGAAAAGCTCGAGCACGAGCGAGTGCTCCACCGTACCGTTGAGGATGTGGGCGCGCTCAACGCCGCCATCAATCGCATCGAGCACGGCGCGAACCTTCGGGATCATACCCTTGCTCAGCGTGCCGGAGTCCACAAGCGCCTGGGCATCTGCGGCGGTAAGGCGGCTGATGAGCGAAGACTTGTCGGAGAAGTCGCGATACAGACCGTCGACGTCGGTGAGGAAGATGATCTTGGAGGCATTGCAGGTCTGCGCCAAGGCGCTGGCAAAGGTGTCGGCGTTGACGTTGACCGCCTGACCTTCGGGCCCGATGCCCACACTTGCGATAACGGGGATGTAACCCTTGTCACACAGCTGGTTGACAAGCTCGGGGTCGACCATCTTGACCGAGCCCACCAGGCCCACCGACGGGTCGGCGATCTCGCAGTGCACCATCGACCCGTCGACGCCCGACAGGCCCACCGCAAGATTGCCGTGGGCGTTGAGCGCCAGGACAAGCTCCTCGTTGACCTTGCCCGACAGGACCATGCTTACCACGCGCATGACCTCGGGCGTCGTCACGCGCAGGCCGTTCTTGAACTCGACGGGCAGGCCCAGCTTCTCCACGAGGGCAGAGATGTCCTTGCCGCCGCCGTGCACGATGACGGGACGGGCGCCCACGAGCTTCATGAGCATGATGTCTTCCATCACCGACGCGCGCAGGGTCTCGTCGACCATGGCCGCGCCGCCGTACTTGATGACGATCGTCTTGCCTGCCAGGGCCTTCACCCAAGGAAGCGCCTGCGTGAGAATAAGCGCATGCTCCTGGGCCACCTCAAGGCTCGAGCGCTGCGCCTCTGTCTTCGTGTCTGACATAGTTCGCTAGCTCCTGTAGTCGGCGTTGATGGAGATGTAGCCGTGCGTGAGGTCGCAGGTCCAGATGGTGGATTGGCACTCGCCGGCACCCAGGTCGCACACGATGTCGACCTGCGGCTGCTCGAAACGGGCCAGGGCCTCGTCCTCGTCGAAGTCTACCACCAGACCGCCGCGGCACACCGGGATGCCCAGGATGTCGATGTCGACGTCGTACTGGTCGAACTTGGCGCCCGAGCGCCCCAGGGCGGCGGCGATGCGGCCCCAGTTTGCGTCATGGCCGGCGATGGCGGTCTTCACAAGCGGAGAAGTGGCCACCGTGCGCGCAGCCGCGTCGGCATCGTCCTGCGTGGCGGCACCCATAACGGTGACGCACACAAGACGCGTGGCGCCTTCGCCGTCGGCCGCAATCTGACGGGCAAGGCCCGAGCACACCTCGAGCAGAGCCGCCGCAAAGGCGTCGTAGCGGGTACCCCGGGCGAACTCGATGGTCTCGCCGCCGGCCGCACCGCTTGCCATGATGACGCAGGTGTCGTTGGTGGAGGTGTCCGAGTCCACCGTCACGCGGTTGAACGTGGCATCGACGGCGGTATGCAGGGCGCAGTCGAGCACCGCGGGAGCAACGGGGGCGTCGGTGGTAAGCATGCAGATCATCGTCGCCATGTTGGGGCTGATCATGCCCGAACCCTTGCACATGCCGCCCAGGTGATAGACGGCGCCCGACTCGTCGCGCCAGGCGACGGCGCAACGCTTGGGCTTGGTGTCGGTCGTCATGATGGCGCGGGCGCTCGCGTAATCGTTGATCTCAAGGTCGCGCCCGAGCACAGCGGCGACCTTCGGAAGGCCCGCCTGCATCGTGTCCATGTTGAGATGCTGGCCGATGATACCGGTTGAGGCAACAAGCACCTGCTCAGCCGGGCAGTCAAGGATAGAGGCGACCATGTCGGCCGTCTTGTAGGCATTGCGCAGGCCAGGTTCGCCGGTCGCGGCGTTGGCGTACTTGGTGTTGGCGACAAAGGCGCGCGCATAGCCCGACTGAGCGATATGCTCGCGATCAACCGTGACGGGGGCGGCGCAGAAGACGTTGGTGGTGAACACGCCGGCAACGGCGGCGGGCTCGTCGGCCACGACCATGGCCAGGTCGAGGCGGTCGGGGTCGGGCTGGAAACCTGCGTGCACGGCGCCGGCCTTGAACCCAGCGGCCACGCACACGCCGCCCTCCACATGCGAACCAGTGAAACCCGCGCTTGCGGGCACTTGCAGGGGCTTGTACTCCATGGGCAGTCCTTAGTCGAAGTACTACTGAATAAAGTACGGGTAATATACTTTTTGGTGAGTGGAACTGCTTTTAGAATGCAAATTAGTTGCGGAATACACACAACAGCGGCATAAAAAAACTGCCGACCCGCAAAAGCGAATCGACAGTCTCAATGTCGGTGGTGGAGATGAGGGGAGTCGAACCCCCGACCTCTGCCATGCGAAGGCAGCGCTCTCCCAACTGAGCCACATCCCCAAAACAAAGTGCAACGGTTATTTTCACATTGTGCGCAAACGCTGTCAAGAACCGAAATCAAAAAAAGGCGCGATGCAACAAGCCTGCACCGCGCCCTCACATTTACGGTAAGGTCCAACCCCCACAAAGTTGCAAGTTGGCCCACCTCATCGAGGTGGGTACCCTCCTCGTGCATTTTGGCTTCCCCAACGAAGGAGGATATCCATAGGGCACGCAATCCTGGGTTCCCTGCAAATTAATGTCGGCCGACCGCAGCTGGATAGCGGAGGCTGGACGGCTCAAACTATAGCAATATTGCCCCCGCGCGTGAAGAGAGAATCTTGCACAGTTTTCAACATTCTTTGCACTCTGGCATGAAACTCCTCACAGAAGCCCTCAAACCCTCTGGTAGAGCTGTGCAGTGTGGCCTCCCATCAGCCCTACTTCAGTTCTAACGGGTAAAATCGCATGTGATTCTATTGAGCCGCCCCATGCCGGCACCTTATCGGCAGGGCGGCGAATAAAGGAGCAACTATGCGCCGCAACCACATCAGCGCGCCCCACCCGTGCGCGCAGACTTTGAGCGCCCTTGCCCTGCTGGCATCCCTTGCCGTTCCAGCAGGCTTTGCCGCACCCGCCTTTGCAGATGAAGCGCAAGACGCTGAGCAAGGCGCACAGGCCGCCGCCGATCAAGACAGGCAGGCCACCGAGCAGACCGCACAGTCCTCCGGGGCCGCCACGTCCACCTCGACGCAGGCTTTGGCCCAGCCCCTTTCGGTAAAGAGCCTCTCGTGGGATTCAATTGAGGCAGACGAGGCGCTGCAGGGTCTCGTTGCACAGAACTCCCTGGCAGTTGATGTGTCCCTCACCAATGACACCGCCGCCGTGCAAGCGTTCTACACCGCCCTCAACGACATGCGTTCCCAGGTTGGGTCTGCCGCAATCGCACAGGACGCCGACCTCGAAACTGCCGCCTGGCAGCGCGTTGCCGAAAGCGTGCTGGCGCGCTCGGACATCCGCCCCGATGGGACGGCCTTCAACACCACCAACGAGCGCATCGCCGCCGAGGTGCTCGTTTGGGGCTCTGCAACCGACGAAACCGACGCCAAGACGGTCCTTGCCACGCTCGTCAGCAGCGACGACTACGCAACGCAGGCCGGCTGGCTCATGGATGCCACGAACATCGGCTGCGCATGCGTGCGCGATGCGGACGGCAACGTCTCCTGGGCAATTGAGCTCTCCTTTGACGGCGCCGCCCAATCCCAGGCGCAGGTTACCTCAGGCGAGGCGACCTACACGGTCAATGTCGCCGCCGCCAACGTCACTAACGTCACGCTGCCCGAGAAACTCGAGATGAAGAGCGGCGACGTCGTTCAGCCTGGCGTTGAGGCCACCGTCGAGGGCACCCTGTGGTTCGGCCCGGCGGGCTATTCCTACGACTTCACCGGAGCCAAGGTTGCCGTGAAGACGGGCGGCTTCATCTGGAACAGCGCGAACACCTCCATCGTCTCGGCCACTGCCGACGGCACGCTCACGGCGATCAAGGCCGGCACCGTCACCATCAGCGCCACCGACGCCGACGGTTCCAACCCGCGTTTTGGCGTCGTCGTTGTCGACGGGGGCGCCCCCACTGCCGCCTACGACCTGGGCACATGCACCATCGTGGGCATCACCGGCGAGGACGGCAAAGGCAACTTCTACCTTAACGACCAAGGCACCGTCACGATGCCCAACTTCAACGTCATGGCACCCGACGGCACCGTCATCGACCCGGTGAACTACACCGCCACCATCAACTACAACGAGCGCACCTCGATAGCCGTGCTCACGGTGAAGGCGAACTCCAAAAGCGAACTGTGCTCGGGCATAGTCACCCGCCAACTCACCGTCGTGGACCCCGCCAAGCTGGCCGCACAACAAGCGGCTGCCGAGGCCGAGGCCCAGGAGGCACGGCCGAGCGAGGATGCGGCAGGTTCTGAGGGCGAAACGAACACCCAGGACGACCAGACCGGCGAGGCAGGCAGCGAAGGCAGCCAGGACACCGAGGGCAGCGTGGGCCAAGCGGACACCCAGGATGGACAGGCAGGCGTTGAGGGCACAAACGAAGAGGGAGCTGAGGATAGCCAGAACGGCGAGGGTGACGCGGGCGAGGCAGGCGACCAAGGCAGCGAGGGCGAGATAGGCTCCGGGGACGGTCAGAAAGCCGAAGACACCGACGCAAGCAGCACCGGTGCTGATGGTGAGGCCGATCAAGGCGAAGCCGGAACGGCTGACGAGAGCACCCAGGACGGCACCGCCGCAGACACCAGCAACGCCGAGGCAGCTGGCCCAGATGCCGCCACCCTGCCCGAGGGTACGGGCGATGCGCAGGGTACCGGTGACGTTGAGGCCATCACGACCACCAAGGACATCTCCCAGGGCCAGCTCACGCTTAGCTTCTCGTCGCTGACCTATACCGGCTCACCTATCCAGGCCACAGGCGCCACACTCACCGTCGGCGGCGCGACGCTCACTGAGGGCACCGACTACACCCTGAGCTATTCCGACAACGTAAAGGTCGGCACGGCAACCGCAACTGCAACCGGCATCGGGGCCTGCACCGGTTCGCTGAAGACGACGTTTGACATCGCACCGGCAGACATG
Source organism: uncultured Coriobacteriales bacterium (assembly GCA_902464015.1). Lineage (GTDB taxonomy): Bacteria > Actinomycetota > Coriobacteriia > Coriobacteriales > UMGS124 > UMGS124. The sequence goes on along the minus strand of CABQHM010000012.1, from coordinate 11,618 downwards.
AGTCTCACGAGCGTCACAATGCCGAACCTGCCCTACACCGGGCAGGCAATGTCTCCTCAGCCCAAGTCCGTCACTTACGAGGTCGACGGCGTCACCATTGAGCTTGTCGTGGGCGTGGATTACCAGGTCGTAGGCTTCACCAACAACACGAACATCGGCGACGCCACAATCGTGCTGCAAGGCATGGGCAACTTCACGGGTACGCTGATTGCCAACTGGAAAATCGTGCAGCAGGGCACGGGGGACGCAGGCACCACGCTGACCATCCCCCAGACGGCCGACCCCACCGACCTCGCAGGCATGGCCGCCTTCGGAATCGCAGGATCGTTGTTCTTGGCTGCAGCGGGTGCGCTGTTCGCCCGCATGCGCCGCGATGCGGCGAGGGCCGGGAGGTAAGCGCGTGAACCCGACCGAGCATTATCCCCTTCTCTTTCTTGTTGCGCTGCTTGCGACGCTCCTGGCAACCCCTCTGGCCAAATGCATCGCCCAGCACCTGGGTGCTATCGACAAGCCCGACGAGAGGCGCATCAACAAGGTCCCGATTCCTCGCATGGGCGGCATCGGCATCGCCCTAGGACTTGTGGCTGCCGTGGCGGTGCAAGTGGCGGGGACCAAGCTGCTTGGGTGGCCCACCGTCTTCGTCCCGCATATGCAGCTGCAGGGCGTCGACTACAAGCTGCTGACCGTTGCCGTCGTCATTGTTTTCCTCACGGGTGCCATCGACGACGTGCGCAACCTCAAGCCTCGCCAGAAACTGTTGGGGCAGATTCTCGCTGCATGCGTAGCCGCTGCCTCCGGCCTGGTCATCGGCAATGTCGCCAACCCTTTCACGACTGAGCTCATTCCCATCGGATGGCTCGCCTACCCCATCACGGTCGTCTACCTTGTGGCCTTCACTAACGTCATCAACCTTATCGACGGACTCGATGGCCTTGCAGCCGGCATCACAGCCATCTCCTGCGCCGCAATGTTCTACCTGTCCTATGAGGCCCATCAGATTGACGCCGCCGTGCTTGCCTGCATCCTCGCTGGCTGCTGCCTGGGCTTTTTGCGCTACAACTTCAACCCGGCATCGATCTTCATGGGCGACTGCGGCTCGAACATGCTGGGCTTTTTGCTCGGCGTCATCGCGCTGCTGGGCGTCAACCGCGTCGCGGCGGCTACGACCCTCATTGTGCCGCTCGTCATCGCCGGCGTGCCCATCATCGACACGTTCGCTGCCATCGTGCGTCGTCGTCGCGGCCATACGGCCATTTCGCAGGCCGACAACGGCCACATCCAACACAGGCTTATCAAGCAGGGCTTCGACCAGAAGCAAGCCGCAATCATGATCTACGGCTGGTCGATTCTTTTGGCAGCAGGCGCCATCATCATGACCAAGGTCGCGCTCCCCTTGCGTTTTATCGTGTTCATCCTGCTTGTAAGCGTCTCGGCTGTCTTCATTAGGAAGCTGCACCTCTTTAAGCCCGTGCTGCTGCACCGTTACAACCCCAAAACGCATACCGATGAGATCGTAAGCGCCGAACAGGTAGAAGAGGAAAGCGCAAGCAAGTAGATTGACAAGCGGGCAAGTCGCACGCTCCACCATACACACGACGCCCCATGTGCACGAGATGCAGCATGGGGCGTTTTTGTATGCACCGGTAGCGCAGTCGTCTGCATGTACGTACCAGCACCACACTCATCGTCTGAGGGTACGGCCCGTTCAACGACGGGCAACGTCGCAAAGGCCGTTTGTGCCTACTAAAACTGTTTGCAGAGGTTAGCGTCCCAACAAAACGCCGTAGGCCTTGCGTCTGGCATTCGTGTCCACACAGGGAATGGCCACACATGCAGGGGCCGGACGCTCATGCAGGCACTCCTCTGCATGCAAAAGGGGCCGCCCTCCTTTCGGAAGACGGCCCCTTCATGATTCAAGAAAACCTTGAACGCAAGAAAACTTAGGCGTTCTGGGCCAGAGCGGCGCGAGCCTCAGCAACGGCGTTCTTGGCAATGGTGCACAGATCGGCGAAGGAGGCAGCGTCCTCGATGGCCATCTGGGAAAGGACCTTGCGGTCGAGCTCGATGCCGGCCAGCTTCAGGCCGTGCATGAACTGGGAGTAGCTGATGCCATTGATGCGGCAGCCAGCGTTGATACGGGCGATCCAGAGCTTGCGGATCTCGCGCTTCTTCGTGCGACGATCGCGGTACTGGTACATCAGGGAGTGACGTACCTGCTCCTTAGCCTTACGGTAGCAGCGCGAACGGGCACCGAAGTAGCCCTTGGCCATTTTAAGAGTGCGACGACGCTTCTTCTTAGCATTGAGAGAACGCTTAATGCGAGCCATAGTTAGTCACTCCTTGTGACGAGGGAACGATAAGGAAAGAATCGGCCTTAGTGATCGAGAACCGACTTGACGTACTTGCACTTCTCGGTCTTGTCCAGAGCGACCTGGCCGCGCAGCTGACGCTTACGCTTGGCGGTCTTCTTGGTCAGGATGTGGCGCTTGTTGCGCTGCACGTGCATGAGCTTGCCGGTGCCAGTCTTACGGAAGCGCTTGGCGACCGTCTTGTCGGTCTTCATCTTAGGCATTGAAGTTCTCCTTATATTCTCGTACCCGGACACGGCGCGTCCAGGTTGGTACCAATGGGAATTACTGCTCCTGCTCGGCGGGCTTTGCAGCAGGCTTGGTGCTGGGGCGAAGGGGTGCCACCATCATGTGCATGTTGCGGCCCTCAAGCTTCGGGGGAACCTCCACCGTGCACACGTCCTTCAGGTCCTCAGCAAGCTTCTCGAGCATGTTGAGGCCAATCTCGGGGTGAGCCATCTCACGACCGCGGAACATGATCGTGATCTTGACCTTGGCACCGCCTGCAAGGAAGCGCTCGACGTGGCGCTTCTTGGTCTCGTAGTCGCCCGTGTCGATCTTCGGGCGGAACTTCATCTCTTTGACGTCAACCTTGGCCTGGTTCTTACGGGCGGCCTTGGCCTTAATCTCCTGCTCGTACTTGTACTTGCCGTAGTTCATGACACGGCACACAGGCGGTTCAGAGTTGGGGGAAATCTCGACAAGGTCGAGGCCCTGGTCATCTGCCACGCGCTGGGCATCGCGAATAGCAAAGATACCGAGCTGACTTCCGTCAACGCCGATCAAACGGCACGTCGCACAACGGATCTCTTCGTTGATGCGAGGCTCATCGGACTTAGCTATGCGAAACACCTCCTTCGAATCCCGCAGTGCGGGAGGACTGAACAAAAAATCCCGGGTGCCTTCTGGAAGACGCCCGGGAGAATACGATAGCAACAACCGAAATGGCTGAGATTATCATGTTCAACCAGACAGCAACCTTTACGGCGCCGCAAGGTGGGGCTCATTGCCCGCTTGCAACTTTGTCAGGGACGACAAAGCCTGTTGCATATTACGCGCCTTCTTGCATCAGTGCAAGGGTGCTCGCTCAAACGCATCGTATCTCGACAAACTACCCACATGGACACCGCGTGAGGCACCGGTGGAGCGACCGGGAAGTCGCACGCCACCCGGACGACCTCCCGTAAGGGGGCCACACGTTGGCGCCGGCGGAGTAACGGAGCAACCCTTACTTGCCGGGCACCCACTGGGCAGCGGGGCTTGCGGCAAAATCGGCCTCAGCTTGGGCATCGAGCTGCTCCAGGGTCTCAAAGATCGGCTTGCTCGTAACCGGGGAGATCTCGGCGCCCTCAAAACCCAGCGTCGCAAAGTAGTCGGCCGGGGTCTCAGCGCGGCGGATGAGCTTGTGGGAGCCGTCCTCGCACAGAAGGACCTCTGCCGAGCGAAGCTTGCCGTTGTAGTTGTAGCCCATGGCATGGCCGTGGGCGCCTGCGGTGTGGATGAAGAGGTAGTCGCCCATGTCGATCTTGGGAAGCGCGCGGTCAACGGCGAACTTGTCGCAGTTCTCGCACAGGCCGCCCACAACGTCGTAGACATGGTCGCAGGGCGCGTCCTCCTTGCCGAGCACGCTCACGTGGTGATAGGCGCCGTAGACGGCAGGGCGCATGAGGTTGGCGGCACAGGCATCCACGCCGATATATTCCTTGTAGATATGCTTCTCATGGATGGCCTGGGTGATGAGGGCGCCGAAGGGCGCGAGCATGAAACGACCCATCTCGGTGAGGATGGCGACGTCGCCCATGCCGGCAGGCACCAGGATGCGGTCGTAGGCCTCATGGACGCCCTCGCCGATGACGGCGATGTCGTTGCAAGGCTGCTCGGGACGGTAGTCCACACCCACGCCGCCCGACAGGTTGACGTAGCCGATGTGCACGTCGGCAGCCTTCGCCACACGCACGGCAAGCTCGAAGAGCTCGGCGGCGAGCGCGGGGTAATAGGCGTTGGTCACGGTGTTGGAGGCGAGGAACGCGTGAATGCCGAAGTTCTTGGCACCCATGGCCTTCAGGCGACGGAAGGCCTCGATCATGTCGGCCTCGCCCATGCCGTACTTGGAGTCACCCGGGTTGTCCATGATGTCGTTGCCCAGCTCATAGACACCGCCGGGGTTATAGCGGCAGAAGACGGTCTCGGGAACCTCGGCCACCTGCTCGAGGAAGTCCACCATGGTGATGTCGTCGAGGTTGATGAGGGCGCCGAGCTTGGCCGCCTCGTACATGTCGAGCGCGGGGGTCTCGTTGGAGGAGAACATGATCTCGTGGCCCTCGAAGCCGCAAGCCTGGGAGAGCAGGAGCTCGGTGTAGCTGGAGCAGTCCACACCGCAGCCCTCCTCGTGCAGAATGCGCAGCAGCGTGGGGTTGGGAGTCGCCTTTACGGCAAAGTGCTCCTTGAACCCAGGGTTCCAGGAAAAGGCGGCGTTGACGGCACGGGCGCGCTCGCGAATGCCGGCCTCGTCGTAGAGGTGGAACGGCGTGGGAATGTCTGCGGCGATTTCCTTGACCTGTGCAAGGGTCGCAAAGGGCTTCTTTTCCATGGGATGCCTTTCATGACGTGAGACTGACGACAAGAGACTACGGTACATGCGTTTCGTTCGTGTTGAGAGCCTAAGTTTCTTCATCTTGGCTTCATCAACGATGCCAACGTTGTGGTATCCTTTGCCACCAAGCCCGAGTGGCGGAATGGCAGACGCGGAGGTCTCAAAAACCTTTGTCGCAAGACGTGTGAGTTCGAGTCTCACCTCGGGCACCATTCCAAGATTAATTGCAGGCCGGTCGCCCAAAGAAGAGGCAGCCGGCCTGCTTTTGTTTTGGCGCGTGGCCATGGATGCGCAGGCGCAACATCCCTGCCCAAAGCATGCAGCAAAGGCCCACTGGGAATCTCCGATTTGCCCCAGGGCCACTTTCGACACGACGGTCAACTCAACACGGCCTTAAACGCAAAAAAGGCCGAACGGTTTTACCCGTCCGACCTCGTTGTTTGCATGGTGGCCAGTTAGGGATTCGAACCCCAGACACGAGGATTTTCAGTCCCCTGCTCTACCAACTGAGCTAACTGGCCGCAAGTGCAGGGATAACTATACGTCCGTTTATAGGGTGGCGTCAAGAACAATTTTGAAAAGATTTCAAGTTGTGTTCAACTTGTGTACATGACCGAAAGGCTCAGATGCGCAGTCGCACCGTCTCGCCCACGGCAAGCCATGGGGAACCGTCACTGGGGCGCTCCAGCACGCACACCGCCTGGGGGCTACAAAGCACGCGACACGGCGCCAACCTTCGGCGCGACGCAACAACGATGCCGCATTCGTCCAGGAAGGCAACGTCTATGGGGTAGGCCATGCCGAAGGTGTGTATCGAGGTACATGGGTCAAGACAGATCACGCCGCCCCCAAGGCAGTCGCGACCGCTGCCGAGCAGGCCTTTGAGTCGCGCCCAAAACGAGCGAGCATACAGGCACGGCACAGCGCGACCGTCGGGAAGGTCGACTACAACAAGATCGGTTGCGGACGTCTGGGCAAATGGGAACATCGTCATCCTCGCAAATCGTTGCGACGGCTCCACGCGCTGCGTCAAAACAAGACGCCCGAGCGGTAGCGGTCGACAGTCAGTGACTTCGCGTGCGTGAGCTGAGCAGGAATGCCAGCCTCGACTCCGGCGACCGTAAGGGCCGAAGGCCAAGGCTCGTACCGCAACGTGCACTCGTAGCGCGTGAGATGGGGTGCCATGGTGAACCCCGCCCCGCTGGACACATCGTCCCACAGGCTATGGGCGACAACCGTGACGCTCACGCCACGCAGGTCGGACATCGCCTCTTGCAGCGCCTGCGTCACGGCATGCTCCTGGGTGCCACCCTCCCCTCCCGCCGGCGACACCGCAAGCGCCACCACAATGTCGGGGGCCAGGCGGTCAAACCGTGCACATGCCTCCATGAACCACATGAGATTCACCGCAATGATGGCCACGACGATCATAACGGGCGCAACGACAGCCATCTCCACCACCATCTGCCCGTTCTCGTCCGAGAAGACCCTCGCGGCTCTCATGCGGCACCCGCCAACCACGACAAGTCGATGGTGAGGTCGCGCACGTTGCCCGTTCCTGGAATCTCAAGCTGCCCGAGCGTGATGCTGCCCTGGCCGTCATATGAGATGGCGCCGCCGGTAAGTTCCGAAAGCAGCCCCGCTGGGCCCGCCTGGCCGCTCATGGACGACAGAATCGAATGAATGGCGTTGTACCAGGCGCCGCCCGCCTCGCACAGGATATTGGAGCTGTTGGTAAGCACCGGCTTCTTGGCCGACATGTCAGCAGGCTTTATCGCCAAGAGGTCGACGGCATCGGTGAGGGCGTCCTTGAGCCACGACGAGATGCCGCCCATTCCCCATGACGAGAGCGTCTGGAACGACGTCTTCATCGCACCGGACAAGGCGTCGTAGCCGTTGCCGTATGCCACAAGCACATTGCCCCATACCGTGAGCACCGAGTCGAGCACCCCTGGGACCCCCGAACCAGCGCCGCCCTCAACCACGAGCGCGTCAAAGAAATTCGCCAGGATGTTGTTGCCGCTCTGCGCCTTGTCGGGGGCAAGGACCGCCGCCGACAAGGCGGCGCGAGAGGGAATCACGACGCCTTCGTCGAAAAGGGCAAGCAGCGATGCGGGACTCGCATGGGAGACAGGGTCGACGCAGACGCAGACGCACCCTTTGGCACCGGGCGGATTGAGCGTGACGCGCGTGGCCGCGACCTGTTTGAGCGCGTCTCTGAAAAGCTCGGAGGACCTCTCCCCTTCTTGGCGGGCGAGCTCGAACTTCTCGTTGGCCGCTTCCTTCGCAGCCTGGTAGGCGTGCGACTCTTCGACAACGATCTTCCAGTAATACTCGAACCCGTTGTCGATGGAAGTCGAAGCGGCAGGAACCCGGCCAAGCGTCGAGGCACTGAAGGAACAGGCAGGGCAAACGACGAAAGAGCCCGCCTCGAGCTGAGCTAGGCTGCCCGTGCCGGCCGAAGATCCCACAGCTCCAGGGCATCCCGCAAACGCATGTATGCGGGTCGTCGAGCCCTCACGGCTCAGCGGCCATATGGCCTGGGTGTACAGGCTCGTGGTGCGCATCTCTGCCGTGTTGCGGGGCAGGGCATGCAGGTCGCACACGACACTGCCGTCGGCATTGCGCACAAAGGTGGAGGAAGAAACCTGCTCATAGGCGTACGCATAGAAAACACGGCGGGCCTGAGAACGGGCTCGCTCCTCGACACTTGCGGACTCGGGGGCCTCAATGGCTGCGCGCTGGGCGTAATAGGTGCTGGCACGGCGTATGGAAACGCCGAAGTCCCAGCCGACGGTGGAAGGATAGGTCGGGTTCTGTGAGCCGGCAAGGCCCGCCAGGGTCGAGGCGCGCTCACGCATGCTCACCGCTCCCCCGCAGTCCGCCATCCACGCACGCTCGAGCGCGTCGGCGGCGTCCTGCTCGTCTTGCGCCGCCTGCTTGGAGAGCTCGTCGACCCGCTCGCCGGACTTCTCAAGCTCCTCGGCGCTCGCCTGGGCGTCGTCGGACTCAAGATCGCCAAAATCGCTCGAACCCTGCACGGGATAGGGCAGCGCAAAGCCGAAATAGGAACCCTCAGAAGATGCATTTGCCCTGATAACGGCCGCAGAATTGGCGAACACCACATAAGGGACGGCGTTTTCGAGCTTCTGCAGGCCGGCCGCACAGGACCGAGAGAGCTTGCTGCGAGCAGAAAAGACGCTCGACGCGGCGTTGAGCACAGGCGGCCCCGCCGCATCGACCACGGGGATGGCGGAAAGCACGAGACCGACCGCCATGGTGAGCAGCCCGATGAGGCCCATGCTGAGCACGAGCGCGTCGAGAATCTGGGCGATGGTGGCATACGCCGCGACGACGTTGGCCCCGGCAAGCGCCCCGGCGTCGGCGACCACCTGGACGTCGGCCGCACGCGACGAGGCCCACTGGACGTTTGCCAGGGAAAAGACAAGCGCAAGCGACACGAGAATCGCAACGGCAGAAGCGACCGTCGTGGATCCCCGCTCGTCGCAGAAAAGCCCGATGCCCGCCTCGCAGGGCCGCCCGGCCTCCCTATGCGCCGTCCCATATCGACGTCCAATCACTGTATCCCCCTTCCACCCAGCCGGGTCGTGCGCAGCGAGTGACACTGACTTTGAGCTCGACGTTTCCTGCCTGGTCGGCAGGACCCAACAGGGAAGCCACGACCCCCACGAGCGGCAGGGGCCGAGCATGCCCCACAATCTGCACGCCCACCTCGTCGCTTTCGGCGTTGCCTTGAAGCTTTACCTGCCAATCTCCCGTAAGAAAGACGTCCGCCTGCGGCACGGCCGACAAACGACGGCGGACATACTGCTCACAGGCAGCGTCGTCGGTGTCGCCCGTCGCCGTGGCAAGAAGACGACACCCCTCAGCGGCGGCCGACTGCATGACGCATCGCGTGTACAGAAGGCACATCGGTTGCACGAGAAGCGCCAGGCACACCATGAGCACAGGCAGAAGAAGAGCCGCCTCCACGCTGGCCTGGCCCGAGTCCTCAGAACAGAAAGACCTCGCTGAGCGCCGCAATTGGGTCAGAGCCGCCCGTGGCATGGGAGAGGGCCTGCAAAGCGAGCCTGCCGAACACACCCCGCTTGGCAGCCGCAAGAAGGCTCGCGAGCCCCACGACCACGGCGGCGACGCCGATAAGGACCGCCAGGTACTCCACCGTCGACTGGCCCGCCTCATCGCACGCCCTCCTTTCAAGCCTGGTCCTCGGCGCTCTCAATCGCTTCCTGGCCCAGCCGCATGACGCTGACAAGACACGGCCCATTTTGCGAATGCGACCCCACATAGGCCTCCTCCCCGCCTTGGTCCTGCACGACGACGACCTCGACCCATGACGGGCCAGACACGGCACAGGCCCAGACGTTTCCAAGAAAGTCCAGGTAGCCACCGTAGTGAAGAGCGATGTCACCTTGTTCCTCATATGTCTGGAGCACCTGCGCCGCCATGTCGGGCAAGCTGAGCGCCACCTCCCAGCTTGCCCGTACACCCAAAGGGCTCCTGGCATAGGAGGCAGGGCCCGCCTCAACGTCGGCGCATAGGGGAAACACTGTGGGGAGGGGTCCCGCGGGGGCCACGACAATCGGCCGCCCATCCCCCTGTTCCACCGCCTGCCCCTCGGTGCTCCGAGCGGGCGACACCGCCGAATCACCGACGGGCCGAGAAAAGAGCACGCTGGCGACGGCAAGGACCACCGCACCGACGACAAGCACGACACCGACCACGGCCGCCCTATGCGACCGGCCCCCACCTGAAGAAGGCTCCTGCCCCTGTTCCCTTCGGGCAAACACAGGCATTACAAGCCGTTGATGGCGCTTGCGATGGAGTCCCACAGGCTCTGGATGCGACCCCTGAACGCGACGATTGCCACAATCGCGATGACGACAAGCACTCCCACAAGGATGGCGTACTCCGTGGTTCCTTGGCCACGCTCCTCATCGCGCAACGTGCGCAAACCCCGACATGCAGCGGCCCCGACCCGCAAGGCCGCGGCGTGCACCCGCGCCAAAACGGCCGACCCGCCCTGCGTCAGAGCCTGGCACATCGCACCCATCCGCTCATACTTCTCCAACATGACGCACGCTCCTTTCCGGTGCCGACGGTGCGGCACCGCTTGATGTATCAGTACCGAGGGCCTCAGCCCGTAAGTTCAGAAAGCGAGGCGAGAAGCGGGCCCAAAACCGCCAGCAGCATCGCCGGAAGGATGAGCGTCCCCGTGGGGACGAGCATCTTGATGGGGGCCTTCTCGATGCGTTCCTGCACATCGGCACGCCGGGCACGACGCACAGCCTGGGCTTGCTCTCCCAAGGCCTTCGTAAGTGGGGCTCCGAACGCCAGCGACTCGGTCGCCGTGTCCACAAAGGTTGTGAAGGCGGGGACGTCCAGGCGACCCGCCAGTACGTGAAGCGCCTCGGAGCGCGTCGTGAGGCCCAGCTCCCAGGACCTCATGGCATCGGACAGCTCGCCTGCCAGCATCGTGTCGTACTTGTCGCAATAGATGCCCAAGGCGGCGTCGAACGAGATGCCGGCCGACATGCCCAGGGCCACGACGTCGATGAGCTCAGGCAGCTCGTCGAGGCAGCGGCTTCTGTCTCGTGCCTTTGCACGGGCCTCCCCTCCCCGTCTCACGCCAACGCGGGTCGCCCTGCCCAAGCGAGCAAGGAGCTTCCCTAGAGGACCCGTCATCCCCGGAGGCCCTTTGGCAGCAAGCCCGCCTCGCCCAAGGCTATCCATGCGCACGCGAAACCGTCCGAGCAGACCGCGTACCAGCGAAAGGCCCGCAGGCGAGGTCGCCGTCCACACCGCAAGGGCTGCCGACAAACAGGCAAGCGCCGCGCCCAGCCACATGAGCGCGGTCATTTGAGGCTCCCCGACATGACGCGCCTCACCAAAAGCAACGCAGACAAATCGAGAAGTGCAGCCACTACCAGGCACGTCTTTCCCGCCTGCAAACTCAGTCCCGCCCGATAGTCACTCGACAGCAACGTGAGGACCCCGCAGAGCACGACGGGCATGGCTGCGACGACCTTCGCGGACAGGCGCACCTGGGAGGTTTTGACCTCGAGCTCGCGACGCAGCGCAACGCTGTCCGATGCCATCTGGGCAGTTTGAGAAAACAGGTCGTTGAGCGAAGAACCCGTACGTTGCGATATCTGCAGGGCCGTGCCGAGCAGCGCGATACCCGGCGCGTCGATGCGCTGGCAAAGCCCCTCGACCGCCTCCTCGACGCTGCAACCGGAGGCAATCTCAAACGACGCCTGAAGGAACTGCGGCCCCATGGGCTCGCCTAGGGTGCGACCCACGTGCTCTATCGCCTGCGACAGCGACTTGCCTGCTCCAAGCGCCCCTGAAAGCGACCTCAGGGCATCGGGCATCTGGGTGGCAAGCACGCTGCGGTCCCTGCGCGCCTGCGAACCCAGTGCGGCGCTCACAAGTGCGCCAACCGCTGCCAGGCCCACCGCTCCACCCAGAAGCGAGGTGCTCACGAGCGTGCCCATCAAGCAGGCAGCAAGCAAAGCCAAGCACAGCACCGCCAGCGCCCCCTGCGGCGTGGCCGCCTTGCCATGCGCCGCAAGCAGCCCCCGCAGCTTTTCGGCCAGGGCCGCGGCACCCGGCAGGCCAAAGACAGCGCGACCCACCCTCCCATGGCCCAGCAG
>CABQHM010000011.1 GCA_902464015.1 uncultured Coriobacteriales bacterium | reverse complement strand
ACCCATGAGCATCTCCTTCGCTCTACGCGATGTGCCCCGTCGCAGCCTCAAGCGCGCTGTCTTCTCCGGGCACATCACTTCGCCCTAACAACTGCTCTTAGTGTACATCACCTGCATGCTTGCTTGGTTCCGCAGGGCATGCCTGTCCTTGGTTCCGTGCCGCGGACGGCCCTTCATCTTCCGCGGGCGCCATGTCCCCTCGACCGTCAACCTTCGAGGTCACGGCCGTCAGCGAGTCGGACATGTCTGCCGCCTTCTTCTTTACCCAGGGGCGCACACGGCGCAGCATCTCAAACGTCTCGCCGTACTGGGTGAACCTGAAGCGCGGGTCGCGCATGGACTTGCGCTCGTAGCCCGACCACGTGTCGCGCCAGGCACCCCTCAGCTTGAGCTGCAGCTCCTCACGCACCGCAGGGTCTGCAATCGCCTTGATGTTTTCCATCAGACCGTCTTTGAAATCAACAAGCGTGTCGAGGGCATCATGCGCCCGCTCCGAAAGATCGGAAACAACGCCCTGAATGCCACGTACCTTCTCGAGCATGCCCCGCATATGAATGAAGCTTGCCGTGAGGTCTACCGCAAACACGACAGACGCGGCGGTCGTCGCCATCACGAGCGCCTGCGCGGGCACAAGGTCGAACAGGCCCTCCAGGGCGGGCTGGGCAAAGAAGTTCACACATAGCATGAGCGAGCTGAACAGGAGCAACCCGGGCACGCAGATGCGGCCGTTGATGTTGAGCGGGATGTTGGAGTAGTCCCACCAACGCGCATGGAACATGCGCTCCATCACCCAAGAGGTCGAAAACTCAAGGACACCCGCGGCAAAGAACCCCACCACAAACTGAACGAGGGGGTCGGTCAGGTGCGAGAGAAACAGCACCGCCAGAAGCGCGCCGACGCCGTAGATGGGACACACCGGACCAAACGAGAACCCTCGGTCGACAAAACGATGGTGCTGGAAAAGCGAGATGATGACCTCGAAGAGCCAACCTGCAAACGAATAGGCGAAGAAGGACGCCACCATCCGGGCGACCCAATACACCAAAGCGAAATCAAAGCCCGCAAGCTGATCCAAGCTACCGCACCCCCTCGCGAACGAGGTGCTGCGCAGGCACAATGACGAGACCAGCAGGCGTCACGCCCAAGTCGACATCGGGCATGTAGAGAGCGGCAAGCCGACGCAGCGTGGGATACGCCAGCTCCGAACGCATGAACGTCTCGTGCGAGGCGCACACCTTGTCGGCGCAGGTCACAAACCATCCCACGCTATATCGCGGGGGTGTGGGGTTGATCGGGAACATATGGCAACGGATTGCGTCGCATTCGCGCTCGGTGAGGTCGGGATAGTCCTCAAGCGCGTTCGCCAGCGCACGGGCCGCATGATGGGTGGCATGCCCGGCGCTGCTGTCGCCACGCACATGCCAGTCATAAAGGTAGTAGTCATGCAAGAGCGCCGCGCGACGAATCTCAAGCAGATGCTCAGTGCACCCAAAGACACGCGCCATGGTGTCGGCGCGGGCAGCAACGGCAAGCGAGTGCAGCAGCGTCGAGGTGCTTCCATGCTGCACAAAACCAGCCTCAAGACGCAGCCTGCCTGCGTCGATGACTTCATGCGCATACGCGAAGAAGTCCTCGGCATGACGCTCTATGCCTGAGGTTGACATGGCCATCCTTTCCCTTCGATCCGTTCAGGCGCTTAGGCTACCCCACATACAGCCGCTTCGCATCACGCACAACAAAAAAGCGGTCCCGCAGCCAAATTGGTTGCAGGACCGCCTTGTCACACAAAACGATGCAAGAAGACTAGCAAACACCCTGGGCGAGCATGGCATCGGCGACCTTCACGAAGCCAGCGATGTTGGCACCCATGACGAAATCGCCCTCGTGGCCGTACTTGCGGGCGGCGTCGTCGCAGGTGTGGTAGATGCCGCGCATGATCTCCTCAAGCTTGGCATCAACCTGCTCGAAGGTCCAGGACAGGCGCTCAGAGTTCTGCGACATCTCCAGACCAGAGGTGGCCACGCCACCGGCGTTGGCAGCCTTGCCGGGGAAGAAGGCAACGCCGTTGGCCTGGAAGTACTCGGTGGCGTCGAGCGTGGCGGGCATGTTGGCGCCCTCGCCCACGACCTTGCAGCCGTTGGCGACCAGGGCCTTGGCGTCAGCGAGGTGCAGGGTGTTCTCACGAGCGCAGGGCAGCGCGATGTCGCAGGGAATCTGCCAGACCTCGCGGCCGTCGCCGGCATGGTACTCAGCGTTGGGGCGAGCCTCGACGTACAGGGCCAGGCTCACGCCGGCGTCATGGCCGGAACGCTTCTTGTTGTAGATGTCCTCGAGCACGGTGTTGTCGATGCCCTCGGCGTCGTAGACCCAACCCTTGGTGTCGGAGCAAGCAAGCGTCTTACCGCCGAGCTGGGCAACCTTCTGGATGGCGTAGATGGCGACGTTGCCCGAGCCATGCACGACGACGTTCTTGCCCTCGAAGGAGTCGCCGTGGCACTTGAGGTACTCGTCGACGAAGTAGACCAGACCGTAGCCCGTGGCCTCGGTGCGGGCCAGGGAGCCGCCAAAGCTGAGGCCCTTGCCGGTGAGCACGCCCGACCACTCGTTGCGGATGCGCTTGTACTGGCCGAACAGGTAGCCGATCTCGCGGCCGCCCACGCCCAGGTCGCCGGCGGGAACATCGGTGTCGGGGCCGATGTGGCGGGCGAGCTCAGTCATGAAAGACTGGCAGAAGTGCATGATCTCGTTGTTGGACTTGCCCTTGGGGTCGAAGTCCGAGCCGCCTTTGCCGCCGCCCATGGGAAGGGTGGTGAGGGCGTTCTTGAAAATCTGCTCGAAGCCCAGGAACTTCAACATGCCCAGGTACACCGTGGGGTTGAAGCGCAGGCCGCCCTTGTAGGGACCGATGGCAGAGTTGAACTCAACGCGGAAACCGCGGTTGACCTGGATCTCGCCCTTGTCATCGACCCACGGCACGCGGAACTGGATGACGCGCTCGGGCTCGACGATGCGCTCGAGGATCTTGTTCTGCTGATACTCGGGGTGTGCCTCGAACACGGGCTCGAGCGAGGTGAGGACCTCAGTGACGGCCTGGATGAATTCGGGCTGGTTGGGGTCCTTGACCTTGACCTGCTCGATAATGTCGCTTGCGTAGCTCATGTGCTCCTCCTTAAAGCGCCGTCGGTGTCCCGTGCTGCGGGGCGCGCGCGGTCGGTTGTTTCCAAATGGTCGAACGCCCCAAAACCACACGAAGCCGTTTTGAAACGCCTGTGAAAACCAGCGGTGCATAGGATGCCAAATTCTCTATTGGGAAACAGGCTCACAAGGCTGATTTAACAGTGAGGAAATAGTCTATTGACACTTCTCCATACCAGGCAGATGAGGTGTTGCAGCTTGATTTCTGATTGGATGGCGATGTGTTAACGGCCCCGAGGCACTTCATGTGGGCCCATCAGGAGAGGCCAAGTACACCCACACAGGCTCATCTAGGGAGGCCGGATGCACATATTCGTGCCCATCAGGAAAGGCCGGGCGGGGTGTTCTTGCATGCTCATCTGGGAAGGCTGGAGGCGACCACGCAGACCGCCGCATGCTCCCTTGCGCCATGAAAAAAAGCCGCCGCCCGCACAATGCGGACGACGGCCTGGGAAGCGCTCGGCAATATGGGCGCGCCTTAAGCGACGGCCTTCTTCTTGCCAAAGATGGTCTTGCAGCCCTTGACTGCCAGAATGATGGCGAGGACAACCAGGATGATGCCGAGGATGAACTGCATGAGCGTCGCAGCCGCGTTGGCCTCGGTGAGGCCGCCGCCGAAGATGATGGCGGCCTTGGCCTGGATGGTCAGGCACAGCGAGGACAGCGTGACGATGAGCATGAACAGCATGGGGATATAGAACATCTTGTTGTTCTTGCCGATGTTGCCCAGGAAGGCGGCCACGGCGAGCAGGCCGAGCGCGGCGAGCAGCTGGTTGGCGGCGCCGAAGAGCGGCCAGATGAGCGTGTAGCCGTGCAGGCCCAGAAGCACGCCGGCAAGGACGGTGATGATGGTGCCGACCCAAGGGTTCACGAGGACCTTCTTGAAGCCGGTGACGTCATCGACGGTCTTGCCCACGGGGATGAAGAACTCCTGGAACATGTAGCGGGCAAGGCGGGTGGCGGTGTCGAGCGAAGTAAGACAGAACACCGAAACGGCCAGGATGAGCAGCGAGTACGCGATGGACTCGGCACCCGCGCCGAAGACGCAGGCGAGCATCTTGGACAGGCCGCCGGCAAAGACCGCCGTGGGGGAAGCGTAGGTGCCGTCCATGTAGCCGTTGAACACGAAGGCGACGGCGCACAGGGAGATGACGGCCACGAGGCACTCGAGGAGCATGCCGCCGTAAGCAATCGGCTTGGCCTGAGTCTCACGGTCGAGCTGCTTGGAGGTGGTGCCGGAGGCGACCAGCGAGTGGAAGCCGGAAATGGCGCCGCAGGCGATGGTGATAAACAGGGCCGGGAACAGGAAGCCGGAGGTGGCAACCTTGCTGGCGCCCTTCACCGAAGCGTCGACGTTGAAGGCAGTGAAAGCCGGGATGGAGGCGGAGTCACCCAGGTTGCCCGTGATGCCGGCGCCGATGACGCCCACGAGGGCCAGGGCAATCATGCCGTAGAGCAGGTAGCTCGACAGATAGTCGCGAGGCTGGAGCAGAATCCAAACCGGGGCAACCGAGGCGATGAGGATGTAGGCACCCACGAGCCACATCCAAGTAGTGGCATCGAGCTGAATGAACGGCATGTTGTAGCCGAGGACGACGATGACCACGATGAGGGCGATAGCACCCACGATGTTCACGGGGCCAGGCAGGTTGCGGCCACGGGTAAGGGCGCCCCAAGCGATAGCGAAGACGATGAAGAGCACCGAAATCATGGCCGTACGGGCGTTGGCCAGGTTCGTGGAGCCCTCGGACATGTCGATCACGCCGTTGGCGTCGGCCGTCACGGCAAAGGTGGAGGCCACGATGGAGGCGAAGGCAGCCACAACGAGAATCAGCGTGAGATAGGCGAAGACAATGAAGAGTTTCTTGGCGCCGTCATCGATGTTGGCGGCCACGACCTGGGCCATCGTCTGACCCTTGTGACGAAGCGAGGCAAACAGGGCACCAAAGTCGTGCATGGCGCCGAAGAAGATGCCGCCGATGAGAATCCACAGGAGCACCGGCACCCAGCCGAAGATGGCAGCCTGGATGGGGCCGTTGACGGGACCGGCGCCGGCAATGGACGAGAAGTGGTGGCCGAGCACCACGTAGGGCTTGGCGGGCACGTAGTCGGTGCCGTCCTCAAGAGCATGCGCAGGGGTGACGTTGCTGTCGTCGAGACCCCACTGCTTCGCGAGCCATCCGCCGTAGGCGACATAGCCCACGACGAGGACGACGATCGCAACGAGAAGAACGAGTGTGGCGTTCATTCCCTTCAGTCCTCCTTCTTTTCCCGTGCCGCAGGCGCCAGGTTTGCCTCAAGGTTCTTCTTGATGGTCTTGCCTGCGGCGTTTGTCATCACGCGTCCGAACTCGCCTTCCCCCAGGTCCACCACGGCGACCCGCAGGTCACTCCAGCCCCAGATGCCCCACTTGTAGTTCTTGCGGAAGCGCGTGCGACGCACGGCCTTCGCGACCTCGGGGGCAACCGAGTCTGCGATGAGCACCAGGGAAAGGTTTGAGAACATGTGGTCGGGATGCGGATGCACCATCTCGGGGAGCGCCTTTTGCTTCATGAAGGAGACCATCTCCTCGAATGCGCCTTCTTCGAGAAACCCGACGGTGTCGAAGAAGACGTATTCGTTGCTGGCAACCTCCCAGAGCTTGGCCCTCTTGGTGAGCACATAGCGCTCACCCTGCTCGTGGTACTCCGCAACCCCGGGGAAGACGCGACCGGCGACCGTGCGATCGCGCTCCACGTCGAACCACACTTCATGGGCAGCCAAAAGACGCTTGAGCATAGTCCTGGCGCGCTCGGATACATCCTGGCGCATAATGAGCGTCTGCGCCTGCGCGGCTGGGTCGTGCCCCATCGTCTGGTCGTCCATGGTTCCTTTTCCTCAAGGCGATATCGAACGCGCAGATGGTAAACCCGCGATTTGTGTTTCAACACGGGGATGTGGAGATTTCCTTATCGTTTCGGTTCGACGGCATAAACTCAAACTTGAATGGAAATAATGGTTCGAATAAGTGGGATTAATTATTCAGGGAAGACCTGTTGGCGGCACTCGCATTCAAATCCCGCGCCTCCCCCTATTTAATATAGCTGTTAAGTTTGTTGCGGGCCGACGCGTGCAGTCGGCGGGCCGTCGCATGGGCTACCATGTAGCGTTGCATGTTTGGCTATTCTTACCGACACTCCCCCTGGAGGTATACATGACCCGCACCAACTCTCTCAAGAACATCGTCGTGCTTGCCGGTGCCGCCCTTCTGGCCGCCGGTGCCCTCGCACTCACCGGTTGCGGCGAGCAGGAGCAGCAGGGCACCACGGTGCAGAGCGCCACGCCCGCTGCCTCGCAGCCCGCTTCCTCGGACAACAGCGCAGGCGAGGGCGAGCAGGATAATTGCTACGGCGACGATCTTCCTGTCATCAACAACAACTAAAGTTTGATGCGGAACCTCACGCGCCGCGTTCCACGGAGCCTCATGTACTCCAGTACACATCGGCTCCGTGCGCCTTGCGCGTGAGAACCCGCGTTTTAGTAGGGGTGTGGAACCTCGTCCGCTGCGTTCCCGGGAGGCTAGAGTACTCCAGTACACGTCGCCTCCCGGCGCCTTGCGGACGAGAACCCGCGTTTTAGTGGGATGCGGAACCTGATGCGCGGCATTGCGCAGGACCTAGAGTACTCCAGTACACGTCGGCCCTGCGCGCTTTGCGCATCAGAACCCGCTTTTTAGCGGGATACGGAACCTGATGTGCCGCGTTGCGCTCGGGCCGCTGTTTGATTTTTGGTACTCAATACTGAGTAGGGAGACTTGACTGTGATCGCTAGCGCCTTTGTCAAAGCCGTAGACGCCCAGGCCGACCTCGTGCCGAACCGCGTCGCCTTCGTCAACAGCGACGGCGAGCGCATCACGTTCTCGCAGCTGCGCCGCGCCTCCGATGCCCTTGCCTGCTGGATCGCCGGCCACCCCGACATTCCCGCAAAGGCCCCGCTTGTGGTGTACGGCCACAAGTCACCCCTTATGCTCGTGAGCTTCCTGGCTTGCGTGAAATCGGGCCATGCCTATGCGCCTGTCGACACGGTCTACCCCGCTGAGCGCGTGGCAAACATCGCCTCCCAGGTCGCACCCACTGCCGTGCTTGACACCATTGGCACGTTCACCCAGGCAGACGCCCCCGAGATGGGTGCTCCTTGCATCGGTCCCGAGGAGCTCGCGGCCGCATGCGCCCAGCCTTTCAGCGCCGAGCAGGCAGCCGCCCTCGAGGGCCTGGGTGCCCAGGACACCTATTACATCCTCTTCACCTCGGGCAGCACCGGCACGCCCAAGGGCGTTGAGGTCACCACTGAGTGCGTCGACGGCTTCTATGACTGGATGACGAGCGACTACGCCTTCGACGAGCCTCTCTCGGAGGGTCAGGACCCCGACTTCGGCGGACGCGTGTGGTTCAACCGCACCCCCTTCTCCTTCGACGTGAGCATCACCGACATGTGCTGCGGCCTTACCCGCGGCGACACGTGCTTCGCCAACGAGGCGGCCGCCGACGCAAGCCTGGCCGCCACGTTCGAGGCGCTTGGCCGTTCGGGCGCCACGGACTGGGTCTCCACGCCTTCCTTTGTCGAGCAATGCCTGGCCGATCCTTCCTTCGGCGATACCCTCATGCCGCGCCTGCGCCGCATGCTCCTGGCCGGCGAGACGCTGCGCCCCGAGACCGTGCGCGCCGTGCGCGAGCGCTTCAACGGTCGCGTCGAGGTCTACAACGGCTACGGCCCCACCGAGTCCACCGACCTGGTGACGCTGTGCCGCATCACCGATGAAATGCTGAGCGCCGACAAGGCCCTGCCCATCGGCTTCTCCAAGCCCGGCACCGACCTCTATGTGGTGGACCCCGCCACGCTCGAGCAGGTGCCCGACGGCACTCCCGGCGAGATGTACATCGTGGGCAACACCGTGGCCCGCGGCTACTGGAAGCGCCCCGACATCACCGAGGCCGCCTTCCACTCCTGCCCTGAGGTGCTGGCGCAGGGCCGCAAGTCGTACCGCACGGGCGACGAGGTCACTCGCGACCCCTCCGGTATCATCTACTACCACGGCAGGCTCGACCTGCAGGTGAAGCTCCACGGCTACCGCATCGAGCTGGGCGACATCGAGTCGTGCCTCGTGGCAGTGCCCGAGGTGCGCATGGCATGCGTGCTGCCCGTGCGCAAGGGTGGCTCCATCGCCCACCTCACGGCCATCGTCGTGCCCTCCGACCTGGAAGCCCCGCGCGGCTTTGCCCTCACCAAGAAGATCAAGTCCCAGCTCAAGCAGGCTCTCCCCACCTACATGGTACCGAGCTCCTTCAAGTACATCGACTCCATGCCGTTGAACTCCAACGGCAAGGCCGACCGCAAGGCGCTCGCCGCCATGTTCGAGCTGTAAGACAGGCCAGCAGGCATGAGCTTCTACCTCGACCCGGCATTCTTCATACTGCTCATCCCCATCGTGGCCGTGGCCGTTGTGCTCGGCGTGCGGGAGAAGCCCATCGCCCCCTGGGGCTGCGTGGCGTCGCTTGCGATGCTTGCCCTGCTCTACAGCAAGGCGCTGCCGTCGCTTGTCTTCTTCGTCTGCTACCTGGTAGGCTCCATCGCACTTGCCCGGTGGGTGTGCAAGTTGTTCAACCCCGGCGAAGGCCGCGAGTCCTCGCCCCGCGCCGTCGCGCTGTACCGCGTCGCCCTGGCCGTGCAGATTGCGCCTTTGGCCGTCTACAAGGTGGGCGTGGTGTTCGAGCCCAACTTCCTGGGCTTTCTGGGCATCTCCTACATCACCTTCAAGGCCGTGCAGATGCTCATCGAGATTCGCGACGGGCTCATCTGCGAGGTAAAGACCTGGCATTACCTGTACTTCCTGTCGTTCTTCCCCACGTTTACCTCTGGCCCCATCCTTCGTAGCCGCCCCTTCGAGGCAAACATGACCGACACGCTCGACCGCGACGCTTACCTGGAGCTTTTGCTGCGCGGCGCCGGCTGGTTCGTTGTGGGCACACTCTATAAGTTCGTGATTGCCCCGCTCGCACAGTGGCTCATGTGGTTCGGACCGGCCGCCATCGGAACCTCCACGGGCGGCGCCTTCGCGGCAACTCAGCTCGTGTACGCCTTTGCCTACGGCCTGTACCTGTTCTTCGATTTCGCAGGTTACTCGCACATGGCAATGGGCGTGGGCTACGCGCTGGGTGTGGACGTGCCGCGCAACTTCCGCGCACCCTTCTGCGCCACCGACATCAAGGACTTCTGGAACCGCTGGCACATCAGCCTTTCCAGCTGGCTGCGCGACTTCGTGTTCATGCGCTTCACGCAGTTCGCCCTCAAGCGCAAGCTCTTCTCCTCCACGCTCACCTGCGCCTGCGTCGCCTTCATGATCAACTTCGTCCTCATGGGCATGTGGCACGGCCTCACGGCGGACTACCTGGTATACGGCGTGTACCACGGCGTGCTTCTTGCTAGCTGCGAGGCCTTCCAGAAGAAGAGCAAGTTCTACAAGAAACATCGCAAGGAAGGATGGTTCCGCGTCGTCTCGTGGGCCGTCACCATGGTTTGCGTGTTCTTCGGCTTTGCCCTTTTCAGCGGTCAGGTACTGCACCCCATCAGTGCATAACAACGAAAGGAACCCAACATGAGCGCACCTGAGAACCTCTTCGACCAGATTTGCGACCTCGTGGCCGACATCACCGGCGAGGACGACATTCGCGACGAGCCCGATATCGACCTCTTCGAGGAAGACGTGCTCGACTCCCTCACCGCCATCGAGCTGCTCGTGGCCCTCGAGTCCAACTTCGGCGTGTCCATCGCCCCCACTGAGCTGGAGCGCGAGGAAATGAACACCCTGAACAAGATCGTCGCCCGCACCCGCGAGCGCATGTAAAACCAAGCCCTCGGCACATTCGAAAGGCACGACGTGGCACGCGCGAAGAAGCCAACTCCTATGAACCCCCGCCAGGTGCGTCTGCGCCTGGCTGCAGCCTGCGCCGGCGTGGCCCTGGCAGGTGTTGGCGCAGCATGCGTCTTCACCGCTTGGCCTGCACAGGGTGACTCCAGTGCGGACGCCAACTACGGCTACGTGTACTCGGGGGCCAAATCTTCCAGCGTCGACTTTATGCGCGCCAGCATGACCGACCGCTCGCTTGTCGTCTTCGGCTCCTCGGAGTTCTCCACACCGTCTAGCATCGTGCCTCAAGTGGCCTCACAGGTCTTTGGAACCACGAACTACGGACTCGACCTCATGCTCGTGGGCGAGGCGTACGACCAGAGCCTTTGGCAGACCATCGCCCTGGGCGCCCTTGCCCAAAAAGAGGGCCTGCCGCGTCAGAAGTGCGCGCTCATCGTGAGCCCCGGCTGGTTCGTTGACGGCGGCGAAGATGCCTCGACGTTCCAGACGCGCTTCTCTTACTCGCTTTACCAGGCATTCTGCGACAACGACGCCATCAGCGACGAGACCAAGGCCTATGTACGCCAGCGTCTGGGCGAGCTGGGAATCGACGAGACCAAGCTCGACTCCGCCTCGGGGTCGCTGCCGCAAGACGGCCTCAACCGCATCGTGTTCTCCGCGTTCGACGACTTGTCGCTGCGCCGCGACCTGCAGGACGTGCGCGCCCGCGGCATCGAGCGCGTCGACGGCCAGGCCGAGCAGGCGCCTGATTGGGACGCCATGCGCGCCGAGGCGCTTGAATATGCCAAGACCCGCTCGACCAACAACGACTGGGGCGTCGAGGACGGCTTCTACTCCAAGGCGCTCGCCCCCGTGCTCGACGCAGCCGCGGGCTCCCGTGCCAACGAGACGTACTCAGACACCCCTGAATACGACGACCTCGCAGCGTTCCTGCAGGTAGCAAACGAGTGCGGCATCGATGTCATGGTCGTCATCTGCCCGGAGATGGGCCCGTATTACGACCTGCTCGGCATCGATGCGCAGACGCGTGAGAACTGCTACAGCCACGTGCGCCAGATTTGCGAGGAAGCGGGCGCCCAGGTGTGCGATTTCTCCGACCGCGAGTATGAGACGTACTGGCTCTACGACATCGTGCACTTTGGCTGGACGGGTTGGGTCGACCTCAACCAGGCCATCTATGAGTTTGCAAACGGGGAGGGCGAGTAACGTGGCAGAGCAATCCGGCAAGCATTTCAAAAAGAATGAGCCCAGGCAGCCCCTCACCATGGCAAAGGTCAAGGAGACGGGACGTACCTGGTTTGCCGAACACAACGGCATTGCGTGCATCGCAGTGGCCCTCGCTTTTTGCGCCATTGTTTTCGGCATCTTCCTCTTCTCGGCCTTCTCCGACTTCGGCGGCAGTGCCGACTTCATCTACAACCAGTTCTAGGATGTGACCCGCCCTCATGGCAGACGAGCGTTACCGCAGCGATAACCCCAACCGCCACGCCTCCCCTACACAGGGCGGGCGCTCCTCCTCGCATGACTATGGCCATTCATATAGCGCCGGGTATGACCGCAGCGAAGCGACGCAGCCTCGTGTCCAGCGTTACGACAGTCCCAACACGCAGGACTGCTATCCGTCTGGTCGCCCCAAGACGCAGCGCCAGTATGCCGACGACAGCCATGCAAGGTATGCCGAGGGCGGCTACAGCGCGCGTGCCACGAGCCACGAGTACGGTACGGACCGCGCCAGCTCGAGCGCACGCTACGCCCAGCAGCCGTATTACGCCCAGCAAACCGGATATGACCAAGGCGATGCGTCTTGGCGCGGCGGGTATGCCCAAGAGGGCCATGAAGCCCGCCGTGACACCCGTTGCGACGGCTATGGTCAGGGCAGCTATCGTTCTGCGCATGCTACAGACGACCATTCCAGCCAATCACAGCGCGAAGGCACCCGATACGCGCAAGACGCGCATGGCACCGCCCGCACGCACTCGAGCCAGGAGTATGTCGCCACCCATGCAGCCCATGATGCATCAGCCGCGATCCCCGCGCTGCCTGAACCACTCGCGCGCGTGGTCGAGCTCATGCAGTCAAACCCCATCTACCCGGTGGCAGCCGTAGGTGCCGTCGCCTTGCTCGTCGTCATTGCCCTCGTGGGCAACTGCGTGGCCGGCAACGCCAATCAGGGCTATGTGCAGGCGGAAAGCTCGCAGGACAGCGCCCCTGCCGCCTCTTCAACGGCTGATACCACGACCGCTGGCACAAGCGCCGACGCGACGCCGAGCGCCGCTCCTGCTGCAGGCACGAGCACCGACACCGGCACGACCGATGCGACGTCTGCCGCACAGCAACCCACAACCGACCCTCATGATCAGACCCCCCACGACGTGGATGACGTCTCGACCATCGCCCAGGAAGACGTGTGGAGCTACTCGACCACGTCTTTCAACAAGGACGCAGCATACAACTCGGGCGGTGTCGAGGATCCCTGGTCGCCCACCGGCTATTTCACCACGGGTGACGCCGAGCTCGACCAGCTGGTGAAGAACTACTGCGACAGCCAGGCACAGGACGGCCTGGATGCCGGCGACAACGCTTACTACACCTACCTGCACATCTCCTGGATCGACTACGTCGAAAACGACCAGAACCAGCGTCCTTGGGACGTTGAGGGCGACTGGCGCATCACCTACGCCAAGCAGTGCTTCACCAACATGACGGCCAACTGCTACGAGTTCGCGGCGGCCATCCAGTACATCATGCGCTACTACGGCTACGCCGACGCCATCGCCGAACCCTGCCTGGTGCTGCGCCAGAGCGGCAACTGGGGCGACCACGGCCTTGTGTTCCTCACGAGCCTCGACGGCAGGCAGTGCCTCATCGACGCCTCGCTTTCGTCCAACGGCTGGTTGCTGCCGGCGACTTCACTCTCCTACACCCTCGATACCGGCTACCGCGCCGGGTAGGATGATGCAGAACCTGATGCGCCGCGTTCCACGGGACCTCACGTACATCTAGTACGCATCGGCCCCGTGCGCCTTGCGCGTGAGAACCTGCGTTTTAAAGGACGGAAGCTGATGCGCTGCGTTCTCCACGGGACTCGTCGCGAAGGGCGCTCCGTGCACGGGACCTCACGCGCAGTGCGCACCTTTGGTGTACATCTAGTAGGCCAAGGGCCCGCACCGCGCACATCGGCCCTGTGTGCTTTGCGCATCAGGACCTGCATTGGGGACCGGTGGAGTGGGTTTGTGGTCAGGTGGCGGGTTCTCTTGGCGAAATGTGCAGTGGGCGTGTACAATTCCCCTATGGATGCCTTGACGAATCAGCCGATCGGCCTGTGCAAGAATGCCGCCGAGCTCGGCCAACCCATGAACGATGTGGTCGTGCTCCTCGCTTGCAACGAGAAGTTCGTGCCGTACATGTCGGTCACGCTGCAGTCAATACTTGAGAACTCCGACCCGCAGCGTGAGTACGACATCATTGTGCTCACAAGCGACATCTCCCCCGCAAACATGGAGCTCCTGCATTGGCAGGCCTCATGCAAACCCAACGTACGCGTGGGCTTCCTTGATGCCATGGCCGCTGCAGGAAACGCCACGCTCCCCTGCCACGGCCACTTTGCCTGTGAGACGTATTACCGCCTGCTCGCCCCCGAGCTTCTGCCCGGCGTGGACAAGGCTGCCTATATCGACTGCGACCTCGTGGTGCTCGACGACATCGCCAAGCTCTACGACGTGGACCTCAAAGGCTATCTCCTTGCAGCCACGCTCGATGCCGACACCGCCGGCATGGCAGGCGGCTACGACGAGGCCATTTACGACTATCTCAAGAACGACGTAGGTCTCGAGGACCCGTATACCTACTTCCAGGCAGGCGTGCTCGTGCTCAACCTGGCGGAGTTCCGCCGCAGCGCGCCCACCGGCAAATGCATCGCCTTGGCCACCGTGCGCCATTGGCAGTGGCTCGACCAGGACGTTCTCAACTACCTTGCAAGCGGCGACTTCGTACGGCTCGACATGGCATGGAACACCCTGTTCGACTGGCAGGGACTGCGCTGCGGCCACATCATTCCCTGCGCGCCCCCAGAGATGCGCGGCGCATACGCACAGGCCCGTCGTGCGCCAAAGATCGTACACTACGCGGGCCCCGACAACCGCCCCTGGCTCTATCCCAAAGTGGACTTCGCCGAAGCCTGGTGGCAATACGCCCGCCGCTGCCCCTACCGCAAGAAGCTCGCACAGATGCTCGAGGACTCCCACCACAACCTGGCAGACCTGCGCCATCGCCTCGTCGTCTTCTTTGCATTCAAAGTGGGCATGCCCCTTGTGAACGCCGTGTTCCCGCCTAACACAAAGCGCAGGCGCTGGGCGATTCGCACCTTTAGGAACCTCGACGGAGGCAAGCTGCTCTAAAGCGAAGCCTGAAGCCGCCCTCACACACGACAGAACAGAACCACAACCATGAGACCTCGCCAAACTTCAAGCCGGCGGGGTCTTTTTTGTCCCCCAAACAGGGACGGGCCCCAGCCGTGAAGCCAGGGCCCAAGGAGAGGGAGGCAATGGGACGGGAGCCCACATGGGGATGCGGGCTCCCAAGGAGAGGGAGGCACACTCGGTACGCATGATCAGAATCTCTTTTGGGACGGCCCTGCGACCAGGGAGGGTCGCAGGGCCAAGGAGAGGGAGGCTGACCAGGTCGCTTGCCATCATCTCTCTGGGACGCCTCCCGGCTGGGAGAGCCGGGAGGCAAGGAGAGGGAGACGAAGCGGATGTCTTGGGAGCTCCTTGTTTGCTCCTTTCGACGCTGCAAACAATATACCATGGTTAACTTCTAGTCAACACACATCGGCACTTTTCTTCACCAAGGTAAACTCTTCATTCTCTCTCCACAATCCTACTTTATTAGTAGGATTATTACCCAAAAAAGAAGGCACCCGGATTTTCCCGGCTGCCTCCCAGATTACAACTGGCAACTCTTTATTTTTTTGCGGAACCTACCAGGCACTACTGCACATAGCGCGTGATGTTCTCCGCATTGAGGGCAAACTCGTAGGAGTTGAAATCCTTGCGCGCTGTCCAACCAATGCCGTTCCAGAACTTGTTGCCCACCTCGTTGTCGTCGAAGGCCACAAGCGTCGCCTTGCTGATGTGTTCGTCAGCCAAGGCCTGCAAGCAGAAGCGCACCATCTGCTTGCCCAAACCATGCTTGCGGTACTCAGGGGCAACGCACACATGGTAGAAGCTCCCCTGCCTGCCGTCATGGCCGCACAGGATGGATCCCACGACGCGTCCATCGAGCTCAGCCACACAACTCGTTTGAAGGTTGCGCTCCAAGAACCGCTCGACATAGGCGCGTGAATCGTCGAGCGAGCGCAGGGCAAAACCGTGAATATGTTCCCACAGGGCGTGGACCTGGTCATAGTCATCAGCACGCATCACGCGCACAATGGGCCTGCCTGCAAGGTCAGCCTCAGACATCGGCCGTTCCCCTCTCCTCGAACAAAAGCAGGCGTTAGACGAACGCCAGCACCACCAGGCTCGCAAGGTAGACAATGGCGGCGGCGATGGCCACCCAGTCGCCCTTGCGGACCTCAAGCACATGGTAGTGCGTGCGGCCCTCGCCACCCACGTAGCAGCGAGCCTCCATGGCACTTGCAAGTTCCTCGGCATGGCGCAGGGCACTTGCAAAGAGCGGCACCAGGATGGGAACGAAGAAGCGGACGCGGTCGATAAGACGGCCCTCGTCGAAGCGGGCACCGCGGGAAGCCTGCGCCGCCATGATGTGCTGGACCTCGTCGAAAAGCGTGGGCATGAAGCGAATGGCGATGGTGTACATCATGGCAAGCTCGTGGACGGGCAGACCGAAGCGCGCAAGGGGCGCAAGGAGGCGCTCGGCACCGTCGGTAATCGAGATGGGCGAAGTCACCAGCGAGAAAATGGTACCGGCCATCATGAGCGCAAACACGCGAAATGCCATGTAGACGCTTTGGACGAGCGCATGGTCGGTGATAGAGAACCCCAGGAAGTGCGCCACCACATTGCCCTCGCGCACAAGGAAGATGTTGACCAGCGCCGTGAAAATGACAAAGAACCACAGCGGCTTAATCGCCTTGCCAACGATGCGCAGGGGCACGCGAGACAGGACCGTCGCAAGCACGAGCATCACGGCGACAGGAATGAGACCCCAGGGCGCCGGCGCCAAAAACACGCTCACCATGAAGACGACCATGATGGCCATCTTCACGCGCGGGTCGAGCGCATGCAGGGGCGACTTGACGTTGTAGAACGAACCCACGGTAATGGACGAGCTCATTAGCGCTCACCGCCCTTCACGCTGCGGGCTTGCGCATCGGCGGTCTTGCCACCCAGGCGAGCTGCAATGGCATCAGCGAGAGCGTCGAGCGTGAGGGGCTCGCATCCCAGGTCGAGGCCGCGTTTGCCCAGGTCGTTGGCAACACGCGCCGGCAGGGGCACGTCGAGGCCCACGCGATGGAGCAGATCCGAATGGGAGAAGACCACCTCAGGCGCCCCTTCGTCGACAATGCGGCCATGGTCGAGCACGACGATGCGCTGGGCCGCCTCGGCGACGTCTTCCATGGAGTGCGAGACCATGACGATCGTGGTGCCGCTCTTGTGCAGGGAGCGCACGATGTCGAACACCTCGCGGCGGCCGCGCGGGTCCAGGCCCACCATGGGCTCGTCGAGCACAAGCACCTTGGGGTGCATGGCGATGATGCCGGCAAGCGCGACACGGCGCTTCTGACCGCCCGACAGGTCGAAGGGCGACTTCTCCGCCACAGCGTCGTAATCCAGGCCCACGAGCGCGATGGCTCCGCGCACGGCCTCGTCCACCTCGGCCTCGTTCATGCCCAGGTTGTGCGGGCCAAAGCCCACGTCCTCGCGCACGGTCTCGGCAAAAAGCTGGTACTCGGGGTACTGGGCGACGAAGCCCACCAGGCGGCGCACCTCACGGCGAGCCTTGCGGTCGGCCGTGGAGAGGCCGTCCATCGTCACGGTGCCCGATGAGGGCAGCTTGGTGGCGTTGCAGTGCTCCGCCAGCGTTGACTTGCCCGAACCCGTGTGTCCGATGAAGGCGACGAACTCGCCGTCGTTCACGGTAAGCGACACGTCGTCGAGGGCGGGACCCACGACCTCGGTGTCATAGTGATAGGTCACGTGGTCAAAAACAAGCGGCATGACTACTCGCCTTTCTCTGCATCAATCCCAGCGAGCTTGCAAATCTGCTCCTCAAGCTCGGGAAGGCGGGCAGTGTCGGTCACATCGATTCCGCGAGCACGCAGGGCATGGGCCAGCCTCATGGCAAACGGCTGTTCAAGGCCCAGGCTGCGGAGAAGGTCGCCATGGGCGAAGACCTCGTCGGGCGTGCCAGAAAGCACGATGTTGCCCTTGTCCATCACGTGCACCACATCGGCGTCGAGCGCGTCTTCCATGAAATGCGTGATGTGCACGATCGTCATGCCGCGCTCGTTGAGGTTGCGCATGACGCGGCGCACGCCACGGCGGCCACGCGGGTCGAGCATGGCGCACGGCTCGTCGAATACGAGCACGTCAGGGTTCATGGCGAGCATGCCGGCAATGGAGACGCGCTGCTTCTGACCGCCGGAAAGCTCGGTGGGGTCGGCCTGGGCGTACTCGGTCATGGCAACGGCCTCGAGCGCCTCGTCAACACGACGGACAATTTCAGGCTGAGGGATACCGAGGTTCTCCGGGCCAAAGGCGACATCATCGGCCACGATGCTCGTGACCATCTGGTTGTCCGGATTTTGGAAGACCATGCCCACGTGACGGCGAATCTCGATCTGCTCGTCGGGATCGGCGCTGGACAGGCCGCACGCGCTCACGGAACCCTCGTCAGGAACGATAAGCGCATTCATCGTGCGCGCAAGCGTCGACTTGCCCGAGCCGTTGTGGCCGAGAATGACGACGTAGGACCCCTCTTCAATCTGCAGGTTCACACCATGCAGCACCTCGTGCTCGCCGTCGTAGGCAAACCTCGCGTCGGCAATGTCTATCTGAGCCGGCATTCATACCCCTTTGTCTTGCGGAAAACTTGGTTGCGCCGCGGCAACCCTCACACGTTGAGCCCCGCGGATACCAAAACTGACGCAATGTCAAAACTCGCGTACACCCGCGAAGGGAGGCCGCCGGAAACATTGCCCGGCGACCTCCCTTCGGATTCGATCGTTCTACCCTATGCAGGGATTTCTACACTATGCGTGGGCGCGGCTGTCGCGCATCTTCACAAGGTTGGAAACCGGCTTGTAGAGAAGGCCAGTGACAACGCCGTTGATGACGCACTTGATGATGTTGAAGGGAAGCAGGATCGGCACCACCATGCTCGCGACCGCCTCAACGGTAACGCCGGGCGTGTAGATGGGGGTGATGACGAAGTTCATGGCGATGGCGATGGCGGTGAAGATCACGGAGCCCACGACGATGGCCACGATGGCACCCTTGAGGTTGTGGAACTTCTTGTAGATGAAGCCCACGACGAGCACGGCGCCGATCATGGCGACAAAGGTGAGCAGCGAACCCAGCGGGCTCATGATGAGCTTGGGAATCCAGCTCACGAGCTGCACCATGATGCCGGCGGCAGGACCGTACATGAGGGCGACGGTGAGCGTGACGATGCCGCTCGGGTCATACTGCAGGTAAGGCGCAGGCGGGAAAATCGGGATCTGGATAAACGACAGAGCCATGCCCAGTGCGCTGAAGATGGCGAGCGTCACGAGCTCGCGCACGCTCCAGTGGCTGCGCTTGGCCTTGGCGGCCCCGGAATTCTTGGTGCTTACGTTAGATGCGGCCATGGTACACCAGCCTTTCTACCCGCCTTGGGCGGGCGCGAAGGCGCGGGCTGCACTTTTTGCCGGAAGCCCCCCTGGCTCCCTACAAACAAAAAGACCCGCGCACGGCTGCAGCGGGTCTCTGGTAGCGATGTGTGGCACGACCAGGTGTTACTATCATCCGGACTATACCGTCGGCCCTGGAATCTCACCAGGTCGGCCAGCTATTGCCGGCTCGCGGGCTCGGGTCGGCCAGACCCATACCGCCGGTGGGGAATCTCACCCCGCCCCGTAACAGATACGCAACGGGTAAGGTAACGCACGTGTAAAGAAATTGCAAGAGGGTAAATTCACATGCGCTCGACGGGTTCC
This sequence comes from uncultured Coriobacteriales bacterium, assembly GCA_902464015.1. Taxonomy (GTDB): domain Bacteria; phylum Actinomycetota; class Coriobacteriia; order Coriobacteriales; family UMGS124; genus UMGS124. The sequence goes on along the minus strand of CABQHM010000011.1, from coordinate 51,303 downwards.
GCGCCCCGCAGGGATACAGTGGAGAATTGTGAGTGCAGCAAGGTGAAGGGGAAGCGCGTGACAGACAACGAAAATCCGACGGAGCCGCTTGAAGAGGACCGCGGCCTCAAGGCCCACGTGCGCTGGCCTTGGATTGCCGCGTTTTGCCTCATGGTGTGCTTCATCTGGGGAAACTCGTTGGAGCCCGCCAGCACCTCAGGCGCTCTCAGTGGAGGCGTGCTCGAGTTCCTGCAGGGCTGCCTGGCCGGCGTGGGGCTGCCCTATGAGTGGCTGACCGACCACATCGTGCGCAAGTGCGCCCATTTCAGCGAGTACCTCGTGCTGGGGCTCATCGGCATGCAGGCATTCACGCCCCACCGCTCGCCTCGCTGCACGGGCGCCGTCGTGCTGTGCGCCGCCCTGCTCGTGGGCGTGCCGAGCTGCGACGAGACCATCCAGCTCTTCGTTGACGGGCGCTCGGGGCAGGTGAGCGACGTCGCTCTCGACTGCTGCGGCGCCGCCACCGGAGTCGCGCTCACCCTGCTCGTCCACACCCTGGCAACCAGGTACAAAGCCAAGAAAACCCCAGCATAAGCCACAAAAAAGCCGCCCGAGCACCAGCCCGGGCGGCTTTTTTCATAGCAAGAAACTACCGCAACCTACACAGCGTGGACGTCAACATCGGAAATGCTGTTGACGTCATCCTCCAGCGCAAACTTGGCCTCGTCGAGCAGGTTGCGCACCTCGGCGAGCATGTCGGAGGCGGCATGCAGCTTCAGGTGGCAGTTCTCGTAGCCGGCGTTGTCGGCGGCATGGGCAAGCTTGTGGGTGTGGCGCACCTGGAGGGCCACATAGTCATCGATCTGGTCGATGAGCTGCTCAAACTGGGTGGTGTTGATGCCGTTGGTGCACATGGGCGTACATCCTTTCGTAAGGTTCCAATCTTGCATCCCCTGCAAGGCACAGTGTACGACCGTCGCGGCGCGCAGAGCATGAGAATGTGACTTTGCCACCGATTGATAACACTGCGGCCCACAAACAATCAAACACATGACCGCAACCCCGCGGAACCTATCATCGGCCTGGAACAAAAGCGTTGTAGAATGGCATGTTGCCTGCATCCATGCACCGCCAACCTAAAGTGAGGGCACACTATGTCGCTCATTCCAGACCGCGAAGCTCTTCCCCACACGCTGCGCAACCCGCGCCTGTGCTACTTCGGCATCCTGTGCGGCCACGTGTGGATCTGGGACGCCTGCCATCTTGCCAGCGCGGCGCACCCCCAGATGACGCTCACCGTCACCATCTACATCTCGCTCACGCTCTTCACGTTTGGCCTCACGATAGGGGCCCTTCTGGCAAAGCCCACCTCAAAGACCCTCTCGTGGATCAACTGGCCCCTCGCCACGCTCATGGCGCTGGGGACCCTCGCGCTCGTCCTGCCTCTGCCCCAGGGGCTTCCCACCGAACAGGTCCTCCAGGCGGCGGCGGTATTCTGCGGCATCGGCATGGGCTGGACGTACATGCAATGGTCGTTCTTCTACGCGGCGCTTGAGACGCGCGACGCGCTTGCCTGCATCTTCGGGGCGATGCTCATAGGCAGCCTCGTCAAGATTCCCATCGACCTCATACCCGACGCATGGGCCGCCACAGTGTGTGCAATTCTTCCGTTCGCGTCGTTCATCCTGTGCGACCGCGCCATGGCGGCACAACCCCCGGCCAAGCCGGTCGAAGTGCTGGTCGACCCGCGCAGGCAGCGCCCTTACATCAAGATTCTCTTGGGCATTGCAGCATACGGCCTGGTCATTGGCATCATGCAGGGTATTCATGTGGAAGCAGACCCTGCCCCCAAGGCGGCACTCTCACTCGTCCACCACCTGCTTGAGGTCGCCACTGCCGCAGGCATCATCTGGGTTGTCCTGGTCAAACGTCGCTCGCTGCACTTCTCCGACCTGTGGCGTGCCACGCTTGTCTTCACGGCGACAGGCGTGCTCGCGCTGCCCCTTTTCGGCCGCGCCTTCTCGGGCTGGGCGCTCGTCTTCGTGGCCGTGGGACAGACGCTCGTGGTCATGCTGCTGTGGGCGTTCCTCGCCGACGTTGCCCACCGAGGCACCATCAACCCCCTGGCGGTGTTCGCCACGGGCTGGACGGCGTACTGCCTGCCCTTCCCCGTGGGACGCGCGATTGGCAGCCTCTTCACCACAAGCGACACCATGACCTCGCTCGTCTCCGTCATCGTGTACCTGCTCGCCATGGCCAGCATCTTCATGCTCGACGAACGCGATTTCTCGGCAGGACGTGTCTTCGCCGACCTTGAGAAGCCTCCCGTACCCCCGGCGCTTTTCGACGCGCTCGGCGACGCATGCAAGCGCCTCGGGCACGACTCCGGCCTCACCGACCGCGAGCTTGAGGTCATGGAGCTCATCTGCAAGGGCCGTTCGAAGGGCTACATCGCCGAGAGCCTGTGCATCTCGGAGAACACGGTGCGCAGCCACGCCCGCCACCTGTACGCGAAAGTGGGCGTCCATTCCAAGCAAGAGTTGCTCGATCTGCTCATGGATCAGATGGGCGAAAGTCAAAAATAGGCGCCCGAAAATACGACACGCATCGGGGTCTTGCGACCCGTTTCGAGCCCCGCGAGACCCCCTGCACGCATCTGCCGCCCCTTCGCACCACGAGGGGCGGCAGATTTCTTTTTCGTCGCCTTTTGGCTTGACACATCAATCTACCAGGCATGATGAGACTCACACCAAAGGTGTGCGAGGGGTAAAACCAACAATCGCACCGTTCGTGCAATTTCGGCGGCGACGTTTTCGACGCATTGTACGAGTCAGCAAAGCACAGCGCGGCGCCCAAGGCACACGCACCCCGGATGCAAGGCACGGGATGCAAGACGCCCAAGGCGCAGGCGCCGAGCCAAGCGACATCCATCAGGCAATGCACGTCAAAGTCAGTGTCGAAAGGGGTCCACATGTTCACCGCTACTTCCACCCGTCGTCAGTTCGTCGCCGGCGCCGCCGGCCTCGCCGCCGTCGCAGCCATGGGCGGCGTCCAGCTCGCCAAGGCAGATCAGGCCGCTTCCTCCATCGCCGACGGCACCTACGCCGCCACCGGCACCGGCCGCAACGGCGACATCGATCTTGAGGCCACGTTCAAGGACGGCAAGCTCACCGCCATCGTCGCCCGCTCCAACGAGTCCAAGAACATCGGCGACGCCGCCATCGAGATCCTGACGCAGCGCGCCCTTGAGTCCCAGACGCTCAACCTCGACTCCGTGACCGGCGCCACCCTCACCTCCTTCGGCTTCAAGTCCGCTCTGGCCGACGCCTACGAGCAGGCCGGCGCCGACGTAGACGCCCTCGAGGACGCCGAAAGCGGCCTTGAGCCCGCACCCGCCATCGAGGAGGAGTGCGACGTCGTGGTCGTGGGTACGGGCGGCGCTGGCATGGCCGCTGCTGTCTCCGCCGCTGAGGCCGGCGCCAAGGTCATCCTGCTCGACAAGATGGACATCTACGGCGGCAACACCAACTGCGGCGAGGGCACCTTCAACTCCCCTGACCCCGAGCGCCAGGACCCCATGGGCATCGAGGACAGCGCCGACAAGTTCTTTGAGGACACCTACGAGGGCGGCGACGAGAAGGCCGACCCCGAGCTCGTGCATGTCCTGGCCGACAACGCCCTCGACGGCATCCACTGGATGGAGGCCCACGGCCTGGTCTTCAACGACGAGGTCTTCACGGCAATCGGCGGCAAGTGGCAGCGCGGCCACTCCATCAAGGTTCAGAAGATGGGCCAGCAGGGCGGCGCCTACTACGTGAGCTGCCTCATGGACTGCGCCACTCGCCTGGGCGTGAAGTACTACACCGACGCCAAGGTTGAGTCCATCTCCACCGACGCCGACGGCAACGTCACGGGCGTCACGGGCTCCCGCGTCTCTTCCGGCAACCCCGTCACCGTCACCGCAAAGTCCGTCGTCATGGCTACCGGCGGCTATGCCCGCAACCCCCAGCTCGCCATGCAGTACGACACCCGCGTGACCGAGACCATGCCCTCCTCCTGCAACGTGAGCGCCACCGGCGACGCCATCCCCATGGCCCAGGAGATCGGCGCCGGCCTCAAGAACATGGAGCTCGTGCAGATCCACCCGCTCGGCGACCCCCAGAACGGCGGCGTGGCCACCTTCGTGGGCAACTGGCTGGGCGTTGAGGACTACGTCATGGTAAACGACGAGGCCAAGCGCTTCACCGCCGAGGACGGCCGCCGCGACGAGATCGCCAACGCCATCCTCGAGCAGACCAACGACGAGATGTGGCTCATCGTCGACTCCACCGACATCACCGACGACCGTCTCGACCAGATCGCCGACCTCGTGGCCACCGGCCACAGCTTCCAGGCCGACACCATCGCCGACCTGGCCGAGCAGATCGAGCTCGACCCCGCCACCCTCGAGGAGACCATCGACGGCTACAACGCGGTCATCGACGCCGGCGAGGACACCATGGTCGACCCCGGCAAGAAGCTCCTGGGCGACAAGGTCGAGGACGGCCCCTTCTACGCCTCCAAGCGTATCCCCACGATCCACTACACCATGGGCGGCCTGGCCATCAACACCGACGCTCAGGTGACCAAGGAGGACGGCACCCCCATCGCCAACCTCTTCGCTGCCGGCGAGTGCACGGGTGGCGTCCAGGGCGGCAACCGTCTGGGCGGCAACTCCTTTACCGACATCATCGTCTTCGGCCGCATCGCCGGCCAGTCCGCCGCTGCCAACGCCCTGGCGTAAGGCACGACGACAATCCCTCGCACGACAATCCCCTCCGCGCATCCCCCAATGCGCACAGAGCCCCGTCTTCCCTGTGAAGGCGGGGCTCTTTGTGTCGAGCGTTGGTATCATGTCTGCCGGCAACGACGACTTTGAAAGGACGCACATGCGAGCACTCATCCAGCGCGTGGAACAGGCACAGGTCGACATCGCGGGCGCAACGGTCGGCCGCATCGGGCGCGGCTACCTCATCCTTCTCGGCGTGGGGCACGCCGACGACGAGGCCTGTGCCCGCAAGCTCTGGGATAAGATTCGCAAGCTGCGCATCTTCGAGGACGAGGCGGGCAAGACGAACCGTTCGCTGGCCGACGTGGACGGCCAGGTGCTCGTGGTGAGCCAGTTCACGCTCTACGCCGACTGCAAACACGGCAACCGCCCCTCGTTCACCTCCGCCGGCGCCCCCGACGCCGCGCGTGCCCTCTACGAGCGCTTTTGCGAGATGGTACGCACCGACATGGGTGAGGTGCAGACAGGCGAGTTCGGTGCCGATATGCAGGTGAGCCTCGTGAACTCCGGCCCCTTCACCATCTGGCTCGACACCGACCAGCTCTAGGCCGCCACCCGACGCGCCGCACGGCACGCAATACAGACCCCTCTCGCATTAAAACGCAAACGTACGCTGCTTTTTTCGGCGTTTCCCCAGGAAAGCCTCAAAAAACGCGCGTACGTTTGCGTTTTGCGTATAAGGCGCGCCTATCCGAGCTTCGCGAGCTCCTGGGCGAGCGCCTCGATGGCGTGCTTGCGGTGCGAGATGGCGTTCTTCTCCTCGGGCGTGAGCTCTGCCATGGTCTTGCCGGGCGTGTCCTCGGGCCAGAAGAGCGGGTCGTAGCCGAAACCGTTGGTGCCTCGGCCCTCGAAGCCCACGACGCCCTCGCACGAGCCGATACCGCAGGTACGCACGTCGGCGTCGACATAGGTCACACAGCTCATAAAGCGGGCCGTGCGCTTCTCCTGCGGCACGCCCTCCATCTCGCGCAACAGCTTCGCGTTGTTGGCGGCGTCGTCCCCGTGCACGCCGCAATAGCGGGCCGAATAGACGCCCGGCGCCCCGTCGAGGGCGTCCACCACGAGGCCCGAGTCGTCGGCCACCGTGGGCAGGCCGGTGAGGTCGTGGATGGTCTGCGCCTTGATGAAGGCGTTTTCCTCGAAGGTCGTGCCCGTCTCCTCGGGCTCGGGAAGCCCGCCGATCTCGCCCATCGACTTGAACTCGGCGTCAGGCAGCACCGCGCCCAGGATCGCGCGAATCTCCTCGATCTTGTGGGCGTTGTTGCTGGCGACAACCACCGTCTTCTTCTCGCTCATGGCACATCCTCTCTGGGCCCACATAGGGCACCCTCCACAGTCTTCATGCGCCACCTATGGTAGCAGGCCGTATACAAAGAGCGGCACCCCGCAAAGGGTGCCGCACAGGGAACACGCGTATGTTGGGCGACTCAGCCAGGCGCTCTTACTGCTCCGGGTCAATCGACTCGCGCCAGAACTGCTTCACCGGCTCGGGACCCACGTCCTTGAGGTCTCCCTCGCCCACATGCCAGCACTGGGTGGCGGGCAGGCCCTCGATGGAATCGGCCACGAACACCGGGTCCTTGCCGGTTTTACGCTGCGCCGTGTAGTCGTCGAGCGCGCGGATGGCCCATTTGCCCAGCAGCAGGATGGCGATGAGGTTCATGATGGCCATAAAGCCCATGAAGATGTCGGCCAGGTTCCAGGCAAGGTCGAAGCTGTTGACGGCACCGAGGTAGATGAAAACGATACAGGCAAGGCGGAACACGGTAAGCAGCACGGGGCTGCCGTCCTTGATGAAGCGCAGGTTGCCCTCGGCGTAGAAGTAGTTGCCGATGAGGCTCGAGAAGGCGAATGCGAAGATGGCGAACGTGATGACGTGGATACCCCACTCGCCCACCGCGTTGTTCACGGCCATCTGCACGAGAGGCATGCCGTTGAGACCCTCGGCGGCAGCCGGGTTCTGCACATAGAACACGAGGACCATCATCGCCGAGCAGGTGCAGATGACCAGCGTGTCGATGTAGACGGACAGACTCTGCACGAGGCCCTGCTTCACGGGGTGGGAAACGCTCGCGGTGGCGGCGGCGTTGGGCGCGGAGCCCATACCGGCCTCGTTGGAGTACAGGCCGCGCTTGATGCCCAGCATGACGACCGAACCGGCGAATCCGCCGAAGATGGACTGCCAGTCGAAGGCCGAGGCGAACATGAGGCCGAAGACGGCAGGCAGGTCGGTGATGTTGGAGAACGTGGTCCACATAGCAATGGCGATGTAGACAAGCGCCATGACGGGCACGATAATCGAGGTGATGACGCTGATGCGGCGCGCACCACCGAAGATGACGAACGCCGTCATGACGGCAAGCACGATGCCGCAGGCAATGGCGGCCTTGTGGCCGAGAGCGCCCTTGCCCGTGTAGTACTCAAGCGAGCTGGCCGCATTGAATGCCTGCAGGCCGTTGAAGCCGAACGCGAAGCACAGGATGAGCAGCACGGCGAAGACGACGCCGAGCCAGCGATGCCCCAGGCCCTGCTCGATGTAGTAGGCGGGGCCTCCGCGGAACTCGCCGTCCTTGCCCCTCACCTTGAAGATCTGGGCGAGCGTGGACTCGATGAAGGCCGAGGCGGCGCCCACGAGCGCCATGACCCACATCCAGAAAACGGCACCCGGGCCACCGGTGGCGACGGCGGTGGCGACGCCGGCGATGTTGCCCGTGCCCACACGGCTCGCCGTGGACACCATCAGCGCCTGGAACGACGAGATGGCGTGCCCGCCCTCAACGTGCTTCTTCTCCGTGAGCTGGGTGAACATGTCCTTGATATAGCGAATCTGCACCGCGCGGGTACGAATCGTGTACCAGATACCCGTGAACACAAGCAGCGCCAACAGGATGTAGGTGTACATGAAGCCGTCGATATCGCCTGTCACCTTGACAAGCCATTCGTTTATATCCACAGCGAGCCCCCTCTTTTTCTCGTCGGATGAGCATTTAGGCAGGTTAACACACCAGAAACAATCTAACAACGAGAAAAGGCACCCCTCCCGAAGGAGAAGCGCCCAAAAAGGGGGTTTACAGCCTGTCTTACTCCCAGGGAGTCAGCTGGGCGGCGTTCATGCCGGCGATGTAGCCAAACGTGAAGCCAGGGCCCAGGGTTCCGCCGGCGCCGTTGTAGAAGAGGCCCGGGCCGCCGATGCCGGAGTTGTTGCCGGATGCGTACAGACGGGGGATGACCTCACCGGTGACAGAGAGGACCTCAGCGTTCTCGTTCACGCGCAGGCCACCCTTGGTGCACATGGGATAGGGCTCGCAGATGATGCCGTAGAAGGGGCCGACCTCGATGGGTGCCAGCGACTTCTCGGGACGGCTCGTGCCGCCCTGATCCCACGTGGTCTCGCCGCGGTGGAACTCGGGATCGATGTCGTTCCTGCAGTTCTCGTTGTACTCCTCGATGGTCTTGGAGGCCTTCTGGCGGGCGTAGTCGTCACGCCAGGGAATCTGGTCGAGGAGCTCCTCGATGGTGTCGGCCTGATAGGCGACCCAGCTCACGATGTTGCCGTCGGAGTCGCGCATAACGGAGTTCTCGGCATCGGCAACAGTGGAATCGCAGATGTAGAAGGCCGGGCAGTTCGTCCAGCTCGTGCCGTAAGTGCCTCCCTCCTCGGTCTGGTTGGCGCCCAGGTCGCGGCCCCAGAAGCCATGGTAGAGGGAGTCGTAGTCAACGGCCTCGTCCATGAAGCGGCGGCCGAACTTGTTGAGCACGCAGGAACCCGGCTTGCACATAAGGCCGTAGAAGGTGCCCAGGCCGAAGTGGTTGATCTCAGTGGGCTTCTCGCACCACTCATGGTAGGGCATGTCCTCGGGGTTGACGCAGACGACCTGGCCCCAGGCGTACTGCATGAGCGTGACGTCGGCGCCCACGGCCTGACCCATGAGGATGCCGTCGCCCACGCAGGTGGAGACTTCCATGGTGCGGTTGGCCGGCAGCTCCATGTAGCGCTTCTTCATGTCGTCGTTCCAGCCAAAGCCGCCCGCGCCCAGGATGACGCCCTTGGTGGCCTTGATGTTGATCATGGAACCGTCCTCGGCCTGGGCCTGCACGCCGCAGACCTCGGTCACGCCCTCGTCGTTGACACGGGTGATGAGGTGCATGGCGCGGGTGTTGAGCAACAGCTCACCGCCGTACTTGTTCACGACGCCGTCGCACAGCGGGTCGGTGACATAGGAGCCCGAAGAGGTGGTGCCGAAGGCGCCCGTCATCTGGCCGGCCTCAGTGGACTGCTTGCCAACAGGGGCGATGGTGCGGGTCTGGTCCTTGGCGCCGGGGAAGACGTCGATATGGTAGTCGACGCGGGGGCTGATCTCCCAAGTGAGGTCGGCTGTTTCGGCCAGGAAGTCGATGGCCTCGGGGCCGTACTTCAGAAAGGCCTCGAGAATCTCGGGCGTAGACTTGCCAGCGGCGGTAGCGGTGATGTAGGCCAGGGCGTCGTCGTAGTTGTCCAGGCCCTGTGCCATGGCGGTAGAGTTGAGGGGCATCCAAGTCTGACCGTTGGAGATGGAGGTGGTACCACCAATAAATCCTGCGGCCTCAATGATGATGACGCGATTGCCCTCGGCGGCAGCCTTGCCGGCACCGGTCAGAACCGTACCGGTGCCCACGACTGCGACGTCGCACTCATAGTCCCACGTCTCGGGAACGGCGACGGCAGCGTGGGCCGTCTGCGGGTTGGCACCCGGCAGCACGGCGGCTGCGGCAGCGAGGCCGGCGGCTGCGGTCTGAACGAACGAGCGGCGGGACATTGCGTTGCTTTGCATAGCGATTACCCCTTTTCTGTCATGCCTTGCTTTGTAGCGGTGGCTGATGCGTCCTCGCTTGGCGTGTGCCTTGCGTTGAACAGCTCGAACACTAGCGCGCTCAGCGCAACCCATTCGCCCCCCACTTTGCGGCTTTCTTTGTTTGTGCAGGTAAAAGTGCTTGTATACACCCCAGATTGGAGTGGGGTGACCCATCGTTTTTCGCGTCAATGGCACGAGACGTGCAGTACTATGTACAGGCGCGAATAAGCCCCGCGACACTCCGAGACAACCCCAAAGGGGCCGTTCGCTCACCGCTTTGCGCACTGCCGCCTCACTGGAGGAACCATGCTTGCAAACTTCCTAAAAAACCTTCGCCCGTCCCTTTTGGGCCTGGCGTTTGTGCACATGTGGATCTACTGCTCCACCCACCGCTTCCTTGAGAGCGGCGGCGTCTCCGTCACGGCCGTGCTGTACTCGGCCATGAGCGTGGCGCTCGTGGCGATAGGCATCGGCGCCTGGCGCGCAGGCAAGGCGGGCGAGCGCCTCAATCTGCCCGGGGACCGCAGAATGCTCGCACGCGACCTTGTGTCGGCGACCCTCATGGCGTTGGGCGGCGTGGCACTATCGGTCGAGCTGCCCACTGCGCCCGCCGTGGCCACCGCAGTGGGCGCAACCTTGGGAGGGGTGGGCGTTGCCTGGGCCTACGGCCGCTGGATCCAGGTGTATGCCAAACTCGACCTCGCCTTTTCGGTTCCCCTGCTCTTCTGCACGATGGCGCTGGGCTCTGCCTGCAAAACGGTCATCGACTTTTTGCCCGGCGCCGTGGCGGCCCCCGTGTTCGTGTGCCTGCCCTTCGCCACATTCGCCTGCATGCGCCATGCGGCGCGCAACCTGCCACCCGCAAGCAAGCCCGAGCAGTACTACAACGCCCGCACCGTGGGGTCCCTGTCGCGTGCATTGGTAAGCGTGGTGGCATTCAGCTTCACCATCGGCATCATCCGCACGGCCATCCTCGAGTCCACACCCAACCCCTACGTGCTTTCCGTGCTTGTAAACCACGGCACCGAGATACTGCTCGCCTTTGTCTTCATCTGGTGGGTCAGCGTCGCAGGCCGCGGCATCGATTTTGGCCGCACCTGGCGACTCATTCTCATCCTCATGGTCACTGTGCTTGTGTTCGAGCCGTTCCTCGCAGGCACCGGCGCCCATGCCGTGCTCTTTGCGCTCGTGCGCACCGCCCATGCCCTGCTCGTGGTGTTCTTCCTGTTCATGGCTGTGGCCGATGTGGCCAGGCACAGCTCCTACCCGGCATTGGCCGTGTACGCGGCAGGCTGGCTCGCCTACGCCCTGCCCTTTGCCGCAGGAAGTGCGGCGGGCCTGCTCATGGTTGAGAGTCCCATCGAGCCGCTCATCACCTCGATTGCCACTTGGGCGCTCGTGGTCGTGGCTCTTGTACTGCTCGACGACCGCTCCCTTGGCAACCGGCTCATCTTCTCCGAACTGAACCAGGCCGAGGACGACTCCCCCGAGATGCGCGCGCTTGCCACCCAGCGCGACCTGGAGAAGCGCGAGGCCGCCGCACCCGCCGCCAGCTCCTCGGCCGACAACCTGCGCACCCGCTGCCACCAGCTCGCCCGCAAGGGAAGCCTCACCGCACGCGAGGAGGAAGTGCTTGAGCTGCTCGTGCGCGGCCACAGCAAGACTCGTATCGCCGAGACGTTCCTCATTTCCGAAAACACCGTGCGTGGCCACGTCAAGCACATCTACACTAAGCTCGATGTCCACTCCAAGCAGGAGCTTCTTGATTTGGTGGAGAGGAAATAGACGTGGTACAATTTGGCCACAGTTAGGTGAAGGAGGGTCCTGATGCCTGTTTGTGTACCGGTTCGAGATATGAAAGATACCGCGGCGTTTGCCTCTCTCGTTGAACGGGAGCGCGATGTCACAGTGACACGCAATGGATACAGCGCGATGCATTGCCTGAGCAACGAAGAATACGAGGCGCAGCGCGAGGAAGTCGCTAAGGCAAAACTTCTCTCTCGCATGTTGCTTGCCGAAACCGAAATTGCCTCGGGTGATTACACGGACTTCTCGGCCTTCTCTGCCTCGATCCGTCAGCGCTATGACCTATAAGGCAGTCATCACCCGCGAGGCGCAGCGCGAATACGAGTCCATAGTCTCATATTTGGCCTCAACCCTGCTCAGCCCTGCAGCCGCAAACGATTTCATGAACGAGTTCGACCACCAGATAACCCTGGTATGTGAGATGCCCCTTATGCATCCGCTGTCGCATCTACCCGAACTCGCGGCACTCGGATACCGCCCAATCCACATCAAGCGCTATGTGGCCTTGTACAAAGTCACCGACGACAAAATCGTCATCGCCCACATCTTTCACCAAACGCAGGACTACGCTCGGCTCGTATGAGCATCCTCGGCACACGAAACCCCGCAGGTTCCTCGCCCTCCTTCAGGGCTTGAAACCTGCGGGGTTTCTTCTTACACGCGTATTGCAGGCGGAAACCCTTACTTCTTCTCCGATGCGTAGAAGGTGGCCTCGGGCGCCATGTCGGCGACGGACTTGCCGTCAACGGCGGGCTCGGCGAGGAACTCCTCGACGCGGGCCAGCGGCGACGTCACGTCGGTGTAATGCCCTTTGTCATTGAGCACGGCGGTGTCCTGAACGCGCCAATAGTTCTCGTTGGCGTCGGTCAGGTAGTAGGAAGCACCAGCGTAGTCCATGTACACGGCATGCTTGGCGCTCAGGTAGGACGAGAGCTCCTCAGGTGCGATTTGAAGCGGTTCAGCAGCTTTGAGACCCATGATGCGCTCCTTTGCTCCGTGACCCCGCCATCCACGGCAGGGTACCTTTTGCTCCGCCTTTCGGCGACGTAAGAGACAGTATATTGTTTTTTGCAGGAATTGTGAATAAGATATCTGACATGCACGCATGTTCGGTTTCAAGCTCGTGTCTATGCCCCCCGCCGCGCCGCCAAACGGCAGCCTGAGTCAGGGGGTCGTCAATGTCGAGGTTAGGAGACTGGTATGGCTGCACCTCAGACCGATAAGGTTCGCAACGTAGTCCTTGTGGGACAGGGAGGCGTCGGCAAGACTAAGCTTGCCGAGGCCATGCTGCATCTCACCGGCAAGACCGCCCGCCTGGGAGGCCACGCCGGCTCGAAGCCCACGCTCGACTTCGACCCCGAAGAGAGCAAGCGCAACTTCTCCATCTCCACCTCCATTGCGCCCGTGGAGCACAAGGGTTGCAAGATCAACGTTCTCGACGCCCCGTGCTACCCCGACTTCATCGGCGACGCCTACGCCGCCATCTCCGTGGCCGAAACGGCCCTTTTCGTGGTTGACGCGGTGGAGGGACCCCAGCCCACGACTGTGAAGCTGTGGTACGCCACCGACGAGCAGCCCGTCGCGCGCGCCGTCTTCATCAACCGCATCGACAAGGACAACGCCGACCTCGACCTCACCATGGCCGGCCTGCAGGATCGCTTCGGCAACCACCTGGGCCTCGTCAGCATCCCCATGGGCGTCGGCCCCGACTTCAAGGGCCTCATCGACGTCATCCACATGCAGGCCCGCACCTACGATGCCGAGGGCAAGGAAATCGTGGGCGAGATTCCCACCGAGTACGCCGACGCCGCCGCCTCCGCACGCGAGGCTCTGTGCGACCTGGCCGTTGAGGCCGACGAGGAACTCATGATGAAGTACCTCGAGGGCGAGGCCCTTACTCAGGAGGAGCTCGAGGGTCTTCTGGGCACCGCCATCGCCCAGCGCATGCTCGTGCCCGTCTACGTGGGCGCAGCCGTGCAGGAGAAGGGCGTCAACGCCCTGCTCGACGACATCGTGACCTACTTCCCCACCCCCACCGACTTTGGCGAGATGCCCCTCACCGACGGCACGATGCTCAAGATCAGCTCTGCCGACGAGCGCCCCGTGGCCTTCGTCTTCAAGACCCTGAACGACGCCCAGACGGGCCGCCTGTCCTTCCTCAAGGTGCTTGCCGGCACGCTCGAACCCGGCATGGAGCTCACCTGCGCGCGCACCCAGTCCTCCGAGCGCCTGGGCCACCTCTACCTCATGTGCGGCCGTGAGACCACCGACGTCAAGAAGGCCCTGGCCGGCGACATCATCGTGGTGCCCAAGCTCGAGGTCAACACCGGCGACACCCTGAGCGCCACCGGCAAGGTCGAGGCTCAGGCCTTCCGCTTCTCCAACTCGCTCTACCAGGTGGCCATCCGCGCCAAGAACCGCAACGAGGAAGACAAGCTCAGCGCCTTCCTTGAGAAGACCTGCGACGCCGACCCCACCATCAGCGTCACGCGCAACGAGGAGACGCACCAGACCGTGGTGAGCGCCGTGGGCGAGGCCCAGGTAAGCGTCATGGTGAACCGTCTGGCCGAGCGCACCGGCGTCGAGGCCATCCTCGAGCCCCTGCGCATCCCCTATCGCGAGACCATTCGCAAGGCTGCCAGCGCCCAGGGTCGCCACAAGAAGCAGACGGGCGGTGCCGGCCAGTTCGGCGACTGCTGGCTGCGTCTCGAGCCCAACCCCGGCGGCGGCTATGAGTTCCTCGACGAGATCGTGGGCGGCAAGATCCCTCGCCAGTACATCCCCGCAGTGGACAAGGGCATCCAGGAGACCCTCACCGAGGGCGTCCTGGCCGGTTACCCCATGGTCGACGTGAAGGTTGCCTGCTACGACGGTTCCTACCACCCCGTTGACTCCAGCGAGATCGCGTTCAAGACGGCCGCCCGCATCGGCTTCCGCGCCGCCGCCGAGCACGCCGACCCCGTCATCCTCGAGCCCATGGCCAACATGACCATCACCGTGCCCGACGCCTACGCCGGCGCCGTCACCGGCGACATCTCCGCCTCGCGCGGCCGCGTCACCGGCATGGACTCCGACGGCCGCGGCAACACCGTGGTCATCGCCACCGTGCCCTTCGCCGAGATCACCGACTACTCCACGCGCCTGAGGTCTCTGTCCCGCGGCACCGGCGAGTTCTCCTACGAGCTCGAGGGTTACGAGCAGGTGCCCTACGACACCGCCGCCAAGCTCGTTGAGGCCTACCAGAAGAGCCGTTCCGAGGGCAGGTAATCAGGCAGCTCGCGGCACATCACCACCTGCATGCAAGAGGGTCCCGCAAGGGGCCCTCTTTTTTTGATTGCTGAGTTGATAGTTGCCAGCGAACTGCTCCATAAACGAAAAAAGCTCAGGAACTTACGTCCCTGAGCTGAAATTTCTTGGTCGCGGGAGCCGGATTTGAACCGACGACCTCCGGGTTATGAGCCCGGCGAGCTACCAGACTGCTCCATCCCGCAATTGGAGAGTGCCTTTCGGCAAGAAATAAATATAGGGCATCGCGTGTTTCAGGTCAATGAAGCAACCTCTGCTTCATGAACTGACCACAACTTGCATCCTGAGCCTACTCCACCCCAGAAGCCTTGGCCTCGCGGATCGCAAGCTCGCGTGCCTGCTTACCAGTGAGCTCCTCCACTTCAAAAGCGATGACGGCCACCCGGTCGAACGCACCAGCGATCTCCTTTTCGGCGCTTTCCTGCTGACCGGGATTGTACTTCTCGGCCAAGGCGCGAAGACCGCGCAGGCGCTCTTCGTCATCCTCAAGAACATGCACGCGCCCTGTGGCAATGACGCTCTTATAGTTGGTGGTGTACTCGTCGGGCACGATCTCGTCGCGCACCACCACGGCAAACGACGCCTTCTCGCTGTCCATGATGGAGTCGATCTTGTAGCCCTCGCGAGCACTGTGAAAATAGATGCGGCCGATGAACTCGTCTTCGCCGCCCAGGCACTCGTCAGTCCAGACGTGGCTGATGGGCACGGCGTAAGGATAGCCGTCGTCTCCCTCAAGTGCCAACACGCCCGAAGTCGCCTCGCGCATGACCTGCACGGCCGCCTCATGGCTCAGCTGTTGCTTGATGCGACGCATCTGCCTATGCATCCTGGCTGCGCTCCTGTGCTGCGGGGTCACCGTCGCCCTGAGCGTCCTCAGATGCGGTCTCAGGCTCGCTCTGCGGCTCCTCGTCCACACGCTCGTAGAAGTGCACCGTGGAGCTGCCGTAACGCTTCAGGCGCACCTTGTGCAGCACGCCGAAGTCGTCGGGCATCTCCTTGCGGTCGCGCGTGCGGATGGCGACCGTGCCGCCCTCGGCAAGCAGCGCGCCGTCGGCCAGGGCCTCCATGACGGGGATGAAGATCTCGTCCACCGTGAAGGGCGGGTCGAGGTACACGATGTCGAAGGTCTGGTGCGTGCGGCCCAGATGGCCGATGACGCGGAACACGTCGTCGCGCACGACCTCGGCATGGCACTTGTCCAGGCCTGTCTTCTTGAGGTTGGCGCGGATGACACGCACCTGCTCGGAGCCTGCTTCCACCATCACGGCGCGGTTGGCGCCGCGGGAGAGGGCCTCCAGGCCCATGCAGCCGCTGCCGCTGAAGAGGTCGAGGAAGTCGGCCCCCTCCACGTCGAACTGCCAGATGTTGAAGAGCGACTCACGGATGATGTCGGTCACAGGGCGCGTCTCGAGCCCCTTGGGGGCCGAGATCTCCCTGCCGCGGGCACTGCCTGCGATGATGCGCATAAGACTCCTTTAAGGCGAAGCAAAAACAGGTTGGGGGCTATCGTGGCCAAGCACGCAGAAGACTATACCGCGGGGCGCACCGGATGGCACGCCCCGCGCTCAAACTCCCCCATGACGCCAGTTTGGCGCCGCCAGGCCGTTCCTTAGAAATCCGCGTTGCCCACGGTGCGGGGGTGCGGCAGCACGTCGCGGATGTTCGACACGCCCGTGAGGTACATCACGAGGCGCTCGAAGCCCAGGCCGAAGCCGGCATGCTTGCAGCTGCCGTAACGGCGCAGGTCGAGATAGTACTTGTACTGCTCGGGGTTCATGCCCAGGTCGGTGATGCGCTTCTCGAGCAGGTCGAGGCGCTCCTCACGCTGCGAGCCGCCGATAATCTCGCCGATGCCGGGCACCAGGCAGTCGGTGGCCGCGACGGTCTTGCCGTCGTCGTTCATGCGCATGTAGAACGCCTTGATCTCGGCGGGGTAGTCGGTCACAAAGACAGGGCGCTTGAAGTGCTGCTCGGTGAGGAAGCGCTCGTGCTCGGTGGCCAGGTCGCAGCCCCAATATACCGGGTACTCGAACTCGTGGCCGCCGGCGACGGCCTCTTCGAGGACCTTGACGGCGTCGGTGTAGCTGATGCGGCCGAAATCGCTGGAAGCGACGTGCTCCAGACGCTCGATGAGGCCCTTGTCGACGAAGGAGTTGAAGAAGTTGAGCTCGTCGGGGCAGTGATCCATGACGTAGCGGATGACGTACTTGAGCATGTCCTCGGCGAGGTTCATGTCGTCCTCGAGGTCGGCGAAGGCGATCTCGGGCTCCACCATCCAGAACTCGGCGGCATGGCGCTGCGTGTTGGAGTTCTCAGCGCGGAACGTCGGGCCGAAGGTGTAGACGTCGCCGAACGCCATGGCGAAGTTCTCGGCCTGGAGCTGGCCCGAAACCGTGAGGTTGGCAGCCTTGCCGAAGAAGTCCTGGCTGTAGTCGACGTTGCCGTGGTCGTCGAGCGGCGGGTTGGCCGGGTCGATCGTGGTCACGTGGAACATCTCGCCGGCGCCCTCGCAGTCGCTGGCGGTGATGATGGGCGTGTTCACATAGACGAAGCCGCGCTCCTGGAAGAAGGAGTGGATGGCGAAGGCGGCCACGGAGCGCACGCGGAACACGGCACTGAACAGGTTAGTGCGGGGGCGCAGGTGCTGGATGGTGCGCAGGTACTCGACGGTGTGGCGCTTCTTCTGCAGCGGGTAGTCGGGAGCCGAGGGACCCTCGACCTCGATGGTAAGCGCCTTGAGCTCGAAGGGCTGCTGGGCGCCGGGCGTCAGCACAAGCTCGCCGGTCACAACAAAGGCGGTGCCCACGTTCTGCGCGACGATCTCGTCGTAGTTGGACAGGACGTCGCGGCTCAGGACGACCTGAAGGTTGTTGAAGCAGCTGCCGTCGTTGAGGGCAACGAATCCCACGGCCTTGGAGTCACGGATGGAGCGCGCCCATCCCGCCACGGTCAGCGTGGTTCCTCCCAGGCTTTCGGAGTTGGCGAAGATGCTGGCGACGGTTGTACGGTTCACAGCTAAAAACCTCCCCTTACATTGCGGACAGTCGGATACCATTCTACGACTGCCGGGGCCGGATTGCGTCGGCGATGCGCCTCGGCTTTTGACGAAAAAACGGTCGCGCCGCAAAGCTTGTCTGGGCTGCTCCCAAAAAAGCTTAACCGCGACGCGACCGCACTCTACCAGGTGTTTTGTGTTTTAGAAACTAGGCCCCGAAGGACTCGAGAATGCTGTGCGCACTACGTTTTCCGGCGCCCATCGCAAGGATGACGGTGGCCGCGCCGGTCACGATGTCGCCGCCGGCCCATACACCCGGCTGGCTGGTGCGCCCGTCCTCGTCAGCCTCGATGTAGCCCCAGCGGTTGAGCGCGACGCTGGGAGCCATGGCCCCCACGAGCGGGCAGGCGTTCGTGCCGATGGCCGTGATGGCCAGGTCGCAGGGAATCTGCGCGACGGCGTCCTGCCCTGTAAGCGCCACGGGGCGACGACGACCACCCTCGTCGGGCTCGCCGAGCTCCATGCGCTGCAGGCGGGCGGCGCACACGTTGCCGGCCTCGTCGGCCTCAAAGCCAAGCGGGCCCACGAGCTCCATGAGGCGCACGCCCTCGGCCTTGGCGTGCTCGATTTCGGCCCTGCGGGCGGGCATCTCGGCCTCGGTACGGCGGTAGCACAGCGTGACCGTCTCGGCACCCAGGCGAAGCGCCGTGCGGGCCGCGTCCATGGCAACGTTGCCGCCGCCGAAGACGACGACGTTCTTGCCAGGACGCACGGGCGTGTCTACCTGCGGGAAGTCATAGGCGCGCATGAGGTTCACGCGCGTGAGGTACTCGTTGGCGCACATCACGCCGCATGCGTTCTCACCAGGCACGCCGAGCATCTTGGGAAGGCCCGCGCCCACGCCGATGAACACGGCGTCGAAGCCGCGCTCGCCAAGCAGCTCGTCGACCGTGAAGGTGCGGCCGGCGACCATGTTGGTCTCCACGCGCACGCCGAGCGCCTCCAGGGCCTCGAGCTCGCGGGCGACGACGGCCTTGGGAAGGCGGAACTCCGGGATGCCGTACACGAGCACGCCGCCCAGACGGAACAGCGAGTCAAAAATGGTGACCTCCACGCCGGCGCGCGCCAACTCAAAGGCGCAGGTAATGCCGGCAGGGCCGCTGCCCACAACCGCGACGCGGCGCGGAGCAGCGGCATCGGCATCGGCGGCGCCAGCCTCAGGCGCGCCGGAATCGGCCGCAGCCTCGCCCGCAAGCTCGTCGGCCTTGTCGCCCAGGAAGCGCTCAAGCTGGCCGATGGCGATGGGGTTGCCGCGCTTGGCGAGCACGCAGGCACCTTCGCACTGCGTCTCCTGCGGGCACACGCGGCCGCACACGCTCGGCAGCAGGTTGTCGCGACGCACGACGTCCAGACCGTGCTCCCAGTCGCGGGCGCGGACGGCCTCGATGAAGTGGGGGATGTCGACGCCCACGGGGCAGCCCTGCACGCACGCAGGACGCGCGCAGTCCAGGCAGCGGTTAGCCTCGAGCACGGCGTCGTCGTCGGTATAGCCCAGGTCAACAGGCATGAATCCCTGCACACGCTCCTGCGGGGCGACCTCGCGGGCAGGCGTGCGGGGCGCCTTCGCATTGGGCTTGTAACGCTCGGGCACAGCGGCGCCCTCTTGCAGCTGGCTCATCGTGCGGCTCCTTCCAAGGCATCGGCCGCCGCCTGCATGCGGCAGGCATGGGCGAGCTCGAGCGACTCCTTCTCCTGCGCGGCGAACGTGCGCAGGCGACTGCGCAGGTCGGCCCAGTCAACCTTGGCGCCGTCGAAGTCGACGCCGTCGATGCAGGCAAAGCGGACCTGGCCGTCCACCACCACGCGGCAGCCGCCGCACATGCCGGTGCCGTCGAGCATGACCGGGTTGAGCGACACGGTCACAGGCACGTCGTAGGCCGACACGGCCTTCACGCAGGCGCCCATCATGGGGACGGGACCCACGGCAAAGGCATGGTCGATTTCGCCGGCCTTGGCCAGGCGCTCCAAGGGACCGGTGGCAAAGCCCTTCTCGCCGTAGGAACCGTCATCGGTCACGACGATGATATCGGCGCCCTCGATTGCGCGGAACTTGTCCTCAAGCACGAGCAGGTCGCGGCTACGAGCAGCCACGATGGCACTCACCTTGGCGCCGGCCTGCGCCAGCGCACGCGCCACGGGGTATGCGGCCGCCAGGCCCACGCCGCCGCCCGCCACAGCCCAGCGCTGCCCGGCGACGCCCTCCATGTTGGAGGGGTTCCCCAGAGGACCGGTCACGTCGAGCAGCTCCTGGCCCTCCTCGAAGGTGGTGAGCAGCTCAGTCGTGCGTCCCACCACGAGGAACACGAACTCAATCCAGCCCTCTTGGGCGTTCCAGTCACAGAACGTAAACGGCACACGCTCGGCTCCCTCGCGTGCGCGCACCAGGAAGAACTGCCCGGCCTGCGCCTTGGCGGCAACGGCCGGCGCCTCCACGCGCATGAGCCACGTGCCCTGCGCCAGAAGCTCCTTCTTCAGAATTCGATGCACGGTTCCCTCCCCGTCAGCATTGTTCGACTCTCCTGTGTGCGCCATGATGCGACCCTTGCGCGTCGCCTGTCACCCACAGAAAACAGTTGATTGAAAAACCCACACCGGAGCGCCCGGTGCCTCGCAAGCCCCTACTTCTTGGCCGGGTACTTGACAAGCGCCGCGGCCACACCCTGCTCCAGGGCAAAGCGGGCCGCAAGGGCCGCGTCGGCAGCCGTGACCTCGAACTCCTCCCAGTCGCGACCGCGCAGCTGCTGGAGGACGTAGTCGGCCGGGGCCATCTTTCCCGGCGGGCGGCCGATGCCGCAGCGCACGCGCGGGTAGTCGGGAGTGCCCAGCTTCTCGCCGATGGAGCGCAGGCCGTTGTGGCCGGCGTGGCCACCGCCCATCTTGAGCGCCACCGCGCCTGC
The DNA here is from genome assembly GCA_902464015.1 of uncultured Coriobacteriales bacterium. Lineage (GTDB taxonomy): Bacteria > Actinomycetota > Coriobacteriia > Coriobacteriales > UMGS124 > UMGS124. Next base: position 30,600 of record CABQHM010000011.1, on the reverse strand, counting down.
GGGCAGCTCGAGCTCGTCGTGGATTACCAGGATGCCGGCAGCGGGCACGCGGTACTCCTCGGCGATCCTCTTGAGGGGACCGCCCGAGACGTTCATGTACGACTGGGGCTTCACGAGCACGACCTTGCGGCCCGCGACGCTCACCTCGCACACGGCCGCGCCCGGCTTGTTCTTCCAGTAGCGCGCGCCCAACTCGTTTGCCAGCACATCGATTGCCAAGAAGCCGGCGTTGTGCCTCGTGCGCTCATACTCGCTGCCGGGGTTCCCCAGGCCGCACACGATGCCAACCGGCACGTCTTTGACGGTCTTGCCCGCCATCTGACCCCTCCTATACAAATCGAGCCAGGCAACCCTGGCTCGACCTCTCGCGCTGTACCTTGCTTGCAGAAAAACAGGGGCAGGCCACGGCACATGCCCTGGCCTGCCCCAATCAGATTAGAACTCGGGGTTGACACCCAGCATCTTGGAGACGGACGTCTCGTCGTAGACGTTCTGGATGGCCTTGGCGAACTCGTCGGCAAGCGACAGGACCTTGATGCGGTCGCCGCGCTTCTCGACGGGCACGGGCACGGCGTCGGTGACGGCGACCTCGACGATGGGCAGGGTCGGGTCGAGCAGACGCTCGTAGGCGGGGCCGGAGAACAGGCCGTGCGTGGCGCCCACGTAGATGTCGCCGGCGCCGAGGTTCTTGAGTTCGCGCACCGCGCCGCACAGGGTGCCGGCAGTGTCGATCATGTCGTCGTTGATGATGCAGGTCTTGCCCTGGATGTTGCCCAGGATGCCCATGACCTCGGCCTCGTTGTGGGCGGCGCGGTTCTTGTGGGCAACGGCCAGGTCGCAGCCGAGCATGTCGGCCAGGCGCTTGGAGGCCTTGGCACGGCCCACGTCGGGCGAGACGACGACGGTGTTGTTCATGTCGAAGCCCTTGGCCGTGTAGTACTCGGCGAAGATGGGCATGGCGGTGAGGTGGTTCACCGGGACGTCGAAGTAACCCTGGATCTGGCCCTGGTGCAGGTCGACCGTGATGACGCGGTTGACGCCCGCGGCCTCGTAGAGGTCGGCGACCAGGCGGGCCGTGATGGGCTCGCGGGGCTGGGCCTTGCGGTCCTGACGAGCGTAGGCGTAGTGGGTAAGCACGGCGGTGAAGGTACGAGCGGAGGCACGCTTGGCAGCGTCGGCCGCGATCAGGACCTCCATCAGCATGTCGTTAAGGTGAGGACCAGAAACCGACTGGATGAAGAAGACATCGCAGCCGCGCACGCTCTCAGCAAAACGCGTGTAAATCTCGCCGTTGGCGAACTTCTCGATCTGCAGATCTCCCAGCGTCGTGCCGAGCTTTGCGGCCACCGACTCGGCGAACGCCCTATTCGACGTGCCGGAGAAGACCTTCATGCTCTTCTGGATGGGATTCATCTGTTCCGTGCCCCTCTCAAACGTTGTGTGCCCAGCCTACAATTGCTTACAAAACGCATCGTGCAAACAATACTCCAGTTTATACGCTAAGCGCGGTCCCATTTAGGACGCCAGCCAGGCTTCACCGTTTGTTCGGAGCGCTCCACCGCAAGGGCACCGTCGGGCACGTCGCGGGTGATGGTGGAGCCGGCGCCCACCGTGCAACGGCTGCCGATGTTGACGGGGGCCACAAGCATGGTGTCCGAGCCGATGAACGAGCCGTCGCCGATAGTGGTGGCGTTCTTATTCTTGCCGTCATAGTTGCAGGTAATGGTACCCGCACCGATGTTGACGCCCTCACCGATGGTGCAGTCGCCGATGTAAGAGAGGTGCGGCACCTTCGAACCCTTGCCCACCGTGGACTTCTTGATCTCCACGTGCGTGCCCGCCTTGGAGCCGTCGCACAGATGGGCGCCGGGACGCAGGTAGGCGCGCGGGCCGCACTCCACGTCGTTGTCAATCACGGCCTGCACGGCCACGGTCTCGTCCACGACGCAGCCCGAACCCACGCGCGTGTCGGTGAGGCGGGTCTGGGGGCCGACGAGGCAGTTCTCGCCGATGTGGGTGTCGCCCCACAGCATCGTGCCCGGCAGGATCTCGGTGTCGCGGCCGATCGTGACGTCGGGGCCGATCCACACCTGCGTGGGGTCGAGCATCGTGACGCCGGCGGCCATGTGGGTCAGGTTGATGCGCTCCTGCATGGCGCGGCTCGCCTGGGCAAGCTGGATGCGCGAGTTCACGCCCATGAGCTCCACCGCATCAGGGCAGTCGACGGCCGCCATGGCGGCGCCGTGGGCGCGCAGGATGCCCACCATGTCGGTGAGGTAGTACTCCTTCTGGGCGTTTTCGCAGGTAAGCTCAGAGATATGAGCGCGCAGAAGCCCTGCGTCGAAGCAGTAGACACCGGCGTTGCAGGTCTTGACGAGCGCCTGCTCGGCCGTGCAGTCCTTCTGCTCCACGATGGCGGTGGCGCAACCGTCCTCGGCCACCATGACGCGGCCATAGCCCGTGGGGTCGTCATAGGTCATCGTGAGGAGGGCGCCGGCCTCGTGCGCAGGCGACATGGCGGCGTCGACGAGCGACTTCAGGGTCTCGGCGCGCAAAAGGGGCGTGTCGCCGCACAGCACCAGGACCTGGCCATCTTCCACCTGCGTCTTCTCAAGGGCGGCACGAACGGCGTGGCCCGTGCCCAGGCGCTGCTCCTGCAGCACGCACTCGACGTCGGCGTCGCCGGCGAAGAGTGCCTCCACCTGCTCGGCGCCGTTGCCCACCACGACGACGCAGCGGTCAACACCCGCAGTGCGGGCAGCGTCGACGACCCACCGGACCATGGACTTGCCCAAAACCTCGTGGACCACCTTGGGGCGGGACGACTTCATGCGCGTGCCCTCACCTGCGGCCAAAACAATAGCGGTGACTCCCATGTGAGCTCCTTCTACGGACCCGTCGCGCGACGCGTCCGAAAATGTCAAATTGACAGGCGCATAAAACTTTACCGCAACGCTTGCGCAGAAGATGGATGGAAACTAAGACCACACGGCGATAGAGCCGCAAACGGTCGCTATCATGGCTATGATGAACAACCCCAAGATTGCATCCGCAGCATCGTCTGACCGAGGAGACCCACGCATGGCACCCATGCCCCCAAAGCAACCGGCAGCAGGCACCCAAGGCGCCTACTCCGCACCTGCCCCCACGCAGGTGCCTCAGCCGGGCTTTGGCCGTGGCCCGGTAGACTTCACCAATCAGGAGAGCTTTGCCCAGGACGTGGACACCTCTCCTTACGCGAGCGCCAAGTCGGCCAAGCGCGCGGCGAAATCGCTCGGCAAACGTCCTGCTCCCACAATCGAGAGGGCGGCGCAGCCCGAGCAGGAAGACATCGCGCCGCAGGCCGCCCCGCCCGTCGCCATACCCGGCACCGTTGACATCCGCTCACAGATGCACGTCGTGGTGGGCGGAGCCCATCAGGCGCAGGCGCGACCCACCGTGTCGAACCAGGCCCAACGCGCACAACGCGCGGCAAACCGCACAGTGAAAGCCGCCGAGCCCAAACCCCGACAGACGCCCGAGCCCTCAGAGGCCGCCGAGCAGTTCCCCGCCGAAGAGCAGTACATCGAGGCAGCCGAGCGAGCCGCACGCGAACGTCCCGCCGCAAGCAGGGCCGGCGTCGCGCGCCCCAGGCCCCGCCCCGCGGCTGCCTCGGCCCAGCAGGGCGGCTCTAACGCGCCCGGCAGGCAGGCAGTCAAGCGGTCCATCCGCACATCCGGCATCATCGCAGCCCCGCGCGACACCGAGGAGTTCATCCGCCGCGCCGCCATGACCCTCACCTGCCTGGCGTGCGTCGTGGTCACCTGCGTGACGCTCTACACGCCCGCCCAGCAGCTCTACAGCGCCATGCGCGAAAACGAGCGCCTGACCAACGAGCTCGCCCAGAACCAGGCCCGCGTCGACGCCCTGCAGAAGAGTGTGAGCTCGCTGCAGACCGCCGAGGGCGTGCAGGACATGGCCCACAAGACCTGGGGCCTCGTCATGCCCGACGAGGTGCCCATCACAGTGGACAACGCCCCCTACACCCCCGCCGACACGCCCATTCCCGCCGAGGTCAAGCGCGGAAGCGGCGAGAACTCCTCCACCTGGGTGACCGACATTCTCGACCAGGTCTTCGGCGAGGCGGGCTCCACCACCGCCGTGCAAAGCGACGAGTCGGTGGCAACCCTGAGCGAGACGGACGCCAGCACCCAGGTAACGAGCGCGCTTCCCGTCCAAGGCTAAACCACACAAGCGAATAGGAGCTGCACCATGGCGAACCTGTACTGTGCACTCGATGCGGGCACCGTATCCACCTGCATGCTGTGCGCCACGCGCGACGAGGAAAACGGCACCCGGGCCCTGTTGCGCCGGGCACGTGTGACCGACCTGGGAGAGGGCGTCGACGCAAGCGGCTCGCTGCTGCCCCAGGCGATAGGGCGCACCGTGGACTGCATAGCCGACTACCTGGCCCAGGCCCGCAAGCTCGCCCGGGAACAGGGGCTCTCCCTCGTGAGCTGCCTCACCGCCACCAGCGCCGCCCGCGACGCGAGCAACTCGCGCGACCTCACGGCGCGCCTGGAGGAGCTCGGCCTCAAACCCCAGGTCATCGCAGGCACCGACGAGGCGGCCCTGGGGCTGCTCGGCGTGACCGGCGACTTCATGGGCACGACCGTCGAGGTCTGCGACATCGGCGGCGGCTCCACGGAGCTGTCCTGCGGCAGCCGCGACGCGCAGGGGCGTCTCGTGCAGCTGGGCGCCGTCTCGCTCAACATCGGCGCGCGCAGGGTCTGCGAGCGCTTCCTTGCCTGCCCCGACGACGAGCCGTGCGACCCCGCCGCCGTGCGCCGCGCCCGCGACTTTGCCCGCAGCGTCTTTGATGCGCACCTGTCCCAGCAAGCCAACCTGCCCGAGACACTTGCCTGCGTGGGCGGCACCGCCACGACGCTCGTGGCGGTGTTGGCCGAGCTCGACCCCTACGACAGCGATTTCGTGCACCTGCGCCAGACTGACCGCGACGCGCTGCACGACCTCACGGAGCGTTTGCTGTGCATGTCCACGCTCGAGCGCCGCGGCCTCGTGGGCCTGCAGCCCAAGCGCGCCCACGTCATCCACGCCGGCGCCCTCATCCTCGACGAGCTTGTCGAGACGGGCGGATGGCCGGGCTTTGTGACAAGCGAGTCGAACTCGCTGTTCGGGGTCGTGGAATGCATGCATGCGCAGGCGGTCGGTATTCAGCCGCCCCTGTCGTGGAACCCGCAGATGCTGCGCGGATGACACATGCGGCACGTTTCTCGTCAAAGCTGTGCTAAAGTGCTTTTGGCTGGGAGCGTGGCGGAATGGCAGACGCAGGTGACTTAAAATCACTCGCCGCGAGGCGTGCGGGTTCGAGTCCCGCCGCTCCTACCATCTTTTCTTTTATACGACCGGGCCTTTTTAAGAGATGCGGTTTTGATGGCAACTGACTTCATGAGCTTCCTCAACGACCACTACGCAAAGGTAGACGAGCTTATCGCCTCCTATTACGTTGGAAACGGTTCGCATCCCGACATGGATGCCTACCTGTACGCACCCCTGGCAAAGTACTCGGCAAACGGTGGCAAGCGCACCCGTCCCGTCGTGTGCTTCCTGGGCTGCATGGCGGTAGGTGGTTCGGCTGAGCTTGCCTCGAGCGCGGCGGCCTCTGTGGAGCACTTCCACACCGCGGCCCTCATCCACGACGACATCGCCGACGAGGGCGAGCTTCGCCGCGGCGAGCCGTGCCTGCATCTCACGATGGGCCTGGGTCTGGCCATCAACGCCGGCGACCTTGCGCTTTCGCAGGTCACAGGTACCGTTCTTCAGGACGACAGGCTCGACGACGCCACCAAGGTGCGCGTGCTCGGCGAGCTCGTGCGCATGACGACCCGCACCATCGAGGGCCAGGCGCTCGACATCGGCTGGGCGCGCGACGCCCGCTGGGACATCTCCGAAGACGACTACCTCGCCATGGCCTCTCACAAGACCGCCTATTACTCCGTCGCGGTGCCGCTCGCCTGCGGCGCCATCATCGGCGGCGGTACCGACGAGCAGGTCGAGGCGCTGCGCTCGTTCGGCATGGCCACGGGCCTGGCATTCCAGCTCCAGGACGACCTGCTCAACCTCGTGGGCGACAAGGAATCGGTCGCCAAGGACTTCCGCAGCGACATCACCGAGGGCAAGCGCACCCTCATGGTTGTGCATGCCCTGGCAAACCCCCAGGTGAGCGACGAGCTGCGCGGCATCCTTTCGGCGCACACCACCGATCCTGAGCTTCTGGCCCGCGCCGTGGAGCTCATGGAGCAGGCAGGTTCCATCGCGCACGCCCGCGAGCTGTCGCTCAAGCTCGTGCGCGAGGCCAAGGAAGCCCTTGCGCCCGTCAAGCTTGCACAGCCGGCCAAGGACCTGCTTTTCTCCATGGCCGATTTCTTCATCGAGCGCATCGTTTAATCTGACTCCGGGAGGCAGCAATGGACGCAATCAAGCCGGGACTCATCGGGGCGGCAGTCGAGGACGTACAGCAGAGGCTCACCAGCCTGGGGGCCTCCATCTCCGACGACGAGCGCATCGCCCAGGCGTTCGGCCCCACGACGGCCGCCGCCGTGCGCTCCTTCCGTGCCCAGCACGGCCTCCCCATGTCCGACGAGATTGACGAGGTTGCCTGGATCGTGTTGGTCGACGAGACCTATCACATGGGTGACCGCACGCTCTACCTGCGCCTTCCCTACTTCCACGGTGCCGACGTGAGCCACTTGCAGATGACGCTCAACGTGCTTGGCTTCTCGTGCGGCACAGTCGACGGCTTCTACGGCCCCCACACCGAGGCGGCCGTGAAGGAGTTCCAGGCCAACATGGGCCTCACCGCCGACGGCATGGCCTTCCAGGACACCTTCGACGCCATCGATCGCCTGCACCACGTGTGGCAGGGCAAGTCGGTCAACCCCGACTTCGTCAACGGCCACATGGGCCTTGCCCGTGCCGTGGAGGTCCTCGAGTCCAACCGCATCCTCATCGGTGCGACCGACCCCATCGCCCGCAACGTGGCAAGCCGCATCTGGAACGTGGCATACGCTACCACGAGCGATGCCCACATCACCCTTTCCGACGCGCTCACCAACGGCGAGCTTCGCGACCTCAAGGACAGCGACGTCGTGATGATCCTGGCCACCGCTCCCCTGGAGGCCGGCGACGTCCTGCCTGCAAGGGCGATCAACATCGTGGTGCAGAACGGCTCGCCCATCTGCGGCAAGCTGCGCGCCGCCTTGGACAACCAGTCCGCGCGCCCCGGCCTCATCCGCCTGGAGCTTGCAGACCTCAACCGCTACGACGGCTCCGTCACTTCGCGCATGGTGCAGAACGCCGCCATCGCCGTGGTCGACGCCCTGTGCGACGCCCTTGGCAGGAACTAGCGCCTAGCTGCGGTTGTTTCCTGCGTATATCAACGCGTAAATGAGCCACGTGCCTGCAAGGGCGCCCAGGATGGCGCCCGACAGGCATGAGAAGAAAAACGGCGCGATGCCAATGGCAATGTCGCTCACGCGCTCGTACACGAAATACAGCACGACCGACACCACGATGGATATCGCCGTGGATATGCTCGCCACCACCGCCGGGCGAAGGGGACGGGCACTCGTGGTGAGCACGATGCAGACCCCCAGGCACCAGAACATGCAGAAGCGCGCGAACGCCAACTCATGCAGGAACGCCAGCAGGCCGCCCATGAAGGGGCTCACCACAATGAGGATGGCTATCAGGACGGAGGCAATGGGGAATGCGACGCGTGCCTTGCCCCTTAGCACTCGCCTCATTGAATCGATGCTCACGTTCGCTCCGTACCACGCAAAAGCCGCCGGTCATGTAAAAGTTGGGACCACTATAGAAGCGCTCCTTGACGCTGTCGCTAAGGCTGGTACAATTTTCGGTCACGTGGCACAGAAGTCGATTTACGGCATACCGTGCCAGGCAAACGGCATTGGGATATCGTCCAATGGTTAGGACACGGGTTTTTGGTTCCCGGTATGGGGGTTCGACTCCCTCTATCCCAGCCAGTTTGATTTGCTTCCATGTTCGCGCGCATGAGCGTTCGCATGCTTGCGCGCGGTGAGCGTCTCAAGTGCTTCAAAACAAGAAGGCTCGCCGGCGGATTGTCGGCGAGCCTTCTTTTCGTGTGTGACGCCAAAGGAGTTGGCAGCTTACTCCTGCGGATGAGACTCCATCCAGGCCGTGATTGCCTCGCAGGCGCGTACGAGCGAGTCCTCCACCGACAGGCCCGCGATGTCCACGGTGATGGTGGCGTACTTCTCGTACAGGCCGCAACGCTGGTCGTACAGGTCGCGGAAGGTGAAGCCCTCAGGCATCACCACGCCACGGGCCGTGACGTCGCCCACACGTGCCGCGACCTCCTCGAAGGGGGCGCGCAGGTACACGACGGGGCCCGTGGTGGCCAGATGCGCCATGGCACGAGCGCTGTAGCAGGCGCTGCCTCCCGTGGCAATGACGGTGCGGCAGGGCTGCACGCCCAGAAGCACGCGCTCCTCCATGGCAAGCATACCGTCGTTGCCCTGCGCCGCGATGAGCTCGGCCAAAGTGCCGTCGTTTTCCACCTGAATGGTGATGTCGGTGTCGGTGAAGTTGTAGCGCAGGCGCTTGGCCATAAGCACGCCGATGGTGGACTTGCCCACGCTCGGCATTCCCACGAGCACGATGTTTCGCTTGTCCAAGGGCATAAGGTTGCGCCTTTCCTACTAGAAGGGCCGCCCCTGCGGACGGCCCTGTTTGTCTCATCGGATGCAGATGATATACGCCCGCTTTGTTTCCGCTCCAGGCACACGGTGTCGATGCGGGCCCAATACATGCAGTACACATGCCAAAGGCGCCCACTCGCACGCAGGTGCCTGCGCAGACGTGCTTATACGCCTGCGGCCCGAGGCCTTACAGCTGTCGGCGTGCCTCGATGGCGCGGCCCAGCGTGACCTCGTCGGCGTACTCGAGCTCGCCGCCCACCGGCAGGCCGCTCGCCAGACGCGTGACCTCAATGTCGAGCGGCTTGATGAGGCGCGCGAGATAGGAGGCCGTGGTCTCGCCCTCGATGTCGGGGTTGGTGGCGATGAGGACCTCGGAGACGTCCTCGCTGCCGAGGCGTCCCATGAGCTCGCGGATGTGCAGCTGGTCGGGACCCTTGCGCTCCATGGGGTTGATCACGCCGCCCAGCACGTGGTAGACGCCCTTGAAGGCGCCCGTACGCTCGATGGCGCTCACGTCGCGGGGCTCGGCCACCACGCAGATGCGCGAGGTGTCGCGGCGCGGGTCGGCGCAGATGGCGCACACCTTGCCCGTGGCGTAGTTGAAGCAATGCGGGCAGAAGTGCACCGTGCGCTTCACGTCCATGAGGGCGTCGGCCAGACGCTGGACGCTGGCGGTGTCTGACTGCAGGATGTGATAGGCGATGCGCTGGGCAGACTTGGGGCCGATGCCCGGAAGCCTGCCCAGCTCGTCGATGAGGTTGGTGAATGTCTCGTCAGCCATCGCGTGTATCGGTGTCGTGCGTGAACTCGGAATCGAGCCGGATTAGAACAGGCCCGGGATGTTGAGACCGCCGGTGATGGCGCCCATACGCTGGTTGGCAACCTGCGTGGCGTTGTTGGAAGCCTCGTTCACCGCGGCGACGATCATGTCCTGGAGAAGGTCGACGTCCTCGGGGTTGAGGGCCTCGGGGTCGATGGTGATGCCGGTGAGCTGGCCGTCGCCGGTCATCGTGGCCTTCACCATGCCGCCGCCGGCCGTGGCCTCCACGACGACGTCCTTGAGGCCGTCCTGCACGTCGGCAAGCTGCTGCTGCATCTTCTTGGCCTGCTTGAGCATCTTGGACATATCCATAGAGAGTTCCTCCCGTGTGGTCGAGCGGCCACATGGCCGCGCAAGCATATAAATCCAACCCACACACTGTACCCGCCCTCCTGCGCCCTGCCCAGCCCCACGACCACAAGACACGAGAAGAACGGAGGGGACTGGTGACGCATGAGCAGGTTATTTTTTTAAAGTTCACTTACCATAACAATACTGTATACTCTGAATTCCGTTCGGCGTTTCTATTCGATAGATGGGTGGATGTAAGCCCATCTCAACTGCGCAGGAGGACGTCATGGATTCACCGAAACGAATCGATGGCGCACTCTTTTCTCCAGAAGGCAACTCGTCATTGCCTCAGCTACATTTGGACTCGGTCTGGCAGGCGTCGCCCTTCCCGGCCTCGCTCGTGCCGACGAGGAATCGCTTGGATAGCATGGAACCCTCTAGCCCTGGAACACGAATTGCGGTCCTTGGACTCCTGGTATTTCTCATCGTGGGAGGTCTCGTTCTCTTCCACACGTTCTCGCAAAGCTCCGAGTTTCCCGACTCGGTTGTCTATGAGGGGCAGCACTATGGGCGCGCCGCATATCCAGAGACAAACAATACCAGCATCGACCTGCAGAAAGCAATCTTCTCCGATAAAGGCAAGCGCATCGGACATCTTGACGGGCAGACGGTAGTAGCAGAATCCTCCGATGAAAACACCCCTGAGTCTAAGCCAGGCGTCTATGAGCTTGATGGAACCAATCTCATACTCATTGGCGATGAGAACAAGAACGCAGCTTACGTCAATCTCTCCAACCCTTCGGAGTAGCTTGCACTCCCTCGTTCGAAAGACCCCCGTTCGAAAGCCACTCCATGCAAGCCCCGCCTGTTCCGATAATAAACCGGGACAGGCGGGGCTTATCCTTTATTAGGTGGTCTTTTCCAACGTCCATCTCCAGGCAGGGACGACGCGGATATCGCCATGGGAGGTGGCTTCAGTGCCATATTCGTCAAGGGTGACGATTGTTGCACGAGCACCGGGGAAGAGGGACATTGCCTCTTCGAGGGCGGAGATTTCACGCACTTTTGTACGCTCGTCGTCCATGCTGAGACAGACTTGCACAAGGTCAAAGGCCGTGTCGAACGCCTCGTCACCCCAGATGAAGTCGACCTCTTTGCCGCTGGGAAGCTTGAGCATGGAAACTTCCCCGCGCCTCCCCGTTTGCCTGCGGCGACGTAACTCGAGGTAAACCGATGTCTCAAGGACACGCGTGAGACCATCCGTGGTTGCGGGGCTCATGGCATAGAAGAGGCCCGTATCCACGGCATATTCCTTGAACCCGCGCAGGCGGCTGCGCTGAAGCGAGCGAGAGAAGTCGTAGACGCCGTAAGACAAATGCGCGTCCTCCATGGCATCGAGCATCTCGGCTATCTTTTCGCGTCCCGGCGAATAGCCTGAAGATGTTCCCTGGTTGTGAGCGCGACTGATGGAAAAGTCTCGGGCAGAAGACGCCACGACGCTGCGGGCAAGGTTTCGCACAAAAGCGGCGAACTGTCATTCTGAGTGACAGATTTAGGCAAAAACTGTCATTCTGAGTGACAGTTCAAGCAACATGCTCGCTCACCGACAAAAGAAAGCGCCGTCTGCCCGGGTGAAGTAGGACAGACGGCGCTTGGGGATTGCAATTGATGGTGGCCGGAGATTACTCGCGGGTCACCTTGACGGGCTGGCCGAAGCCGGCCTCGAGAAGCCGGGAGAGCCAGGCGGTTGAGTCCTCGCCGGGCGCAGGCTGGGCGGGAGAACCAAAGGTCGCACCGGGAACTGGGGCAGCAGGCTGGACCGCGGGTGCCGGGACCGCAGGCTGGGCCGGAGCAGCGGGACGGGCGGCAAACGCAGGCTGCGCGGCAGGAACCGAGTCCGCCGGCTGCGCCGGAGCGGCAAACGCAGGAGCAGCGGGGGCTGCAGCGGCAGGCGACGAGCCGAAACCGGCAGGCTGCTGGGGTGCGGCAGGCCTGGGTGCAGGCGCAGGAACTGCGGAACGAGGAGCCGACGTAGGCACTGCGGGCCGGGCCTCGGCGGGCGCAGGCTCGTCCCAAGGAGCGCCATAGCCGTCGGCGGGAACGTCGGCAGAGACATCCTGGTAGCCGTCGTACATATCGTCGGGCACAAACTCGAAGGCAGGCGCATCGTCGACGGGAGCCACAGGTTGAGGCGCCGGAGTGGTAGAGGTGGGAGCCGGTGCAGCGGGCCTGTTCCCGGCAGCAGGTGCCGGTGCGGTAGAGGCGGCCTGCGGCATGCGAGCAAATGCAGGAAGGGCGGCGTCTCGGGCAGCAGGCGCAGGAACCGGCGCAGCAGGGTTGCTTGCGGCAGTAGGCGCGATCTGACCGGTCTGCGGCATGCGGGCAAATGCGGGCAGAGCAGTGTTCTGCGCCGACGCAACAGGGGCAGCAGGCTGAGCGGCAGCTGCAGGCTGCTGCGGCATGCGCGCAAAAGCGGGCAGGGCGGCATCACGCGCGGGCGCGGCGGCAGACTGCCTGGGCTGGGCGCCGAATGAGGGGCGTGCGGTCGGGGCCGCCTGCGCAGGCGCTGCGGCAGGTGCAGTGGGTCGCACAGGGCGACCGGGTGCCGCACCGGCGCCCTCGACACGGATGGCAACCGCACGCCCCATGACTTTCTCGGCCGCCTGCTTGATGGCGTTCATCGAGTTGGGCGTCTGCAGCTGCTTGCCGATGAAGTCGCCGCCGGGATTGACGATAACGAGAGAGCCGTCGGAGTCGAAATGGCCCGTAACCTTGTTGAGTAGGGCAATGACCGGCCTGAAGATGGCGCATGCCTCCTGGCAGATCTGCCCCCAGTGGGCATCGGGCGCCTGCGGGGCAACTGCCGTGGGGGCAGCCGACTGCTGGGCAGCCGCAGGTTGAGGAGCGGTGGGAGCAGCCGAAGCGGCACCCTGCTGCGGCATGCGCGCAAACGAGGGCAGTTGCGAGGCGCCGGCCTGAGCAGGGGCGCTCGGGGTCTGAGAAACCGCGCGCTGTGCCACGAGTGCGGGAGCCGTCATTGCAGCAGGCTGGACCGCGGGCACCGGTGCTGAAGGAGCGGCAGGCTGAGCGGCAAGCGCAGGAGCCGCCGCCGACTGCTGCGGCATGCGCGCAAACGAGGGAAGCTTGCTTCCGGCTGCCTGCCCAGCAACCCCGCCACCAGGCTGACCCGCACCGACCGCGGGCGCAGCAGCCCCGCCGCCAAGCCGGCCCGCACCACCAGCAGGCGCGGCAGCGGGCTGCGTCGCAGCCACAGGCGCGCTCGCCAGCGCGACCCCGCCCGCCTTCACGGCCGCAAGCTCGGCCTCAAGCGCCTCCACGCGGGCCGCAAGCGCCTCGAGCGACAGGTCGGCCTTGGGACGCGCCATCCTCGTGAGCGCCACCTCAAAATCGAGGCGCTGGTCAGTGGAGGTGCGCAGGGTGTCCTCAAGTCCGCCGAGCAAGTCAAGAATGTACGCGAGGCGATCGGCCCCGCCGAACTTGGCAGCCTGGGCCACGAACTCCTCGGGCCTCGCCGCGTCGCGCAGCGCACCCTTGCCGGCCACGGCGGCCACGTAGACGTTGCGCATGTGGCGCGTGAAGTCGCGCACGTACTGCTCGATGTCCATGCCGCGCGAGCTCATCTCGTCCACGCGGGCGAAGCACCCGGCCACGTCGCGGGCGGCCACAAGCTCGGCCATACCCGAAAGCGTGTCGTCGGCCACCTCGCCGAGCAGCTCACGGGCGTCTTCCACACGCACGGTGCCGCGGCCGTGCACCGAGAGCGTCTCGAGCGTTGACAGAGCGTCGCGCAGGCCACCGCGCGCATGGCGGGCGACGAGGGCAAGTGCCTCACTGTCGTATTCGAAACCCTCGGAGGTACACACGAACTCAAGGCGCTCGGCGATGTCGGCGTCGGAAATGCGGTGGAACTCCAGGCGCTGGCAGCGCGAGAGCACCGTCTCGGGAATCTTCTGCGGGTCGGTGGTGCACAGCACGAACACCACGTGCGCCGGAGGCTCCTCCAGCGTCTTGAGCAGCGCGTTGAACGCCGCGGTGGTGAGCATGTGGACCTCGTCGATCACATAGACCTTGTAGCGGCCCTGCGTGGGGGCAAAGGCGACGCGGTTGATGATCTCGTCGCGCACGTTGTCAACGCCGGTACGCGACGCGGCGTCGAGCTCGTACACATCGGGGTGCGTGCCACGCGCAATCTCCTGGCACTGCTCGCACGTGCCGTCGGGATGGGCCGTGGCGGCACCGCCGCCCGCCTCGCACATGAGGGCCTTGGCCAAAAGGCGCGCCGTAGTGGTTTTGCCGGTACCGCGCGGGCCCGTGAAGAGGTAGGCATGAGCCATGCGCCCGTCCGTCAGGGCGTTCTGCAGGGTCGAGACGATATGCTTCTGTCCCACCATGCTCTCAAACGTCTGCGGGCGGTACTTGCGATACAACGACTCCATGCGAGCTCCTTGGGCGTGCGGTGCGCGGTCTTGGTGCCCACCAGTGTACGGCATTCAACCCCAAACAGTGTAGAGAACAGGTGGTATGCCGTCTCGCCAGCTTGCCCGACAGACCCTCCCGCCAACACGCCGCCGCACGAAGAATCCCCTATTCATCCAGGCAGTTCCACCTGGTAAGACCCTGTCAGCCCCCTTGTCGTCGCATAAAAAAGCCCCGCCAGCACCAAATGCCAGCGGGGCGCGAAAAACCATGGGGCCAGACTTACCTCGTGCGCTTGTCCGTCTTGCGGGCGATGACGTCGCCGACCGACTGGATAACCTGAACGAGGATAACGCACAGCACGACGGAGACGATCATGACGTCGACCTTGTAGCGCTGGTAACCGTAGCGGATGGCGATGTCGCCCAGACCGCCAGCACCCACACAGCCCGCCATGGCCGCATAGCCGAAGAGCGTGATGAAGGTGATGGCCGCGCCGCGAATGAGCGATGGCAGGCTTTCCTTGAGGTACACCTTTGTCACAAGCTGCCAGGTGTTGGCTCCAAACGACTGGCCGGCCTCCACCAGGCCGCCGTCGATGTCGGCCAGGCTCTGCTCGACCATGCGCGCAACAAAGGGGATGGCGCACACCGTAAGCGGCACGATGGCGCCGGGAACGCCCAGCGAGGTGCCAGCGACCAGGCGCGTGAACGGGATGATGCACACAAGTAAGATGATGAAGGGGATGGAGCGAAGCACGTTCACAATCCAGCCGAGCACGGCGTTGAGGACAGGCTTGGGATGCAGGCCGTTCTTAGCCGTGATCACGAGGATGACGCCCAGCGGCACGCCCACGAGATAGGCGAGCAGCACCGAGACGCCCGTCATCACGATGGAGTCGCACACGCCCTTGGCCATGAGGTTGCCGTAGGTGTCGATAAAGGTCTGGACAACGGATACGATCTCGTCCATGGCTTAGGCCTCCTTCACGTCGTCGAGCACGACGTCGCCGCCGGTCACGATGGAGTCGTAGGCGAGCAGGGCCTTCGTGACCTTGCTGCGCGGGTTGCGGAAGACCTCCTGCGTGGGGCCCTCCTCCACGATGCGGCCGTCGTCGATGACGGCAATGCGGTTGCAAGCCTTCTGCGCCACCGCGAGGGAGTGGGTGATCATGATCATCGTGACGCCGAGTTCCTTGTTGATGTTGCCAAGCAGCTCGAGCACGCCCACCGTGGTGCGGGTGTCCAGGGCGCTCGTCGCCTCGTCGCACAACATGATCTTGGGGTTGTTGGCAAGCGCGCGGGCAATGGCGACGCGCTGCTGCTGACCGCCGGACAGCTGGCTGGGATAGTGGCCCTCTTTGTCGGCCAGGCCCACCAGCTCAAGAAGCTCGCGGGCACGCTTGGCGCGGTCCGCCTTGGGCATGCCGCCACGCACCTCGAGGGGGAACATCACGTTGGCCAGCACCGTACGCTGCTGGAACAGGCTGAAGTTCTGGAAAATCATGCCGATGGAAGAACGCAGCTCGAGCAGCTTCTTGCCGGAGTAGCCCGAGATGTCCTGGCCGTCGATGATGATGTGGCCCGACGAAGGGCGCTCCAGCAGGTTGAGGCAGCGTACAAGCGTGGACTTGCCCGCGCCCGACGAACCAATGATGCCGAAGACGTCGCCGTCGTTGATGGTGAGGTCTATGTCATGCAAGACATGGTGAGGGTTGTCGGTGTCCTCCCCAAAGACCTTGTTAAGGTGTTCGATTTGAATCATGGCTCTCTCTTCCCCTATGTGCTCGAATGCTTTTTGAGCCCCGAGCTGCAGCGGGGCAACTATACGCGAAAAGGGGCACGGCGATATACGCCGCGCCCCATGAACTGAAACGAACCATCAAACGCAAGGTGCCGAGTCGAAGAACCTTGCTAAGACGGCAGGTCAACCTCTTTCTTACTTTGCCTGCTCAAGAGCCTCGTCAACGGCCGTGAAGATGGCCTTGGAGGTGACGGTGGCGCCGGAGACGGCGTCGACGCCCTCCGTGCCGCCGGCCTCGACGATCTTGGCAGGGAGCTGCTCGATGGCCTTGGAGCCGATGCCCTGGGTCTCGGAGTTGTCGCCGACGGTGACGGTGGCGACCTTGCCGTCCTTGACCTCGACGGTCACGGGCACCTTGCCGCCGATGCCCTTGCCCTCGGCGGTGTAGGAGCCGTCCTTGAGGGCGCCGGCCTCGGCCTTGTCGGCGCCGTCGGCGGCCTCATCCTTGTCGCCCTCGCCGTCAAGGGTGAAGGCAGGCTGGACGGCACCCTTGAAGGTGTCGAGGATGAAGTTGTAGGTCTTCTCAGAAAGCAGGGCGTCCTTCAGGGCCTGGATCTTGGCGACCTCCTCGTTGCCGGCATGCACAACCAGGACGTTTGCGTAGGTCTTGGCGGCCAGGCCGTCAGCGGCCTCGATGGCCAGAGCGTCCTCCACCGTGTAGCCGGCGTCGAGGGCATAGTTGCCGTTGATGCAGGCGATGGCCACATCGGGCAGGGCGTTGGGGATGTTGGCGGCCTCAAGCTCGACGAACTCCAGGTTCTTGGGGTTCTCGGCGATGTCGTTGGTCGTGGCGGTGACGCCGGCGCCGTCCTTGAGCTTCAGCAGGCCCTCCTGCTCGAGAAGAAGCAGGGCACGAGCCTCGTTGGTGGTGTCGTTGGGCACAGCGACCTTGGCGCCGTCGGAAACCTCCCCAAGCGTGGCAACGTTGCCGGGATAGATGCCGAAGGGCTCGTAGTGCACGGCGCACACGGGCACGAGGTGGGTACCGTTCTCCTCGTTGAAGCTCTTGAGGTAGGGCTCGTGCTGGAAGTAGTTGGCGTCGACCTCGCCCTGCTCGGTGGCGGTGTTGGGCAGGATGTAATCGGTGAACTCGGTGACGACGAGCTCATAGCCCTGCTCGGAGAGAACCTCCTTGACCGGGCCGTTGAGGATCTCGGCGTGGGGCGTGGGGGAAGCGGCGACGGTGATCTTCTTGTCGTCGGCCAGCGTGACCTCGTCGGCGTTGTCGAACTTGTAGGCGTCCTCGGCCTTCTCCTCGTCGGCGATGGCGAAGTTGACGCCCACGGCGGCCAGGGCGGCCAAGGCAGCGGCGGAGGTGATGAAGTTGCGGCGGGTAAGCTTGCTCATGGTGCATGTCCTTTCAGATCATGAATGCGTCATTGGGGGATGTCGGCGCATCGTGTTCGACTGATTTCAACACGGCTTGTGTGTGCGATGCGGTATATAACCACGTCGACTGCACCTGTTCAAGGCTTTGGGTCATTCATAGATTTTGACTTTGGTTATCGGTATAATTGATACCAGCGTCTCACCTCGTGAGACCACAAACGAAAAAAGCGACCTGCATAGGTCCGGGTACCCGCCAGAGGCCGCTTATGGCTGCTACCTCCCGGTCCTGACCAGGTTCGCGGTGTGACGCCACCCGAACCCATGCAGATCGCTCATGGGGGATAAGTATAGGGCACGACGCATCCGACGCCTGTCAAAAAATCCCTCTTCGGCAAATCTGTAAAAGTCCACCATGTGCGGGACGCATTACGGAGTCCGCCGCCATCACAGTCCGCACATCGTATGTGGCAGAAATGTGAGCATCAGCCGCGTCGAAAGTTTATCCTTGACCTATGCCATGCGACTGAGGCAATATATCCTCTGCACTTGCGCGGCGTTACCTCAGCTGGATAGAGGGTCTGACTACGAATCAGAACGTCACAGGTTCGAATCCTGTACGCCGCACCACTTGAAATCAAAGGCTGGTTCCTTCGGGAGCCAGCCTTTTTTCGTTTATCGCTCCTTTTTGCAATACGCTGCAACATGCGCACCTCCAAGCACCCCACTTCGCCTGTCGCTGACCATAAACCGCACCGGGCCCCAATGTCGCCCTTCTCAAAGATGGTCAACACGTGGCGACCTTCGTCGTTTCACGGGGTATAACTGCTTGAATGTGCATAATTGAGCGTTCAGCCAGAAACGGGCACGGAGTGTGGGAGAGGCATGGCTCAGATAGAAAACGTGCAGGTCAATCAGGATAACGGACTGTTCCTCGGCCTCGACGTGGGGTCGACCACGGTCAAGGCGGCCGTATGGGATTCGCGCAGCGACGAGGTGGTGTACACCGACTATCGCCGCCATGGCGCCAACCAGGCCGCATGCCTCAAAGAGGTTCTGAGTGCCCTCGCCCAGGCCCTGCCCGAGATGCCCTCTCGCGCTGCCATCTGCGGCTCGGGCGGCAAGGTGCTTGCCGAGGAGCTCGACCTGCCCTTCGTGCAGGAGGTCGTCGCCAACTCCGTCGCCATCCGCAAACTCTACCCCCAGGTGCGCTGCGCCATTGAGCTGGGCGGTCAGGACGCCAAGGTCGTCTTCTTCCAGGAAGACCCCAAGACGGGCGAGACCAGCGTCTCGGACATGCGCATGAACGGCACGTGCGCAGGCGGCACCGGCGCCTTTATCGACGAGATCGCCTCGCTTCTCGACACGCAATCCTGCGACTTCAACGCGCTTGCCGAGCGCGGCACCTGCGTCCACGACATTTCCGGTCGCTGCGGCGTATACGCCAAGACCGACATCCAACCCCTGCTCAACCGCGGTGTGCCCAAGGAAGACCTGGCACTTTCGTGCTTCCATGCCATCGCCAAGCAAACCATCGGCGGCCTGGCGCAGGGCCGTGAGCTCGAGCCCCCGGTCATCTTCGAGGGCGGCCCGTGCACGTTCAACCCCGTGCTCGTGCGCGTCTTCCAGGAGCGCCTGGGCCTCACCGACGAGCAGACCGTCGTGCCCGAGCACCCCGAGACGATCGTCGCGTTCGGCGCGGCGCTGTCGCTGACCACGCTCTTCGCCGACGACACCCGCACCTTCGACGCCGCCTCGTGCATCGAGACGCTCGCCACCTTCAAGGGCCGTCGCACCGACTCCCTTGCCGAGCTGGAGCCCCTCTTCGCCGACGAGGCGCAGCTGCAGCGCTTCCGGGCACGCCACCGCCTGGCGCAGCGCCCCCACGCCGACCCCGTGCCGGGGTCTACCACCTATGCCTACCTGGGCATCGACTGCGGCTCCACCACCACCAAGCTCGTCTTGATGGACGACGACGCCCACCTCATCCACTCCTTCTACGCCTCGAACGAGGGCGAGCCGCTCGAGGTCGTGCGCCGTGCCTTGCTTGAGGCACGCGAGATCTTTGAGAAGGCCGACGCCAAGCTCGTCATCCGCGCCGTGGGCACCACCGGCTACGGCGAGCAGCTGTGCGCCCGCGCCCTGGGCGCCGACTGCCACGTGGTCGAGACCGTGGCACATGCGCAGGCAGCCAAGCTCTACTCCCCCGAGGTGTCGTTCATCCTCGACATCGGCGGCCAGGACATGAAGGCCATCTGGCTCGACCACGGCATCGTCACGAACATCACCGTGAACGAGGCGTGCTCGAGCGGCTGTGGTAGCTTCCTTGAAAGCTTCGGCGCCACGCTGCACATTCCCGTGGAGCAGATCTCCGCCCATGCCTTCGCCTCCAAGAGCCCGGCCAACCTGGGCTCGCGCTGCACCGTCTTCATGAACAGCTCCATCGTCAGCGAACAGCAGGCAGGCAAGACCGCCGACGACATCATGGCGGGCCTGTGCCGCTCCATCGTGGAGAACGTCTTCACCAAGGTCATCCGCATGTCCAACATGGACAAGCTCGGCGAGCACATCGTGGTGCAGGGCGGCACGTTCCGCAACGACGCCGTGTTGCGCAGCTTTGAGAAGTACGTGGGCCGCGAGGTCACCCGCGCCCCCTATCCCGAGCTCATGGGCGCACTCGGCGCCGCCCTGCTCACGCGCGACCATGTGGAGCGCCAGGTGGGCCATGACGGCGCCATCAGCGGCGAATGGAAGACCGGTTTCATCGGCATCGACGCCCTCGACGACGGCACGATACCGACAGGCGCCGCGCCGCGCGCGACTTCGCCCTGGTACACCCGCACGGCGAACAACGTGTGCCCCCACTGCGCCAACCACTGCGCACGCACGGTCGTGGAGTTCTCCAACGGCACCTCCTGGGTCACCGGCAACCGTTGCTCGCGCGGCGCCGACCTCGACGGCACGGCGGCCAGCGCCAAGCGCAAGGACGCCCCGAACCTCTTCGACGAGCGCCTGAAGCTTCTCTGCCGCGACTACGAGGTCAAACCTTTACGCGAGGGCCAGGGCAAGGTCGTGGGCATCCCGCTCGTGCTCAGCTACTGGGACACGCTGCCCTTCTGGAAGACGTTCTGGCGGGCGCTGGGATTTGAGGTCCGCGTGAGCGGCACCTCCACACGCCGCATGTACGAGGAGGGCCTGCCCGCCGTCACCTCCGACACCGTGTGCTTCCCCGCCAAGCTCGTGCACGGCCACATCCGCAAGCTCGAGGCAGCCGGCGTCGACTTCATCTTCATGCCCACGATCACCACGGTCGAACCCCAGAACCCCCATGCCACAAGCGAGAGCATGTGCGCGGTGGTGAAGGGCTACCCCATGGTGGTGCGCAACTCCGACAACCCCCAGGAACGCGGCACGCGCTACGAGAACCCGCTGTTCCACTGGCACACCGAGGCCGACCGCAAGCGCCAACTCTGCACGTACATGGCCCAGACCTGGGGCGTCGACGAGGCGACCTGCCTGGCCGCCATGGCCCAGGGCGACGCCGCGCAGAAGAGCTTCTCGGCAGCCCTGCAGGCACGCGGCGCCGTGGTGATCGAGCAGGCAAAGAAGGCCGGCACCTACGCCGTGGTGCTCGCCGCGCGCCCCTATCACAACGACCCGCTCGTCCACCACGGCCTGCCCGAGCTCTTCAGCCACGAGGGAATCCCCGTGGTGTGCGCCGACGCGGTGCCGGGCGTGGACGAGGTCGACCTGTCGCACTCCATCATCGACATCGTGAACAACTACCACGCGCGCATGCTCTCCTGCGCCACGATCGCGGCGCGTGACGAGAACCTCGAGTACGTGCAGCTCGTGAGCTTCGGCTGCGGCCACGACGCCTACCTCACCGACGAGATCTGCAGGCTCATGCACGAGATTTCGGGCAAGGTGCCGCTCGTGGTGAAGCTCGACGAGTCGGACGTGTCGGGCCCCTTGCGCATCCGCGTGCAGTCGTTCATCCAGACCACGGCCATGCGCCGCGCGGCCGGCATCCCGCTTGAGGTGCATGAGCTGGGCGATCCCTACCCGCGCAAGTTCACGCGCGAGGACTCCGACAAGACCATCCTCGTGCCCAACACCTCGCACGCGTTCTCGCGCATCATGGCGGCCGCCATGGCAGGCACCAAGTTCAAGGCGGCGCCTCTGGAGGTGGGCCGCGAGGAGGCCATTCGCCTGGGCAAGAAGTACGTGCACAACGACATCTGCTTCCCGGCGCAGATCGTGATCGGCGAGGCGTTGGCGGCGGTGGAGTCGGGCAAGTACGACACGCATAAGATTGCCATCGCCATGGCCAAGTACGTGGGCGACTGCCGCCTCACGCACTACGTGGCGCTCCTGCGCCGCGCGCTCGACGACGCAGGCTACGACTACATCCCCATCGTGAGCAACGACGACGAGGACTCGCACAACATCCAGCCCGGCTACACCTTCGGCCTGGGCGGCTCGGTGCGCATCGTGACCATGCTCCCCATGATCGACGCCCTCGAGGAGCTGCTGCGCAAGATCCGCCCCTACGAGCTGGCGGCAGGCACCGCCGACGCGGCGTTCGAGCGCGGCATGGACTACATCATCGACGGCATGCGCACAGGCGGCGTGCCGGGCTGCGAGCGAGGCTTCAAGCGCGCAATCGCCGAGATGAACAAGGTGCCCTACGACCGCTCGCACCCCCGCCCGCGCGTGCTCATCGTGGGCGAGTACCTGCTCAACTTCCATCCCGGCGCCAACCGCGACATCGAGCTCTATCTGGAACGCAACGGCATGGAGATCGTCGAGGCCAAGATGAGCGACGTCATCCAGAAGACCTACTTCTACATGGACGCCCAGGTGCGCGAGTACAAGCTCGACGAACCCGTCTTGCAAAAGGCCTGGTGGCGCGTGGCAAACAAGATCTTCGACCTGGCGCACGACGCCTGCGACCGCATCGCCTGCGCGCATCCCCTCTACGAGCGCCCGCCGCGCCTGCGCGACGTGACGCGCGCCAGCGACCAGGTGATCCACCACACCTTCGACGCCGGCGAGGGCGTGCTCATCCCCGCCGAGATCATGCACCACGCGGCGCACGGCGTGAACAACTTCATCATCCTGCAGCCCTTCGGATGCCTGCCCAACCACGTGGTGGGCCGCGGCATCGTGAAGCGCCTGAAGGAGCTGTACCCTCAGGCAAACATCCTTGCCCTGGACTACGACCCGGATACGAGCTTTGCCAACGTGGAGAACAGGTTGCAAATGCTGATCATGGAGGCCCAGCGGAAGGGGTAGCGGCAATACCGGCCGTCACTTGACCCAGTGCTCAGACAGTCCTCGCGGCTGCGCCGCTGCGGAACTGCGCCTGGGCCAAGTGACGGCCTGCACGCGATACCCACTTGGGCTGGGACATGCTCTGACGGAAAACACGCCCGAACCATGCCCCCGACCTCGGACGATTGCACCCTCACGCGAAGTGGGCCGTTGGGCGTTTCAGACCATTGGGCCGCTGCGGAACTGCGCCTGAACCAAACCCAAGCCTGCACACGATACCCGCTTGGGCTGGGACATGCTCTGGCGGAAAACATAGGGCGGGCTGCCATACATGAGCGCTATACTGCGGGGTTTATTAAACGAAGGCTCGGCGTAGATTGGCTCGGGGTATGGGACAGAGTGACGAAGGTTGCGCGCGGGTCGCGCGGCGTTGCGATAATGGCAGGTCACAGGCAGACAGCGTGGCAATGACGAAGCACTATCCCTGGCAGGTTCTCTCAGGGTCGGCGCTCAAGTGGATTGCCATTGTGTGCATGGTAGTGGACCACATCTCGGCCGTGTTCGTGTACAACTACTACCGCGCCTCGCTGGTCGATCCCACCGTCGTTTCTTCCACTGTGTACCAGGTGTATTACTGGATGCGCGTTGTTGGGCGCATCACGTTTCCCATCTTTTGCTTCGAGCTGGTAGAAGGGTCGCAGCACACGCGCAGCTTTCCCAAATATGCGCTGCGCTTGTTCCTGTTCGCCCTGGTAAGCGAGATTCCCTATGACTTGGCGCTGCACTCAGACGACGCCAGTTGGACCGACCACCTCAACATCATGGTGACGTTGCTCGTGGCGCTCCTTCCCATGTGGGCAGGGGAAGCAAGCCAAAAGCGCCTGCATCTGCCCTGGTGGGCCGGCAAAATTGTGGCGATTGTCGTCTTGGCCGGCTGCTATTGGGCCTGCCAGAACCTCATTCATCCCAGCTACGAGGGGTATGGCATCTTGCTCGCAGGAGCCATGTACCTGGGCAAAGAGTCGCGCATAGCGCAGTTCGCTCTGGCGTCGCTCGTCACCATACTGCACGGAAGCCAGATTCAGATGTGGTGCATCGTCGGCATCGCGCTCGCCTGCCTTCTTTACAACGGCAAGAAGGGCCATATGAACAAATGGATCTCCTACACGTTCTATCCTGGCCACCTGCTCATCATCGCCATTGTCGCCGGCACGTTCACCTGGCCGCTGTTTGCAAAGCTGTTCCTGTAGACGCAACCGAAAGGACACCATGCTCAACGTCGTGCTTTTCCAGCCCGAGATTCCCTCCAACACCGGCAACATCGGGCGAACCTGCGTGGTGACGGGGGCGCGACTGCATCTCATCAAGCCCTACGGCTTCAACCTCACCGACGCCGCCCTCAAGCGCGCCGGCATGAACTACTGGCACAACCTCGACGTATGCGAATATGAGGGCTGGGACGACTTCGTCGCTCGCAACCCCGAGCTCGAGGCGCATCCCGAACGACTTCACCTGCTCACCAAGCGCGCAAGCCGCGTGTACACGCAGGCAACGTATCGCGACGGCGACTACCTGGTGTTCGGCCGCGAAAGCACGGGCATCGACCAGGAGATTCTCGCCAGTCTGCCTCAATGCTGCGAGCGCATTCCGATGCTGCCCGACGCCATGGCGCTCGACGACGGCCCCGCCTGGCACGCTCATCACGAGGAGCTGGCCGGCCAAGACGCCCCCGCCGCTCAGACGCGACCCGACATCTGCGGCAACTTCGTGCGCACGGGATTCGCGGGCATCTCCTCGCTCAACCTCTCAAACTCGGTGGCTATCGTGCTCTACGAGGCCCTCAGGCAGACGAACTACCCAGGGATGGAGTAAGGCGCCGCCCATCCTACCCGGATGACACAGCGCACCCGCCTCTCTGCGTCATTCCCTTTGTGTCATTCAGCCCCGGCGTCTATGCGAGCCTCCCCTGCCCCGGCAGAATCAACGACACACTGCACCCACCCTTTTGTGTCGTTGCAAAAACCCACTCGTTGTTTTGCAAGGTTTCCCTACTCTCGGGCCAATTTCTTTGCCAAAACAGCAAGCGCAGCCTTGCCTCGTGCATCCCCGCAATCGGATGTGGCCTCAAAATGACACGTTGCACCCGTCCCCTTGTGTCATTCTTCCATCTGCCCCTTTTCTTCGTCATTGAAGGCCTCGGTGAGGATGTCTTCGAGGGGCTCAGAAGGGCTCATACGAGCAAGCAGGGCGTCTTTTTGGGCCCGAGAGAGTTGCTTGAAGTGCCATTCGGCGCTCATGGCCTCGTGTTTTGTCTCGAATGCAGCGCTCCCCACAAGCTCGACGGGGCGGCGCGTCTTGGTATATTTGGCCCCTTTGCCAGCGTTGTGCGCCGCCACGCGCGCCTCCACATCGGGCGAGTATCCGGTATAGAGGGTGCCGTCGGCACATTTGACCACATACATGCAGTGCACAGGGCGCCCCTCCCCTACCGATTTCAATCAATGTGGACAATCGCCAGTATAGACACAGAGAAGCCCCGCCGACCAGGTGTCGACGGGGCTTCAATATTTCGTTCTATAAGAAGGTTTGCATCACGAGGACGCCGTTCCTCCCGCACCCTTCAGGCTACTCCTCCACGAGCTCGAAGAAGGTGGCGTCCTTGCCGCACAGGGGGCAGACGAAGTCGGCGGGGAGCTCCTCGCCCTCGCACTCGTAGATGTAGCCGCACACGGTGCACTTCCAGGTGGTCACCACGTCGGAGGCCTTCTCGGCGGCCTCGACGGTGCCGGCAGCAGGTTCGGCGTTGTCGGACGTCACAACGGCGGTGCCGACGGACTCGTCGCCCGACAAGGAGGCTGCGATGGCACCGGCGAGCTCGGTGAGCTCCTCGACGTTGGCGGCGTTGGGCGTGGAGCGGATGGTGACGAGGTCGCCCACCTGCACCATGTCGGGCATGGTGGCCACGATGTCCTGCATGAGCTGGCCGGATGCCGGGCTCCAGGTGCCGTTCTCAACGAAGGAGACCTTGCGGTTCTGCATGTTGTGGGCCACGAGGTCGTTGAGGAAGTTCTTCATGGGCGTGAAGATGCCCATGTTGTACGTGGCGCTGCAGAAGACCAGGTGGCTCGCGCGGAAGGCCTCGCCGATGAGGTAGCTGCCGTGGGTCTTGGACACGTCGTAGACCTTGACGTCGTTGACGCCGGCCTGGGAGAGCTGCGAGGCGAGAATGTTCGCCGCGTTCTCCGTGCCACCGTAGATGGAGCCGTAGAAGACAACGACGGCCTCGTCCTCGGGCGTGTAGCTCGACCACTTGTCGTACTTGTCGATGATCCAGCCCAGGTCCTCACGCCAGATGGGGCCGTGCGTGGAGCACAGCATGGAGATGTCGAGCGTGGAGGCCTTGGCCAGCACGTCCTGAACCTGGGGGCCGTACTTGCCCACGATGTTGCAGTAGTAACGGCGAGCCTCGTCGAGCCACTTCTCCTTGAAGTTGACCTGGTCGGCGTACATGTTGCCGTCGAGGGCGCCGAAGCAGCCGAAGGCGTCGGCGCTGAAGAGGATGCCGGTGGTGGCGTCGAAGGTCACCATGACCTCGGGCCAGTGCACCATGGGGGCCTCAACGAAGGCGAGGGTGTGCGCGCCCACCGTGAGGGTGTCGCCCTCAGCTGCGGTGATGACGCGGTCGGAGATGTCAACGCCCTCGAAGAACTGGCCGATCATGGCCTGGGCGAGCGCCGTGGTCACCAGGGTGCACTCGGGATAGCGCGTGAGAACCTGCGCCACGCCGGAGGCATGGTCGGGCTCCATGTGGTCGACGATGAGGTAGTCGAGGGTGCGACCGTCGAGCACAGCCTCGACGTTCTCGAAGTACTGGCCGATGACGGAGCGGTCGACCGTGTCGATAAGGACGGTCTGCTCGTCAAGCAGCAGGTAGGAGTTGTAAGCCACGCCGTGGTCGAGCGGGTAGACGTTCTCGAACAGGGCAAGGCGCTTGTCGCAGGCGCCGACCCACCACAGGTCGTCGTTGATCTGGCGGGCGTTTGCCTTGCCGGCAAAGTACTCGGTCTTGGTCTCGGTCGTGGCGGCCTGGGCCTGGGGGACGCGAAGCGATGCAAGTGCGGCAAGGGCGGCTGCTCCGCCTGCGGTTGCCTTCACGAAGTTGCGGCGGCTGGTGGTGGTGTCCATGGCGCTTCCTCTCTCCTTTTGAGAAACACTCCTGGTAGAAACGAACAGACTAGCCAAAGTAACGCTTGAGCAGGCCCTCGAACGCACGGCCGTGACGCGCCTCGTCGCGAGCCATCTCATGCACCGTGTCGTGGATGGCGTCGAGGTTGGCGGCCTTGGCACGGCGAGCCAGGTCGGTCTTGCCGGCAGTGGCTCCCCTCTCGGCGGCAACGCGCATCTCGAGGTTCTTCTTGGTGGAGTCGGTCAGGACCTCACCGAGAAGCTCGGCGAACTTGGCGGCGTGCTCAGCCTCCTCAAGGGCGGCCTTCTTCCAGTACTCGCCGATCTCGGGATACCCCTCGCGCTCGGCAACGCGGCTCATAGCAAGGTACATACCCACTTCGGAGCACTCGCCCTCGAAATTGGCACGAAGGTCGGCCACGATGTCGGCCGGGACGTTCTCGAGCTTGCCGACACCCACAACGTGCTCGGCAGCCCAGCCCTCCTCGACGGGCTCGCTGGCGCCGCCGAGCTTCTCAAAGCGCTCGCCGGGGCACTTGCACTGGGGGCATACGTAGTCAGCGGGCATCTCGCCCTCGAACTCGGCGATGTAACCGCAGATGGGGCACCTGTACTGGTTCATTCGTATCGTCCTCTCCAAAATCCCCTTCGAAGCAAGCATGGCTTCGACAGTCAGTAAAAAAGTCCCATACCGCCTTGCGATGCGGTATGGGACTCATATTATTAGGATTTATTACTAATTGCAAGTATAGTTCAAAAAATATTTACCCGTCAGAACGTGAGAACGCGTTCTTCATGAGCATGCTCGAGGCAAAGAGGACCTTGTCGAGCACGTCGGTCGTCTCTTCCTGCAGCTTGCGGGCCATGTCCTCGTTTGCCTGGCGCAGCACCGGCTCGGCCGACTTGTAGTCGAGCCCCTCCTGAGTGACCTTCTTGTCGGTGGCGTTGAGCATCGCATGGCCCATGCCGCCCACTTTGAGCTGGTAGCGCTCGATGTGCGGGGCGCACACGGCAAAGTGCGGGTCGGCAATGGCCGCAATGAGGCGGTTTGCCCAGTAGAAGCTCTCAGTCGAGGGCTTGTCGGGCGTCACCGACATGTATGCAGGAACCTCGTCCACCGCAGGGTAGAACGGCACGAGGGCGTTGAAGGGGTTCGAGCCGAAGGCGATCCACTGCACGGCCGTGATGACCTCGGGCTTGCCGGGACGCAGCTGCACCACGGAGAGCTGGCAGTTGCGGTTGATGCCGATGGCACGGTACTTGCCACGCTGGTCGGGGCAACCGGCGTGACCGTAAGGATCGTAGGGCGTGCCCTGGTAGTGCAGGGAGAGGGCGTACTTCACGTCCTCCACGGTCACCTTGCGCTCGGGCACGCAGTCCCACGGCAGGGCGTCGCTCTCCGGGCCCATGGCTGCCTCGGGGCCGTCCCACACACACGTCGTGGGGTTGAGGAAGCGCTGGATAGCCCAAGTACGAGGCGTGTTGTACACATGGTCGGAGTCGCTGGCCGAGCCGAAGGCCTCACGGGGGTTGAACATGCCAAGGGGCGTTACGTCGTCGCCCTCGGCCTCGAAGCGCATGGTGAGGTCGAGGTGGTTCTCGGCCATCCACTCGCGCAGGTCGGCGCTGCACAGGTGCTCGGCTTGCTCGCCAAAGGCGTCGTCGAGGTCGAACGAGTCGATAGAGAGCTGGTTGGGCACCACGACATAGGCGTCGTCGGGCACGCGCTTGGCAATCCAATGGTGGCCGCCCACCGTCTCGAGCCACCAGATCTCGTCGACGTCCTGGAAGGCAATGCCGTTCATCTCGTATGTGCCATAGCGCTCAAGCAGGCCGCCCAGGCGCAGCACGCCCTCGCGGGCGGAGCGGATGTAGGGAAGCACGAGCGTGAGCATGTCCTCCTCGCCGATGCCGCCGGGCACCTCGGGCAGGGCACCGCAGGCGGGCTGCAAGCGCACAAGCGGGTCGGCGCCAAGCACGCGCTCGTTAGTGGTGAGCGTCTCGGTCTCGCTCATGGAAACGTTGGCCTCGTTGACGCCCGCCTCGCCCCAAATGCCTTCCTTAAGGTCGGCGTTGGGCACGTTGGAGTAGCGCATAGGCTCCTCGGGCAAGTCAATCTCGAGATGGGAGATGACGCAGCGATAGTGACGCGGCTGGTCGGAAGGTTTCACGATGTTGTAGCGCTTGGCCGTGAACTCACCGCTGGGTGCGTCCTCATTGCGCGCGACGATGGTCGACCCATCGTAGCTGGCGTTCTTGCCAACAAGCAAAGTGGTGCAAGGCATACAGGTACTCCTTTAACCTCAAAGGGGCGCGGACATACATCCGCACCCCCTGTGAATAGGACGTTTACTTGTTCTTAGGCGCCGCGTGCTTGCCTATGGGCTCGTCGTCCTCGGCGCGGCGGCGCTTGGAGACGACGAACGCGACGGCCGCAACGAAGGCGGCACCCAAGCCCGCCAAGGTCGCAATCACCCATGCGGGCAACCCGGCCTGTTGGCGCTCCTCAGAAGACGTGACGTCGGTCGCATCGGACTTCTCGGGAGCGGCGGGCTGAGGGGCAGTCGCGACCTGGTCGGCCCTGCCATCCTGCGTGGCCGCAGCATCAGGCTTCGATGCGGAGTCGGCCTGGTCGGCCTTGCCGTCCTTGCCGTCCTGCGTAGCCGCGGCATCGGGCTTCGTCGGAGAAGCGGCAGGCTGCGACGTGGCATCGTCTTCGCCGGCCTTGGTGTCGGTCACGGCGGCTGCATCCTTGTCAGAATCGGCCTCGGCCTGCGATGCGGGAGCCGGCTCCTCATCCTTCACATGCACGGTGACCTCGACGCTTTGCTGAGTCGCCTCGACCTCGCCGGAAATCTTGACGTCGGTGCCGGCCACGAACTCCTCGGCGCCGGGAACGTCCCACACCACGGGCTCCTCGCTCGTCTGACCGTCAGACCAGCTCACCTGGACGGTGGCGGGCAAATCGGGCACCGCGCCGGGCTCAACCTCAAGAGTCTGGGCTGCGGCGTCAGACACCTCAACCGCCGTGGCCTCGGGGGCCCTGACCTCGACCGTCGCCACGACGGGGTCGGCCAGGCCCTCGACCGAGCCCGCGACCTCGATGGTTCCGGGCTGGGAGGTGTCGGCCGCGCCCCAGGAGACGGGCTCGTCGGTCACGTCGCCGTTGGACCAGGTGACGGCCACGGTCTCGGGCAGGGCGGGCTCGCCGCCCACCCAGACCTCCTGGGCCTGGGGCGCCTGGGCGGAGGCGGGCTCTGCGGGGGCGACCTCGACGGTCGCGCTCACGGACTGGCCCGTGTCGCCCACGGCGCCCTGCACCTCGACCGTGCCGCCCTCGCGGCTGGACAGGGCCGCGAGCTGCCCCGCGTCGGGCTCGGCCCAGGCGACGGGCTCCTCGGTCACCGAGCCGTCCGACCAGGAGACGGGCACGGTCTGGGGAAGGGCCGCCAGGACGTCGGCGGCCCCGGCGCCGCTGGGCACAGAGGCCGCGACGGGCTCGCCGTCGCCTGCCGACACGGCCTCGGGGGCCCTGACCTCGACCGTCGCCACGACGGGGTCGGCCAGGCCCTCGACCGAGCCCGCGACCTCGATGGTTCCGGGCTGGGAGGTGTCGGCCGCGCCCCAGGAGACGGGCTCGTCGGTCACGTCGCCGTTGGACCAGGTGACGGCCACGGTCTCGGGCAGGGCGGGCTCGCCGCCCACCCAGACCTCCTGGGC